>NZ_CP172311.1:2882914-3216871 GCF_047946655.1 Leeuwenhoekiella sp. A2
GATTTCAAAGAAAGTCGTGTTTCAGATATGTCTGCAATTGAAGCTTTAAACGTGGTGACACAACGCTATCACAAGGCTGGCAAGAAAGTTCATCTAAGACATTTAAGTAAGGACTGCATAAAATTGCTCAAAAACGCAGAAGCCATTATTGATGTAAATATTATGGAAGATCCTACTTATAAACTGGCTACAGATAATAGAGAATAGCATTTCCACAGGGAAACATGAATGAACATAAAAAACCCGGGTCAGATTTGCTGAACCGGGTTTTTCAGTTGATTAATGATATTTGGGATTAGTTATTTTTTGTTTTCTTGTTTTTTAATTGTTTTCTCGTCTATATCTACCTTATTTGTCTCTACATTTCTATTTCCTGTAGGATTAGTAGGAGTCGTTTGTTCTGTCTTTCTTTCAAATTTCTTATCCATCTCGTTATCTTTTTAAATTATACCCCTAAGTTAAAAGATGAAGGCGTTAATTTGTTTTAAAGAGAGGTTAAACTGTTCTTAATGAGCCAATTTTCGATTAGTTTTACCTGATTTTTGACACAAAATCGGCGATTTTTCCTGTGCCTTCTTCAGTTAAATGCTTTATAAATGCTGAACCTATGATCGCGCCTTTCGCTTTCGCTGTAGCGGAAGTAAACGTTTCCGCATTGTTTATACCAAAACCTACAATCTGCGGATTTTTAAGCTCCAGAGCCGATATTCGGTCAAAATAAGCGGTTTGTGCATCACCAAAGCCACTCGTTTTGCCCGTTGTACTTGCGCTGCTCACCATGTAAATAAATGCGTTTGAAGCCTCATCGATCTGCTGGATGCGCTCATCTGAAGTTTGCGGTGTGATGAGGAAAATATTTCTCAGATTGTGCTTATCAAAAATAGGCTTGTAATGCTCTTCATATTCAGCAAGCGGAAGATCAGGTAAAATGAGTCCGTCAATACCTATTTCCTCACATTTTGCACAGAACTTCTCAACACCAAATTGCAGCACCGGATTAAAATATCCCATAATAATCAAGGGAATAGAAACGTTTTTGCGAATATCTTTAAGTTGTTCAAACAACAGAGAAGTGGTCATTCCATTTTTTAAAGCAGCGGTAGAACTTTCCTGAATTGTAGGCCCGTCTGCCAGCGGATCGCTAAAAGGCAAGCCAATCTCGATCATATCGATCCCACTTTTTTCAAGATCCTGGATTATCGAAACCGTATCATTTTTTGAAGGATAACCGGCTGTAAAATATATAGAAAGTAGCTTTTTGTCTTCAGCTAATTTTTGATTGATTCTGTTCATAATGTATTCTTTTTAAAAAAGTTCCTTACCTTTTAAGGGAAGGTGGTTGAGTTTCCGAAACTGGAAGGGTTTTACCACCCCGTCAGCTTTCGCTGCCACCCCTCCTAAAAATAGGAGAGGAGCCTATTCCGCCTTCGCGGAAATGAAAAAATTAATCTGGCCTAAGCCAAATTAAAATATTCTATATACGTATTAAGATCTTTATCACCGCGACCGCTTAGATTCACCACAACAACATCATCCTTTTTAAATTTACGTGTTTTAAAAATCGCTAGTGCATGAGCAGTCTCGATTGCCGGAATAATACCTTCAAGCTTACTTAGTTCAAGTCCTGCTAACATCGCGTCATCATCTGTGACAGAAATAAACTCCCCGCGACCACTTCTAAACAAATGCGCGTGCATAGGGCCAACACCGGGGTAATCGAGTCCGGCAGAGATGGAATACGGTTCAGTAATTTGTCCGTCCTCAGTTTGCATGAGTAGCGTTTTGCTTCCGTGAATAATTCCTTCTTTTCCTAATGCTGAGGTTGCGGCGCTCTCGCCGGTATCAATTCCTTTTCCGGCTGCTTCAACGGCAATAATTCCCACTTTGGGATTATCCAGATAATGATAATAAGCACCTGCCGCATTGCTGCCGCCACCTACACAAGCGACTACAAAATCAGGTTCTTCACGGCCTTCTTTTTCAAGTAGTTGTTTTTTAATTTCCTGCGAAATCACACTTTGAAAACGTGCCACCATATCAGGATATGGGTGTGGACCAACAACACTGCCAATGATATAATGCGTATCTGTAGGATTATTAATCCAGTCGCGAATGGCCTCGTTTGTGGCATCCTTTAGCGTTTTACTTCCCGAAACTGCCGGGACAACTTTCGCACCCAGCATTTTCATACGAGCCACATTAGGAGCCTGTCTTTTAATATCTACAGAACCCATATAAACTATGCATTCCAGACCCATAAGCGCACAAACTGTCGCGGTGGCAACACCATGCTGTCCGGCTCCGGTTTCTGCGATTATGCGTTTTTTACCAAGACGTTGCGCCATTAAGATCTGGCCAATCGTATTGTTTACTTTATGCGCACCGGTATGGCAAAGATCCTCACGTTTGAGATAAACTTTTGCGCCATATTTTTCTGAAAAGCGCTTAGCATAATACAGCGGAGTAGGGCGACCCACATATTCTTTAAGCAGTTGGTGAAATTCTTCCTGAAAATCATCCTGCTGCATAATTTTTATATAATTCTGGCGTAGCTCTTCTACGTTAGGATACAGCATCTCTGGGATGTATGCTCCACCGAAATCACCGTAATATCCCTTTTCGTTTACATTATAATTCATAATTTTATTTTTTATCTGTTCATTTCTTTTGCTCATCCAAAAGAAACGAACCAAAGAAAAAAGATGCCTTTTCTTAGGAATTTTCGCTTCGGCGAAACCGTATTTTAAAAATAGGCGCTGCGCTGGTATTCCTGTTTTAAATTCCTATTCTTGAAGAAAAGGTTTCCTCATCAATCATATATTTTTATTTCTTTTATAAAATCTTCTAATTTCTGAACGTTTTTTAAGCCCGGTTTGTCTTCAAATTTGCTGTTTACGTCTACCGCATAAATCGGGAGATCTGTATCAAAAATCGCCTTTAAAGCGTCAATTTCGTCTAAACCTATTCCGCCACTGAGGATTATAGGTTTGTCCGACTCGTATTTTTTTAAGATCTGCCAGTCAAAAGTATAACCGTTTCCGCCTTTTGCTTTTCCTTTTGTGTCAAAAAGAAATTTATCTACATAAGGTTCGTATTCATCAAGAATAGAAAAATCAAAAGTATCTTTTATGCCGAATACCTTCCAGACTTCTATTTGATGCGGTTCATTGTACAATTCCTGCTCTAGTTCCTGGCAAAACTCCACACTTTCATTACCGTGAAGCTGGATAATATCAAAGTCATACAGTTCTACTTTTTCAAGAATAGTATCCATTTCTTCATCCACAAAAACGCCTACTTTCTTTATTTTTTCAGGTAATTCCGGAATGTCGCCTTCAAAATGGCGTGGCGAATCTTCATAGAAAATAAAACCCAGATAGTCCGGCTGAAGTGCCGCGACCTCGGCTGGATTATATTTCATACCACAAACTTTGAGTTTCATAACTTAATTCCTCTAGAGTTTTCTTAACCACCCCTATTTCAGTAAGCTGAAATTTTCCCCTCCTTGAAAAGTAGGGGAGCAGGGTTATTTGTTTAACTACGCTAAACTATCTATAAATTCTTTTGCTGCCGCGCCGGGGTTATCAGTTTTCATGAAGTTTTCACCAATTAGAAAACCTTTATAACCAAACGGCTGCAGCTCTTTTATTGCCTCAATATTACTAATTCCGCTCTCTGAAACTTTTACAAAATCATCTGGGATTTGCTCAGAAAGCGATTTGCTGGTTTCCAGACTAACTTCAAAAGTTTTCAGGTTTCTGTTATTCACACCTAGCATATCGAGCGACGGCATGATCGATTTTTCTAGTTCGTCAAGATTATGCACTTCAAGCAAAACATCAAGCCCTAAACTTTTTGCAACCTGAGAAAGAGCCGTTATTTGCTTTCGCGAAAGCACAGCCGCGATCAATAAAATCACATCTGCACCGTGAGCTTTTGCTTCTAAGATCTGGTATTCATCAATAATAAATTCCTTTCGCAACAGCGGAAAATTTGTCGCCGCACGAGCAATTAAAAGATCGTCAAGCGAACCGCCAAAATACTTGCCATCTGTTAAGACAGACATCCCACAAACACCGGCTTTTTCATAACCAAGGGCGACATCCTGAACATTTAAATTATGGTTTATAATCGATTTGCTCGGCGAACGACGCTTATGTTCTGCAATAATTCCGGTTTTGCTCGTGCTTAAAATTTGGCTCAAACTTGCCGATTTTCGGTCAAAAAGCACCGATTTTTCGAGCTGAGAAACGGGTATTAATCCCTTTTTTAAAGCGACTTCTTTGTATTTGTCTGCGACTATTTTATCTAGAATATTCATTTCTCTTTTTTCCTGAATGCTATAGAATGAGTTAAAAAACCACCCCGTCAGCTTACGCTGCCACCCCTCCTTTTTAAGGAGAGGAGCTTTTTATTTACTTAATTCAATTAGTTTATTCAGCTTTTCTAGTGCTTTGCCGGAAAGTAGGGATTCTTTTGCTTTTTCAAATCCTGCTTTTGGCGAAAGGTTTTCTACCGTCGCGATTGCCATTCCCGCGTTTGCGGAAACCACGTTATTTTGTGCTTCAGTTCCTTTCCCGCTAATAACTTCCATAAAAATCTTAGCTGAACTTTCTATACTGTCACCGCCGTAAATTTCTTCAGCATTTATTCGGCTTACGCCAAAATCTTCGGCGGTCAACATACGCTCGCTAGTGTTGCGTATCGCTTTTGTTTTCCCCGTAAGGGAAATTTCGTCATAACCATCAGTCGAATGTAGAATCGTAAAATTCTTATCACTTTTTTGATAGAGATACCCATACATGCGGGCCAGTTCCAGATTAAAAACACCGACTAACTGATTCTTAGGAAACGCCGGATTTACCATGGGACCCAGCATATTAAAGAAGGTTTTTACACCTAGTTCTTTGCGAATAGGACCAACGTTTTTCATAGCCGGGTGAAACAGGGGAGCGTGCAGAATGCAAATTCCGCTTTCATCAAGGCAGCGTTTTAAAAAGTCTTTATCATTGCTGAATTTAATGCCCAGATGCTCCATCACATTGCTGCTACCACTAACGGAAGAAACACCATAATTACCATGTTTTGTTACATTAATACCTGCACCTGCAGCGACGAAAGAAGAAAGTGTTGAAATATTGAATGTATTTTTCCCGTCACCACCTGTACCGCAAAGATCTATAGAATTATAATCTGTAAAACCTACCGCCACGCAAAGATCAAGAAGTGCATCTCTAAAACCCTCAAGCTCTTCTACCGTAATGCTACGCATCATGTAAACGGTGAGAAAAGCAGAGATCTGACTTTGATTGTATTTACCTTCAGAAATATTGACCAGCACTTCGCGCGCTTCAGCTTTGGTTAAAATTTCGTGATTTATTAATCTGTTGAGTATTTGTTTCATTTTCCCTCTAACTCCCCCAAAGGGAGAGGATTAATTTTAATTTTTAATTACTGTTTACCGCCAGTTTTAGGCTAAAATTTGCCGATTTTTCTATGCTTCTACCCAGTTTTTAATGATCTTTTTTCCTTCAGGAGTTAAGACAGACTCGGGGTGAAATTGCACGCCGCGCACATCGTAAGAGCGATGTCTAAGCGACATGATCTGGCCGTTTATGTCTACTGATGTAATTTCTAGTTCGCCGGGGAATCCGTCTGGAGAAACAACCCAGGAATGATATCTGCCTATCTCAAACTCTTCTGCGATATCTTTAAACAGGTGTTCATTTTGTACAGTTTGTTTTGCAGTTGTAGCTACACCATGAAAAACGTGGTCAAGATTGGTTAATTTACCGCCGAATACTTCACCAATTGCCTGCTGACCCAGACAAACGCCAAAGATACTTTTTGAAGGGGCATATTGTTTAATTATTGCTTTAAGAAGACCAGCTTCATCTGGGATGCCAGGGCCGGGAGAAAGCAATATTTTATCATAGGCCGCAACCTCTTCAATTTTTAATTTATCATTACGAATAACTGTTACTTCACAATCAAGATCTTCAAGATAGTGAACGAGGTTGTAAACAAAGC
This sequence comes from Leeuwenhoekiella sp. A2, assembly GCF_047946655.1. Taxonomy (GTDB): domain Bacteria; phylum Bacteroidota; class Bacteroidia; order Flavobacteriales; family Flavobacteriaceae; genus Leeuwenhoekiella. The sequence continues at coordinate 2,888,945 of NZ_CP172311.1, forward strand.
TGTCGTAATTATCTATTACCAATACCTTTTTTTTCATCTCTAAATTTCTTCTGCCAGTTCTAGTGCTTTAGTAAGGGCACCTAATTTATTATACACTTCCTGAAGTTCGTTTTCAGGAACACTATCACTTACGATTCCCGCACCTGCCTGATAATGTAATTGATGGTTTTTACTCAGGAATGATCTTATTATTATGGCGTGGTTAAAATTACCTTCAAAATCCATAAAACCTATCGCACCGCCATAGAAATCGCGATTAACAGTTTCAAATTTTTCTATGAGTTGCATGGCCATATATTTAGGCGCTCCACTTAACGTACCTGCCGGGAAAGTATCTGCGACAACCTGCATTGTAGAAGTTTTAGGATGCTTGATTCCCGTTACTTTGCTTACAAGATGAAGCACGTGCGAGAAAAACTGAACTTCTCTGTACGTTTCTACCTTTACATTTGAGCCGTTGCGACTAAGATCGTTGCGAGCCAAATCGACAAGCATGACGTGCTCACTGTTTTCTTTAATATCTTCAGATAATTTTTTTGCGAGTTCTGCATCTTTTTCATCATTCCCGGTACGTTTGAATGTGCCGGCAATAGGGTGAATTTCTGCCTTGCCATCTTTTACAATAAGCTGAGCTTCTGGCGAACTACCAAATATTTTAAAGTTTCCGTAATCGAAATAAAATAAATAGGGTGACGGATTTATGCTGCGCAATGCGCGATATACATTAAACTCATCGCCATTAAAACCTTGTGAAAATCGCTTTGAGGGAACTATCTGGAAAACATCACCGCGCTGGCAGTGCTTTTTGCAGGTTACCACCAAATCCTTAAAATCTTCATCAGTAATATTAGCCGAAGGTTTCCCACTACGCGAGAAATGATATTCTGCGAAATTTTTAACCTTTAATAATTGCTCAATCTGACCTACGTTATTTTCGCCCGAAAGGGAATGCGAGAATATATATGCTTCATTATTAAAATGATTTATAGCGATAATATTACCGTAAACAGCATAGTAAATATCAGGAATTTCCAGATCACCCTGCTTTTTTGCAATTTTTATCTGCTCATAATACCGCACCGCATCGTAAGACATATAACCAAAAAGACCATTGTGAATGAACTTATGATCTGAAGTTTCAGTTTTAAATGATTTTGCAAAATCTTCTAGAATAGCTACAACATTAGTTTCTGCGTCTATATTTTGCTTTTTGGTCGATCCGTCTGGGAAATGTTGTTCTATTATTTCGTTTTGAACTTTAATAGAGGCAATAGGATTACAGCAAACGTAGCTGAATGTATTGTCATTTGCGTGGTAATCGCTACTTTCAAGCAACAGGCTATTGGGAAATTTGTCTCGCAATCTCAAATACACTGAAACGGGTGTTAAGGTATCTGCGAGTAGCTTTTTGCTGAAGGTTTTTAATTTGTATTTCATTTCCTGATATTTCGAGAAAAAATCTAGTTGGTCTTTTAATATTTTAAGCAACAAAAAAGGCTTGTCGTGATGACAAGCCTTTTATATGTTTTATAAATACAAGGTATCAATCACGACATTACTGCTGCGAGATCCACCACCAAGTATTTACTGTTCTGTTTTTCATAATTTGAAATTCAAAGATAGAAATAGATGTTTAAAAGACAAACTATTTTTAAACAGATAATTAAAAATAATTCTTAGAATTTTAATTCTACATCAAGAGTGAAATCGTCATAGATCGTTTTGTCTCCTAAATTATCAAAGAAGCTACCAGAACCATAACGAATGTCAAATTTACTACGGTCAATGGTTAATTGTGTAGTTGCGGTATTATCGTCTACATCAAGATCAAAAGTTATAGGCTGTGTGGTTTTTTTAATTGTAATATCACCGGTTACTTTATAACCTGTACCCGTTTTTGTAGTGTTTGTTATTACCAATGTAGCTTCAGGATGACTGTCTGTACCAAAGAAATCATCACTCTTTAAGTGACCTTCTAATTTACCTTTACTATCGCCGGTAAGGTCTGTAGAGACAAGAGAAGTCATGTCGATGACAAATTTACCTCCTTTGATCTCGTCATTTTCCATTTCAAAATAACCTTCTTTAAGATTAATTGTACCGTTATGAGACCCTGTTACTTTTTTACCTTCCCATTTAATGGTACTCTCTTTAATACTCACTTTCTCTAAAAGGTTAGAAGTGAAAGAAGCAGTTGTTGCGGCAATTGCCAGAATTAAAATTGATTTTACTGTTGTTTTCATGGTGATTTTAGATATTAATTATTGTATATACAAATGTTTAAAACGAAAAAAAATTAAATAGTTTCAAAAAGGACTTCCTTGGGTCTTCTAACCTTAGGGAGGTGTTGCGTAGCGTCATCTATGCTGCGGTAACCTAAAGCCACAATTACTGAAGCATTGTAGTCATTATTAGCTAAGCCAAGGATTTCATTGAATTTCTTAGCATCAAAACCTTCCATAGGGCAGGTATCGATTTTAAGTTGGGCAGCGGCTGCAAGAAGATTGCCTAAAACAATATAGGATTGCTTGGCTGTCCATTGAGCTTTCATTTCAACAGCAAGATCAACCACATTCTTTTTCATATAATCTGCCATGCCGCTAAGTTGAGCGGGTTCTATACCTCTTACTTTACTTATCTCATCAACATAACTGTCTACCAGGTTTTCGTCAAAATCGGCTTTATTTGCAATTACGATTAGATGTGAAGCATCAACTATCTGGCTCTGGCCATAAGCAGCGGGTTGTAATTGCTTTCTTATTTCCTGATCTTCAATCACAAATATTTTATAGGGCTGAAGACCATAAGACGAAGCAGACAATTGCATAGCCTCTTTTAAAATATTTAGATCTTCTGCGGCTACTTTTTTAGAAGAATCGAACTTCTTAGTGGCATAACGCCATTTTAAAGCTTCTATATAGTTATTCATGAGTTCTTATTTTGTCAAGTAAATTATTTAGGGTTTCAATTTCTTTATCAGCAAGGTTTCCCAGCATTTTAGCATTTGTTTCCTTTGTGATAGGGTCAAGTGTTTTAAGAATCTCAAGACCATCTTCTGTAATGATAATCTCAACCATTCTCCTGTTATGCGGGCATATTCTGCGATCTGCGTAAGCCTTCTTAATGAGCTTATCTACCAGACGGGTTGTATTACTATTTTTATCTACCATGCGCTCTTGTATGCATGACAGACTTGCCGGTGTTCCTTTTTGACCACGCAGAATTCTCAAAACATTGTATTGAGGAGTTGTTAAGTCATACTCCTTTAAAATTGCAGATACAGCTTCTTCCATAACTCTTGTAGTATACATCAGGTTAATTACCGTTTTTGTAGGAAGGTCTATAGCGGTTGCAGTTTTTATGACTTCTTCAATTTTCATATACGTATGTACAATATTTGTATGTACAAATGTATAATGATTTTTGAATATTTCTTAAAATATAGAGAGATTTAACATTTGAAGGTAGGATGCTTTTATCTAATTTAGAATGTTATAGTATTCTTAAAATGCAAAGTGGTGATTATCTTATTATTAATTTTGCAAAAAATAATATTTTCTTGAGCCTTCGATTGATTTTAACTGTATTTGTTACACTTCTGATGATTTCCTGTAAAAATGAAAAATCGGCAGAAAACGCTGATTTATCGGTAAATTCAGATCAAAAATCGGTAGTTAAGGATGAAAATGAGATTAAAGTTGTATCTTATTCTTTCAATGAATTTGAAAAGCTTCTTTATAAAGAAGATGACAAATTACATATTATAAATTTTTGGGCAACCTGGTGCAAACCATGTATTGAAGAATTGCCATCTTTTCAAAAGATAAGAAAGGAATATGCCCATAAAGGTGTAGAACTAACCCTAGTAAGTCTTGATTTCCCTAAACAATTAGAGACACGCCTTGTCCCTTATATTAAAAAACATAATATAGAGGCAGAAGTGGTGCTTTTAGACGATCCTAAAGGCAATGACTGGATACCCAAAGTAGATTCGACCTGGAGCGGGGCAATACCTGCAACCCTTATTTATGATGCAAATCATCGTAAATTTTACGAGCGCTCTTTCAGCTATGATGAACTTAAACAAGAAGTTGAAGGGTTTGTTAATTAAAAATTTAAATGCATAGTACAAAATGAGAATGTTAAAGGTGCTAACCGTTGTAGCAATTGTGATCATCATTTCAGCGTTTGCTGTTGAGAATTTTGATTTAAGTGCTTCTGGTTATACAGTAGGAGATGAAGCTGTAGATTTTAGCTTAAAAAATGTTGACGGTAACATGGTTTCTTTAAGTGATTATACTGAAGCCAAAGGATTTATAATTGTATTTACCTGTAATACCTGCCCGTTTGCGGCTGCTAATGAAGATCGCATTCTTGCACTTGATAAGAAATATAGTGAGCTGGGTTACCCGGTAATCGCGATCAACCCAAACAATCCTAGTGTTAAACCCGGAGAAAGCTTTTCTATAATGCAGAAGCGTGCAAAACAGAAGAAGTATACATTTCCATATCTTGTAGATCAAGGTCAAAAAGTGTTTCCTAAATATGGTGCTAATAAAACACCTCACGTGTTTGTTCTTCAAAAAGAAGATGATAATAACATAGTGAGATATATAGGTGCTATAGATGACAGTGTACGAGAACCAGAAAGCGTAGATAAAAGGTTTGTTGAAGAAGCGGTTGATGCGTTACTTACAGGTAAAAAAGTAGAAGTAGAAACTACTAAAGCAATTGGCTGCTCTATTAAAGCTTAAATTAACTCAATAGATAAATATAGATCCGGAGTAGGTGTTACTTCGGATTTTTTATACCTGTAAATCAGGTTTAATTTTTAGATTTGTAAGGATTTAAGGTAAAAGCGCACCAACATAAAGCGTGACTTAAAATTAATTATATACACTTTAGCACAATAACAGTATAAGAATGAAGAACATCACACAAGAAGAATGGGAAGAAAGCATCGCGAATGATAAAGATGCAGTTGTATTAGATGTAAGAACCCAGGAAGAAGTAGATGGAGGTATTATACCAGATTCTAAACATATAGACATTTATAAAGGACAGGGTTTTATAGATGAAGTAGAAAAACTCGATAAATCTAAAAACTATTACATCTACTGTCGCTCTGGTAACAGAAGTGGTCAGGCTTGCCAGATCATGGATAAATTAGGTTTTGAAAATACATATAACCTCATGGGAGGCTTTAATGAATGGGATGGCGATGTCACCTATCAGGACGAGTAGCTTCTCAGCAACATAAAACGCTATGAAATCAATATTTTACGCTGCTCTTTTAGTACTTGTTGTAGCCTCAGTTTATTCTTGTAAGAAAGCAAAAGCCGCTACAGGAGTAGAGGTCGTTTCGGTTAACGAAATGAAAGAATTGATGAAGTTAGACGAGGTGCAAATTGTAGATGTTCGCACGAAACCAGAGTACAAGTCTGGGCATATTAAGGATGCTCAAAACGTGGTTTACGATGAAAATTTTGAAAAGAATATATCTGCACTTGATAAATCGAAGCCTATAGTGGTTTACTGCCAGAAAGGTGGTCGTAGTGCAAAATGCGTTAAAATCATGGAAGAAGCGGGTTTTCAGGAAATATATGATCTTGAGGGCGGCATTACTAAATGGATTTATGCCAATGAATCTGTTGAGAATTAAACTTAACGATTACGATAAGTTGTCTTAACAATTTGTTAAAGAATAAAAAAAGGGTATTTTTGCAATGAATTGTAAAAATACCCTTTTTAATGAGGATTAATTGGACCCCCGATAATTCCAGTAAATGTGATCAGGTAGAAGAACTTCTAAAGATAGAATATGACTTTAGAAAAACACTTACCAAACTCTTACTATCACATTCCAGCTCAGATAAGTCCGGTGAAAGTGATTTGTATGATTATGAATTTAACTTCAATACAATTACACGAAAATTCTCTTTTTTAAACCTGTCAACTTCAGATAAAATACAGGTTAGATTGCTCACTTCTGATGAGCGCACAAAACATTACTTTGAAGTTTAGGTTATAAATTAATAACCTGCCCGTCATTTTCAGCTGACTTATAGATTGCTTCTACAATGCGTATATCACGCTTACCTTCTTCACCAGGAACGAGCATAGGCTTATTCTGCATAATTGCCAGTGCATCGTCATCCATTTGTTTTGCTTGCTCATTGCCTTTAAATGGTTGCAATACTTTACCATCACTAGTAGTACCTTTTACACCGGTATAACTTGAAAATGGCTCAAGCCTGTAACTGCCATCTGCACAGGTGACATCAAGGTAGTTAATAGAATCTGCATAAGTCACCCTGCAATCTGCTTTTATACCGCCAGGAAATTCAAGATCAAAATAGGTGATCTCATGCGCGTTATTTTTAAAAAGATCAGGTCTTGTTGTCTCGTGCCTGGCAGATACAGAAATAGGTTCCATACCTGTACTGTATCGCGTTGCATTTAGAGGATAAACGCCCATGTCGTACATAGCGCCACCACCTTTTGCCCCGTCCAGCCGCCAGCCGCCACTTTGACCAATTCTAAAACCAGCTTCAGTCTTTACATTTTGTATAGCTCCATACGGTTTAGTATCTGCCCAGCCAATAATAGTTTGTGTGACCGGTTCATGCTGCATACGATAACCTATAGCGAGTTTTACTTTATTCTTATTACAGGCATCAATAATAGTTTGACATTCATCTGCGGTAATTGCCATGGGTTTTTCACACCAAACATGCTTCCCCGTATCTGCTGCCATAACAGCATATTTTTTATGTAAAAAAGTGGGAGTAACAATGTAAATAACATCAATGTCGTCATTGTTTGCTATCTCGTGCATATTGTCATAGTTGTACACGTTTGCGTCAGGAATGTTATATTTCTTTTGCCAAACAGGAATTTTTTCCGGGCTACCGGTTACGATTCCTTTTAACTCACAGTGATCTGTAAGCTGTAAAGCAGGAGCAAGTTGATTAGTGCTATAACCTCCTAACCCTAATAAGGCGATACCAAGTTTTTCTTTTGGTTTACCAAATAGAATATTGGGGAATGGTAAAGTTGACGCAGCTACAAATATTCCAGATTTCTTTATAAATGACCTCCTGTTTTCCATAAGTTACTTTTTTAGAGTAAGTTAATGAAAAAACTAAAGTTTTAATACAGAGCTAAACCCAGAATAACATTTATTTATGAAACAGGAGCCGTTTTAGCATTCTTCTTATTCTTCTTTTTCATTTTGTTCAACCAAATGATAGTTCCAGTTATAGGTAAACTTGTAGCAATAAGGCAGGCTAGAAAATATATTATCTTAGAAAATGTGCCATATATCTGCCCGGTATGGATTGGTTTTATTAGTGAAGCGATCTGAACATTTACCGGCTTATCTCTAAAAATTTCTTTAGATAAAACATTGCCATCCTGAGCAAGTACAAGTTGATCTGCGATTACAGGTGACCAGCTTGAGGTATTTATCTTACGCACACTTAAAGGTTCATTTTCGCCGGAAGGCAAATTAAGTGTTGTTTTACCAGAGTAATCTAGTTCGCGATCAACCACTTTAAGAAGTTGGCTGTATGTTAAAGCAGTTGCAGTAGAATCTAGCGTGGTTTCAATTTTAGGGCCACCGCCACGGTTACCAAATATTTGGGCTCCTAAAACTGCGGTACCGGCATCTCGATACCATGCAAATGACCAGCACAAACCGGTAAGTGACATAATGATTAAAAAAATGCAGGCGTAAAAACCAAGCGTATTATGCAGATCGTGATTAATACGTTTCCAATTTGCTGAAAATTTGATCTTAAAACCCGGTTTTAGGCTCTTCCAGCTTACTTTTTTGGGAAACCACAATACAACTCCGGTAACAGCAATAAAGAAGAAAAATAAGGTTGCGATCCCCACAATAGGTCTGCCTATACTAGAGTCAAATAACAACCAGCGGTGCATTTTAAACATGCTCATAAAAAAACCGTCAAGCGAAGATTTTTCTGCGGCCTGAATATTACCGGTGTATTGATCTACAAAATAAGGAGTGCCTCTTCTGTCTTCAGGTGAAGTTTTTATTCTAAATTCATAAGGAGTTTCTGCAGCGTCACTAATAGTAACGCTTGCCACACTTCCTTCTTTTTTAAGCTTATCTGTGAGATTTTCTATACTTAGCGGTTGAGCTGTGGGAGTAATCTCCATCTCACTCGCTAACAAATCTTTTATCTCTTCTTCAAAAGTGAGCATTGTACCGCTAAGGCACACAAGAAATAAAATTATCCCGCTTCCCAGACCTAACCATAAGTGCACATCATTAATGAACTTTCTAACAGTGTATTTTTTCTTTTTGCTCATCGCGAAAAATATTGAGATAAATTTATATTCTAAACCGATTTTTGCTCACTACAGCCGATTTTTGCGCTAAGATGCTAACTTTTGTGCTTAATACAAACTTTTATTTCCCCGAGGTATACCCACCGGGGAATTAAAAGTTTATGAGGGATTAAAATCTGTAATTGAGTACAGCGGCAAAAGTTCTGGGATCGGTTTGATTAATAAACCTGGTTCTGTATGCGTTGTATCCTATTTCATTAAACAAATTGTTTACCAGTAATCTCACATTCCAGTTTGAGTTAAACTCATAACCTGCCTGAAGATTTACCAGTGTGTAGGCTTCTACATCAAAAGGTTCCTGATTAGGAACAATTCCTTCATGGGTTACAGGTCCTGCAGACCAATCATTGATAGGTCTTTTGCCTGTATAATAAGCACCACCACCCACAGATAATCCTGAAAGATTACCCAGAAAATGATAGTTTGCATATACATTAAATGTATGTTTTGGAGTGTTTAAAGGAGCAGAACCATAAACATAAGATGTGTGTTCTTTGTACTGTGCATCTATATAAGAGTAACCCGTTACAATCTCAAGATTACTTAGTAATCTACCAGTTAATTCTACTTCTACACCTTGGCGCTGATCATTTCCACCTTTTTGATAAAACCCTGTTGCAACCCAATTTTCATCATAAACAGGAAGGTTTATATCCTTGTTATTAATTTTGAAAAAGGTAAGGTTAAATCGCAAGCGGCTGTTAAACCAATTCGTTTTAATACCAGCTTCAAGTTGGTCGTAGCGTTCATTACCTAATTCTTCGCCATTTTCGCTTAAGCGCGAAGCCGAACGTGGATAAGAACTGTTAGTATAAGAAGCAAAAACATTTATATTTGCAAGCGGAGTAAATATTACACCTCCTAACGGGTTAAAAGCATCGCTTTTGTTATTCTCAGTATCCTGAATGGTTTCCGTCGAGCTATAGCGTAAACCTAAGAATGTTTTAAACCAGGAATTAAAAGTAATCACATCCTGAGCTACAAACCCAATAGATTTTGATTCTGCTCCTCCGGTTCTTGCTGCGCCAAATTCGATCGCTGGCAAATCATTTGAGTTAGTGCCAAAAACATCTACCACATCTGCATTATTTGCAGTTAGGCTCAATGTGCTATAATCTGTTTTTCTGTAATCAAAACCTACCTGAAAGGTGTGATAAATAGAACCGGTATATAGTTCGTCACCTATTAAGTCAAATTGTATAACGCTGTTATCATCGCTGCGTGTTGAGGTACTATAACCTCTGTTGCGCATGTTATAAACCGGTTCACCGTCTTCTTCTATAGGATCGCCCAGGCTTGCTCCTTTATCATCAAGATCGAGCTGTGACTTGTAAAAAGCTCCTTTTAAAGTCAATTTATCGGTTAAAGCATGATCCAATCGTATGGCATATGTCGTATTTTCTGTTATAGAACGATCATTTTTATATCCTAAAAAGACATCATGCGGCAGGTCATAAATGGCATTCACATCGTTTTCAGCAAGGTTTACAGTACCAACATCAGGAGTACGACTGTCGTCGAAATAATCCATTTCTAATGTTAATGTCGTCTTGTTAGAAAGCTTCCATTGTAAAGATGGATTAATATAAAATCTTTCAGAAGAAATTCCGGCTCTGTAATTATCTGCTCGTTCTAGTGCTCCGTCAATACGAAAGGCCAATGTTTTCTTTTCGTTTATAGGTCCGTAAACATCAAAAGTAGGTCGCACCTGCCCATAACTGCCTACACGTAAAGAAGCACTTCCGCCAAAGCGATATTTAGGAGTTTTAGTTACAATATTGATTACACCACCCGGACTACCTAAATCTGTAGCAACACCTTGTGTTATAGAAGCGGCACCTTTTAAAACCTGAATATTATCAACACCTTGCATGTCTGTTAGAATACCTGTTCCTCTAAAGTCTGAATGCACGCGCACGCCATTTTTTAGAATAGGAATCCCACGGAAACCTCTTGAGGACATACTCTCTCTTTTATTGCCATAAGTGGCGAAAGTATACACACCGGGAACATTTTTAGTCGCTTCAGAAATAGTAAGCGCTCCCTGATCCTGAATAAGCTTATCAGAAATTACAGAGATACTTTGTATTTGCTCATAAGGCTCAAGCGGAAGACGTGTAAGTGCTTCAATTTTATCAGGATGTTGATCACGACGACCAAAAACTTCTACTGCATCTAGTTCATTATCTGCTGCAAGTGCAAAGTTTAAATCTGTTAATGTTGGCGAATTAAGGTCGATTTTTAAGGATTTTGATTTGAATCCTACTGCGCTTACAGTAACATCCCACGTGCCTTGAGGAATATTTTTTAGAGTAAATTCTCCATCTTCATTTGCGGCAGTACCTTTTTTTAAGGTAACCAGATAGATATTAGCAAAGGGAATCGGTGAATTAGTTTCATCTGTGATTTTCCCGGATATAGTACCCGTATTTTGCGCAAAAAGTGGATTGATAGATATAAAAGTGAGTAAAAGTAGGAGGTAACGCATGATAGTTTATTTAGATTGATTTAACATAACGTGGCAAAAATATATTTACATTCTAAACTGAGCAAGTTTTATTTAGATTTAATTTAAATAATATTTAGTTTATCGTATTATGCGATATTAAGTATGAGCTGATGAAAAGGAAATATTTTAAAATTTTTCACTCCTTGATTTTATATTAAGTATAAATACGTATATTTGAAATATAAAATACGTAGTTATGAAAAAAATTATAGTGGTTGGTAATGGGATGGTAGGCTATAAATTTTGTGAAAAATTGATAGCCAAAGAGAGCAGAAGTCATTTTTCTATAACTGTTTTCGGAGAAGAGCCGCGACCTGCTTATGATCGCGTGCATTTAAGTGAGTATTTCGCAGACAAAAGCGCAGATGAATTATTAATGGCACCACGAGCGTGGTATGAAGAAAATAATATAGAACTACGTACATCAGAATTAATTTCTATAATAAATCTGCATGAGAAGCAGGTTATTACCTATAAGCATCAGGTTTTTGAGTATGATTACTTAGTTCTGGCTACGGGATCTTTTCCGTTTGTGCCGCCTATAAAAGGTTCAGATAAATCTGGAGTATTTGTGTATAGAACTATTGAAGATCTCGATGCAATGAAATCTTATGCATCTAAAATTAAATTTCAGGGTAAATCAAGAGCTGCTGTTTTGGGGGGTGGTCTTCTGGGTCTTGAAGCTGCAAACGCTGCTAAAGAACTTGGTCTTGAGGCGCATGTTGTAGAGTTTGCTCCACGGCTTATGCCGCGGCAGCTTGATCAGGCTGCAAGTGATATGCTTCAGCGTAAAATAGAAAGCCTGGGTATTGGCATTCATTTGGGCAAAGCCACAAAAGAAATTGTGGGCGAGGAACATATTGAGCATATGGATTTTGCAGATGACACAGAGCTGCAAGTTGATATGTTAATCATTTCTGCTGGTATACGTCCTCGGGACGAGCTGGCTGTTAGTGCAGGATTAAAAGTGGGTGACCGTGGTGGTATCTGGGTTGATAATACTATGCGAACTTCAGATGAGTCAGTTTTCGCGATAGGCGAAGCGGCTCTATACAATAATATGATCTATGGTCTTGTTGCTCCCGGCTATGATATGGCAGACGTAGCGGTTGAGCAAATTACGGGTGGTGATAAAGTGATGGTTCCTTCAATAGATATGTCAACGCAGTTAAAATTGATAGGAACTGAAGTTGCCAGTTTTGGAGATCCTTTTATTGAGGGTGATGAGGTTTCTGCGATTGTATATGAAAATAAGCATCGCGGTATTTATAAGCGTATCAACGTAACCAGCGATGGCACAAAACTTCTTGGTGGAATATTAGTAGGTGATTCTTCAGATTACAATACCTTATTTCAGATTTTCATTAATGGAATGAAGTTACCTGAAAATCCTGAAGATCTTATTCTGGGATCTCGCGGCGGCGAAAGCAGTGCAATTGGCAGCGTATTAGATTTTCCTGATACAGCTCAAATTTGCTCTTGTGAAAGTGTGACAAAAGGTACCATTTGCGGAGCTATCACTAGTGAAACTTGTAGTACAGTAGGTGAAGTGATTAAAATGACCAAAGCTTCTACAAGTTGTGGAGGTTGTAAACCTATGGTTGCAGATCTGGTGAAAGAAAGTTTAAAATCCCTTGGGAAAGAAGTTAAAGAGACGATCTGTGAGCATTTTAGCTTTAGCCGTCAGGAATTATATGATCTGGTTAAACTGAATAAAGTTCAAAATTATGACGAGGCTCTAAATATATTTGGTAAAGGTGACGGTTGCGAGGTTTGTAAGCCGGTAATGGCGTCAATTTTTGCCAGTATCTATATGGAAACTGCCAATAAACAACCGGTTATTCAGGATTCTAATGATAGATTTCTGGCAAATATTCAGCGTAACGGAACGTATTCTGTCGTACCTCGCGTTGCTGGTGGGGAGATCACAGCAGATAAATTGATCGCTTTAGGAGCTGTCGCGAAAAAATATGATCTCTATACAAAAATAACCGGTGGCCAGCGTATTGATCTTTTTGGCGCTCAGCTGCACGAACTTCCGCTAATATGGAAAGAATTAATAGAAGCTGGTTTTGAAAGTGGTCACGCCTATGGTAAATCGCTTCGAACAGTAAAAAGCTGTGTTGGTTCAACCTGGTGCAGATATGGCTTACATGAGAGTGTGACTTTTGCCATAGAAATTGAAGAACGCTACAAAGGTTTACGATCGCCACATAAATTAAAAGGTGGAGTTTCCGGATGCATTAGAGAATGTGCTGAAGCAAGAGGTAAAGATTTTGGTTTGATTGCTGTGGAAGGTGGATGGAATCTTTTTGTGTGTGGTAATGGAGGAGCAAATCCCAAACATGCAATTTTACTGGCAGAGCAAATAGATGAAGAAACAGCTATTAAATATTTAGATCGTTTCTTGATGTACTACATACGTACTGCGCCGCCATTGGTGCGTACCGCTCCTTGGCTTGAAAAACTCGATGGCGGCATAGAATATCTAAAAAAGATAGTTGTTGAAGATTCACTAGGAATTGCAGACGAACTGGAAAAGGAAATGCAGGGACTTGTAAATAACTTTGAATGTGAGTGGAAACAAGCAATTGAAGATCCGGAAATGATGAAACGTTTCAAGCATTTTGTGAACAGTGATGATGCAGATGAGAACCTTGTTTTTGTACCTCTTCGCGATCAAAAAATGCCCCAATCCTGGTAAAAATCACCTTTTAAGCTAAAAAATTATGCAAAATATTCTTGACCAATATCAGTCAATCGCAGAAAGTAATGTCATCACCTGGTTTAGGGTTGGCTTTGTTTCAGACTTTCCAGAGAATGGCGGCGCCTGCATTAAATATAAGACAAGACAGATCGCGGTCTACAATTTTACCCGAAAAGATAAGTGGTACGCCTGCCAGAATTTATGTCCACATAAGATGGAAATGGTACTTTCTCGCGGAATGATAGGCGATGCAGAAGGCATACCAAAAATTGCCTGCCCGCTTCATAAAAAAACATTTTCATTAGAAGATGGATCTAATTTAAATGGAGATGATTTAAACATTGCCGTGTATCCGGTAAAAATTCAGGATGAAAACGTGTATATTGGCTTTGCAGATTAATTACACTTTAAATGACAAAAATAGAACAGGCAGCGGCTCTAATAGATGAGAAGAATTCGCAGGATCCTCATATAGAAATAGCAGCAGGAAAAGAATATCCTAAAGAGCTTTTGTACTCATTGCGCATGGTACAAAAGCTTTTGCAGTTTAAACCTGATGCTTCAGAAGAGTTACAAATAGCAGCTCGTGCACAGCACATCTGCCGCTGGATGAGTCCGCGTGAGCAATATCCTATGGATCGCATTGGTTATTTAAAATGGCGTGAAGATCTTAAGAAAATGCATGCCGATATTACTGCCAAAATACTGGAAAAAACAGGTTATTCTGCCGATTTTATAGATCGGGTTTCTTTCCTTATTAAAAAGAAACTCATTAAAAAAGACGAGGGAACACAAACCCTTGAAGATGTAATATGCCTAGTTTTTCTGGAAAATTACCTTGAGGAATTTGCAGCAAAGCATCCCGATGAAAAAATTGTTGATATACTTCAAAAAACCTGGGGAAAAATGTCTGAAGAAGGCCATGAGGCTGCACTCCAACTTCCACTCACACCTCACAGCATGGAGCTAATTAAGAAAGCACTGGCTTAAAATCAGGTTTTATGGCCGGGAATTCTAATTCGTTGGACCAAAGTACATTTAATAAGCTACGGCGGTTGTATATAATTGCCCTAAGCGCCATAGCGCTTTCGGTAATAATTAGCCAGATTCTTATTCATGTTTATCTCAATGATCAAAATGACGATTCAAGAGTTGTAAACGTCGCGGGCAGGCAGCGCATGCTCAGTCAAAAACTTACCAAAGAAATCCTGCTACTTTCTTCAACAGATGAGCCAGACGATCGTAGGCAACTTCTCGAAAATATTAAGAATACACAAAGTCAGTGGAAAATTTCACATGAGGCCTTACAATCTGGCAGTGACAGTTTAGGTCTTCCGGGCAATAACAGCACAGTTATCGCTGAAATGTTTGCCCAGATAAAGCCATATTATGAGAATATGCTTGAAGCTTCAAACAGGCTTATTTACATAGTAGAAACTGATCCAGCTTTCGCGAAAGCAGACATCGCTACTCAGGTTGAAAATATAAATGCTAATGAGGATGAATTCTTACAATTAATGGATTCTATCGTAAATCAGTATGATGTAGAAGCTAACAATAAAGTAAACAGGTTGCGCAATCTTGAGTTGCTCATCATGGTTGTAACGCTATTGCTTTTGCTAGGCGAATTTCTATTTATATTCTGGCCCACGGCCAAAGCTGTAAAAGGCAGTATGCGCGAGTTGATGGAAGCTGAAAAAACCTCAAAAAAAATGGCTATAAATGCCGATTTATTGAGCACAGCGAAAGAAAAATCGGTTAGAGAACTGCGAGCTTTAAGCCAGGCGATGAATCAGACTTTATTATTCGCGCGCATTGATTCTAATGGTTTTATAGTACATATGGGCGATAAATTCTCCCGGCTTTTCAAGTTCAGAAGATTTAATAATACAGAGAAATTTTCAGAAGTACTGTCAATAAGAGTTAAAGAACAGCAAGTTATTGATGCTATTATTCTTGAGAACAGGAAGACCGGCTGGCAGGGCGAAATTAAAGCCACAACAAAAGATGAAGAGTCTATCTGGCTTGATATGTCTATTGTTCCTTTTACAGCAAGTGATGAGCGTGCCGAGCTACTTATTATTTGCCTGGACATTACAAAGCGTAAAGAAGCACAGCTTGAGATAGAGCGATTAAATAAAGCCAACTTTGAGGAGAAGATCCATCAGCAAAAAGTAGTATCAAGACAGATAATTGAAAATCAGGAAAAAGAGCAAAATCGAATTGCCAAAGATCTGCATGACGGGATAGGGCAGATGCTTACGGGTCTTAAATTTAATATTGAGAGTATTGATCTGACTGATACCAAAAAGGCCGTTTCAAAAATTGATAACCTCAAAACGCTGACTTCCAATATTATTAAAGGTGTACGTACTGCAACTTTTAATCTTACTCCGCCAGAACTAACAGATCACGGTATTGTTCCCGCATTAACTAAAATGACACAGGAACTATCTAAACTCACTGCGAAAAATATTATACTCTTTAATAAAACAGATTTTAATCTTCGCTTAGACTCTTTGGTCGAGATCAATATCTATCGTATTACCCAGGAAGCTATAAATAATGCTGTTAAATATGCCGAGTCAAGTCATATTATAGTCAGCCTAAGCCATAGTCAGGAACTACTAAGTATAACTATTGATGACAATGGGAAAGGTTTTGATCCTACTAAGGTAAAAAGAGCAATAGGTGAAGGCGGTATGGGTATGACATTTATGCGAGAACGCGTTAAATATATCAATGGCAGACTATTTATGCATTCTTCTCCCAATGAAGGTACAAGAATTACACTAAATGTACCTATTTAATAATTTTAGGATATTTTTACTTAAATTAAATCACTAATTCTCAAAATTAAGACCTGATGGATACCATTAATATAGTTTTAGCAGATGATCATGTGTTGGTGCGAGACGGTATAAAAGCCCTCCTGGAAGATGAACAGGATATTGTTGTTATTGATGAAGCATCAGATGGTCGAGAGGCCCTTAAGGTGATTGAGAAAAATAAACCTCATTTACTTATAGTAGATATACGTATGCCGTATCTTAATGGTATAGAGGTGGTGCAGGAAATTAAACAACGGCATCCTGATATAAAAACACTTGTGCTTTCAATGCACGATTCTGAAGAATACGTACTTAAATCAATACAGGCAGGTGCAGACGGTTATTTATTAAAAGGAGCGAGCAAAGAAGAATTTCTTAAAGCTTTACACACAGTTGCTGCAGGCGGAAAATACTTTGCCGGAGATATTTCATCTATTCTTATCAAGAATTTAAATGGGAATGGTCATATTTCAAAAACCCCAACAGCCAGCGCAGAATTTAATCTTACTAAAAGAGAGCGTCAGATTTTAGATCTTGTACTTGAGGGATTAAGCAATAAGGAAATAGGAGAGCAACTCGATATAAGTAAGCGTACGGCTGAGGTTCACCGCTTTAACCTCATGAAAAAGCTTGATGTTAAGAACCTTATGGAACTAGCAAACAAAGTAAGAGAGCTTAATTTTTAGGTTTTATCCTGCTGAAAGTGATTTATTTAATAGCATTTTAAGAATTATCTAAAATTTAGACACTATTATTTAAAATCTAATAATTATTCAGAAATACGTACTTTATACGTAATTATATAAGTATTTATACTTAATTTTATCCGTATAAAAACCACGTATTATGAGCGATATAACTTCAACTAAAGCAACGCGTCTTAATCTGCGCGATTTTAAAAGTGTTCCTATGCGAACATTTTGGATTACTTCAATAGCCTTTTTCATGTGTTTCTTTGCATGGTTTGGTATAGTGCCATTCATGCCAGACGTAGTAAGAGATCTGGGATTGTCGCCGGCTCAAAAATGGAATTCAGTTATTCTGGCTGTTACAGGAACTGTATTTGCACGTCTTCTTATAGGTAAATTATGCGATAAATACGGGCCACGTCTATGTTATACATGGCTTCTTACTTTAGGTGCGATTCCCGTGATACTCTGCGGTTTCGTGCAAACGCCGCTTCAATTTCTTATCTGTAGATTATTTATTGGTTTTATAGGAGCTTCATTTGTAATTACACAGGTTCATACATCCTTAATGTTTGCATCTAATGTTGTAGGTACTGCAAACGCTACTTCTGCAGGTTGGGGTAACCTTGGTGGGGGAGCTAATAGATTAGGTATGCCTTTAATTGCGGCAGCAGTTGTTGGTATTGGCGTGGCTCAGGCTGATGCATGGAGATATTCTATGATTATTGCCGGTGTAATTTGCTTTTTGATGGGTGTGGTTTATTATTTCTGTACTCAGGATACACCTCGTGGAAATTTTAAAGATTTACGAGAAAGTGGTGAAGCCGTATCGACTAAAAAGAAAGATGAAGTGGGCTTTCTGGAAGCACTAAAAGATTACAGAGTTTGGATTCTTTTTCTGGTATATGCAGCATGTTTTGGCATAGAGTTGACCGTGTATGGAACAATGGATGATTATCTACAAAATACATTTCAACTTGACAGACTTACAGCGGGAAACATAGTTCTTTCTTTTGCTCTTATGAATATTTTTGCCCGGACTACGGGTGGATACTTTGGTGATAAATTCGGGAAACTAAAGGGCTTACGCGGAAGAGTTTTATTTCTTGCCGCAATTCTATCTGTAGAAGGTCTCATGCTAGTTTTCTTTTCTACGATTACAGGTGTAGTTGCCGGGATAGCTTTTCTTATAGCGTTTAGTTTGTCTGTACAAATGGCAGAAGGCGCAACATTCTCTGTAGTTCCTTTTATAAATAAGAAAGCGATAGGTTCAATATCAGGGATTGTAGGTGCCGGTGGGAACGTAGGCGCATTTCTGGCAGCCTTATTACTTAAATCAAAATCTGCAGTGGCAGAACAGGCAGCAATTGCGGCTAACAATGGTCTGGGAGAAGAAGCAGTTAAAGCCGCACAATCAGCAGCTGCTGCAGGAGCAGTTTCCAGCGGGTACTTTCTTATAGGAATAGTTGTAGCTGTAACAGGTATCTGTGCTTTGGCAATACGCTTCTCTATAGAGGATGAAAAAGTTGCAGCTATAGAATCAGGATATTCTGCTGAAAATCTTATCCCTGTAAATAGTTAAAAATCGGCTCAATAATTATCGATTTTGAGAACATTTTGACCGTTTTTTAAAGCATTGGTAATTTTTGAGGTGACACTTTTATCTTACCCTTAAAACGCTGAACTTAGTATATTAATCATCCTGTAAATGCTGAAGAACGAAATAAAAACGACTTGTTCGTATTGTGGTGTAGGTTGTGGGATTGTAGTTAAAAAGGATTCAAAAAACCGCGTTTCTGTTGAAGGTGATAAGGACAATCCTGTTAACAGGGGTATGCTATGTTCTAAAGGAAGAAATTTACACTACGTAGTAAATGATACTTCAGATCGTATTTTATATCCTCAAATGCGCTGGAGCAGGTCTCATCCTAAAGAAAGAGTAAGCTGGGATACAGCGCTTGATCGGGCGGCCAGTGTGTTTAAATCAATTATTAAAAAACACGGTCCTGATAGTGTTGGGTTTTATGTTTCTGGCCAATGCCTTACTGAAGAATATTACATAGCTAATAAACTTACAAAAGGTTTTCTTGGTACGAATAATATAGATACAAATTCACGGCTTTGTATGAGTTCTGCTGTGGTTGGGTATAAAAAGACCTTTGGTGAAGACTCAGTTCCTATTTCATATGCAGATATTGAATTGGCCGACTGTTTTTTGATTGCTGGCGCGAACCCTGCTTGGTGTCATCCTATTTTATTTAGAAGGCTAGAACAGCACAAAGAGAAAAATCCCGATGTTAAAATTATTGTGGTTGATCCACGAAAAACGGATTCTGCTGCTTATGCAGATATTCACCTTCAGATACTTCCCGGGACAGATGTTTACTTATTTAACGCCATAGGAAGATGCCTTTTAGAGCGTGGACTAATAGATAATAATTTCATTAAAAATCATACTGAAGGTTTTCAGCGCTATAAAGAACAAATAGGAGCGACAACCGTTAAAAAAGCGGCTCAAATTTGCGGAATTACAGAAAAGGAAATTCGTAAAGCCGCTGATACAATAGGTTTATCAAAAGCCTTTATCAGCATGTGGGCGATGGGTCTAAACCAAAGTGTTATTGGTACAAATAAAAATTTCGCTTTGCTTAACCTTTCATTAATTACAGGTCAGGTAGGGAAGCCAGGTTCGGGGCCATTTTCTCTTACCGGGCAGCCCAATGCGATGGGAGGTCGTGAAGTAGGTGGTATGGCAAACTTGCTTGCTGTACATAAAGATCTTGCAAATCCACAGCACAGGGAAGAAGTAGCTCAGTTCTGGGGAGTAAATGAAATTTCTGGGAAACCGGGATACACCGCTACAGAAATGTTTGAAGCTTTAGAAAAAGGTGATCTTAAAGCGGTATGGATTGTTTGTACGAATCCGTCTGTGAGTTTACCCAATTCAGGCAGTATAGAAAAAGCATTAAAAAATGCGAAATTCGTAGTAGTTCAGGATATTTCTTACAGATCAGATAGTATTGAATATGCAGATCTGGTTCTGCCCGCCGCTGGTTGGTTAGAGAAAGACGGAACCATGACTAATTCTGAGAGAAGGATTGCATATCTGCCCAAAGCGATTAATCCGCCCGGTGAAGCGCGCCCCGATGTAGAAATACTTTGTGATTTTGCACAGCGAATGGGTTTTAGGGGTTTCAACTATAATAGTACTGAAGAGATTTATCAGGAATATTGCTCGATGACGAAAGGAACAAACATTGATGTTTCTTACCTCAGTCATGACCGACTTAAGAACGAAGGTACTTTTCAATGGCCGGTTAATGAATATCGCCATACCGGTACACCAAGACTTTTTGAAGACAAAGAATTTTATACACCTTCAAAAAAAGCAATATTCAATGTACCGTATATTGTTCATAACACATCCATTCAGCCAGATGCAGAATTTCCACTCATTCTCACAACAGGAAGGGTGCGCGATCAATGGCATACAATGACAAAAACCGGTAAGGTTTCACGTCTAAAAACGCACTATTCAAAACCAGTACTTGAAATCAATCCTGTAGACGCTTATATAGCAGGTGTAAAAGATGGCGATGTAGTTGAGATAAAAAGCCCTAACGGACTCGTAAGATTAAGAGCAAATGTTACAGAAAACATTCGCAAAGGAGTTGTTTTTCTGCCTATGCATTGGGGAAAACAGCTGCAAAGTGATCTAAATCGCGCAAACAATCTTACGCATACAATAATAGACCCACAGTCTAAAGAACCAGATTTTAAATTTACCGCAGTAAGTGTGAGTAAGTATAAAAAGCCGGTTGAAAAGATAATAATTGTAGGTGCTGGTGCTGCGGCTTTTAGATTTGTGCAGAATTACCGAGAAAATAATAGTAAAGATGAAATTCATGTTTTTTCTCAAGAACCAGAACCTTTCTATAACCGGGTTTTGCTACCGGAATATGTTACTGAAGAACTTACTTGGGAGCAACTGTTGAAGATAAAAGAAAGAGAATTAAAGCGTTTAAACATACAAATACACGGTAATAATCTCATTCAGGAAATAGACCGCGATAATAACTGTATTACTGATGCGCAGGGTTATCATCATCGTTATGATAAGCTAATTTTAGCCACGGGTAGCAGACCTTTTGTGCCTAAAGAAGCACAATTAAATTTACCGGGGCGATTTACATTACGCAGCAAATTTGATGCAGATCGTTTTAAAAATTATCTTGATAATATTAATCTTCCCGCAGAAGAAAAGCACGTCGTTATTGTAGGTGGTGGTTTGTTAGGACTTGAACTCGCAGCTGCACTTAAGCATAAAAATGTAAAAATAACGATAGTACAACGTTCCTCAAGTTTGATGGAACGCCAGCTCGATAGAACTTCCAGTAAGCTGCTGGCTTTAGACGTTCAGGAAAGAGGGATACAGATTTATTTTGATAACGAAGTAAGCACCGTTTTTGATGAGGATGATAGTGGCGAACTTAATATTACGCTACGCAGTGGAAAGATTATTACCGCTCATGCCATTGTGTATGCCATTGGTACACGGCCAAATATAGAAATAGGCAAAGAGGCAGGTTTATTATCTGGACGAGGTATAAAAGTGAATCGGCATTTACAAACTTCAGATCCTAATATTTTCGCTATTGGCGAAATTGCAGAATTTAAAGACAAGCTTTTTGGTATCACTTCTGCCGCTGAGGAGCAGGCTAACGTGCTTGTGAATTATATTTCAGGTGATATAAGCAGTTGGTATGATGGTTCAGTGTTGATGAATATATTAAAATTTAATGATCTTAATTTGTGTAGTATTGGCGAGATACGAGTACCTGAAAATGATGATAGTTATGAAGAGATCATTTTTACAGATGTAAGTAAGCGATATTATAAAAAATGCATTATTAAAGATGATCTTCTTGTGGGTGCAGTGCTCATGGGAGACAAAAATGAATTTGCCGAATTTAAAATGCTTATTGAAAGTAAAATCGAACTCGCAGATAAACGCGATGAATTGCTTAGAGGAGCATCAACTAATAAACCTGTTATAGGTAAGCTTGTGTGTTCATGCAGTCCTGTAGGTGAAGGGAATATTGAAGAAGCTATAGCCGGCGGTTGTACAGATTTTACCGAATTGTGTAATCAAACGGGCGCCGGATTGGGGTGCGGTAGTTGTAAAACAGAAGTAAGAGAAATTCTTAATAATTCAAAAGTGCCGGCATGAGAAAGAACCTGTCCCGTATTGTTGTAAAAGGGGGTGTTCTTTCACCGGCCGAATTAAAAAGCATTGTTGAGGCAGCAGAAGAATTGAATTTAAATTATATTTCATTTGGTTCCAGACAGGATATACTTTTTCCGAAAGAACTTGAGGAAGAGGAAATTAATAGACTTGATAAACTTCAGATTGTTTCTCACGGAGTAGTTGGACCCGAAAATATTGTATCATCATATGTTTCAGCCTCAATATTTGCAAATACTTCCTGGCTCACCGGTGACAGATACTTATATGTTCTGGAGCAATTTAGATACAATCCCGGGCTAAAAATTAATATCACAGATCCTAAACAACGTATAGTTCCTTTATTTACGGGGCATTTAAATTTTATCGCTTCAGAACATGAAGATTATTGGTATCTCTATGTGAGATTACCGGGATGGGACGATACTAAGATGTACCCGGCACTTATTTACAGCTGGGACATCGCTAAGGTTGCCTATGAAATAGAAAATATACTACAGGAAGAGCCTGAAACGGTTGAGATGATTTTTGATCTTGTGAGTGACGCTGTAGATACAAACAATCGCACGGTAGATAAACCGCTGTCAGTTCCGTTTTATCCTTTCCCATATTATGAGGGTATGAACCGAACCGGATCAGATAAATACTGGTTGGGCCTTTATTGGCGAAACAATAAATATGATATCACTTTTCTTAAAGCGCTGTGTGATCTGTGTGCCGAAAGTAAAATAGGAAAAATCTCCCTTACACCCTGGAAATCGTTTATTATACGGGGAATACCCGCTGAATCTAAACTTGTGTGGGAGAAACTTTTGGGTAAATTCGGTATAAATGTACGCCACTCTATGCTTGAGTTAAATTGGCATCTTCCGGTAGATAATGCTGATGCTTTGAGCCTGAAAAAATTTCTGGTAGCTGATTTTGATCAGAATGATATAAGCACATACGGACTCACTTTCGGAATCACAGACTATACCCGAAAAGCGTATTATTTCACCTCAATTGTGATTGAAAAGAACAGGCCTCCTAAGGAATTGGGTAATTTTATTATTCGGGATACTTACAATCTTCTTTATGCTAAGAATTTTGATCCCAATACACGCGATTATATTGTGCATGTACAGGATGTTGATAAAGTAGAGCTTCCCGGGCTCTTGATGGAATTAAGTAAAATGTACTTTGACCAACTGGGCACCGAAAAAGAGGAGGTGAAAAGTATCGAAGAGCCAAAACAAGAAAATAAAGTTGAGGTGTATCAATGCGCAGAATGCCTCACTATTTATGATCCTGCTTATGGCGATATAACTCAGAATGTAAAACCGGGGACTTCATTTAATTCATTACCTGACGAATATATATGCCCGGTATGCGATGCACCGAAAAATCATTTTGAAAAGAAAATGGTTGTAGAGTATATCGAGTAGTTAATTTACTTTTATATATTTTTCACCACAGCCTTCTATACAATATTGGCCTATAACTAAATTCCTACCTTCAAAATTAAAGAGAACTTTACAACTAGCAGTGGTAATGGTATCCCCATCTATACTATATGTTTCAGTAGTATCTTCAGTTGTTGAGGTGTTTATATAGCAAATTGTACCGTTAGTAACTGTAAGTTGCCCGTCTAAAGAAAATTCTAGAGTTTTATCAAAATCAGTTGGTTCATAAGTGCCACTGCCGTCTCCGGGATCTGAATATATTTCTGTTAATTTCCATTTTCCGATAAGGTCAGAATCCTGCAAAACGATTGGTTCCTGATCGTCGTCATTGCAACTAATGAGAGCAAAAGAAAATAATAATGATAGAATTAAAAGTGGCTTGATGGTTTTCATAGAATAATTTTGGTTTGCTTATAAGATGAAAATTTAGCCAAAAGGTTGCGTGTGCAAAAAAAAAATTATCCCTTTATCGGTGTCTTTACCTCATTTTTGCTGGTAACATAGATTTTTTGAATTTGGCTCTTAGCCGCCATTTCTGTATACGTAGTTGGCAACTGATACATTTAGAGCAAAGGATAGATTGTTTTTATCTTACCATCTTTTATTTGTAAAATCACTTTTATTCCATTACTGGTTTCAGATTCTATTTTTCTATTTCCTTCATTTGGTAATTTAATTCGTTCTACTGCGTATTTACACTCAGATAAAACATTCCCTCTATTCCAAGTTATAGGAAAAAAGGTGCTAGCCAATTTTTTTCTTAACCATTTGTTTGTTCTGTGATCAAAGTATTCAATTTTTGCAGAAAACACACCGGTTTCTTTGTTTTTCGCTATCAATTCAATAATTCTAACCTTTTGCTTATCATAATAGTGGACTCCTGTGACGTCACTATTTGATACTCTTCCATTTACAGCGTGTAAATACACATCCATAGTTTCAGCATTAAATGAAATGCCTTTAGGGTGAAATATAAATTCGCTCGGCTTAATTATATTTGTTTCTACAAGAATTTTTTGCGCTCTTCTTGGGTTGTTCGATATTAGATTTTTAAAAATTGTAGAATTTTTCTTCAATCCTCGTATGGAATTATACGGCCCTTCACCATCAGCAAATGTAGTAGGGAAGTTAAAAGGAACCTTAATTATAAACTCACCTGCTTTCAATGCCTGTTTATCAGTTGAAATCCCATTAGGAACAATGAAGTATTTAAATTCCATGTTTATGGCAACTTTATTATAATAGAAGTTTTCCAAAGGTTGCGTTCTCCAAAAAATTATCCTCCTATTGTGATCATGCTGCGGTTGTTGTTGTGCAGATCTGGATTGTTGAGTTTTTCAAAAGTATCCATTCCGGAACGCACCGCTTTTTTCTTATAAATAGATGAGAATATTAATTCTTCAACAGATTCATTATTTCTGTAAGCCGAAAGTAAATCTGTCTCTTTATTAGAGAAGAGGCAGTTTTTTATTTTTCCATTAGCCGTAAGACGAATGCGGTTACAACTATCACAAAACGGATTACTTACCGAACTTATGATCCCAAAATTCCCTTTAAAACCCTTTACCTGAAAATTACGCGAAGTAAAATTCTTTTCATTTTCAAGCTGTGCATAGTTTTCACTACCAAAATAAGCATCAGCTTTTTCCAGAATTTCCTGCTGAGTTACCAGTTTATTTTTATTCCATTTATTACCATCAAAAGGCATAAATTCAATAAAACGGATCGATATTGGTAGGGTTTGGGTGAGTTTTATAAAATCTACGATTTCGTCTTCATTGAAGTCTTTCATCAAGACTACATTCATCTTCACGTTAAACCCGTTTTCTATCAATAAAAAGATATTTTCGTAAGCCTTTTTAAACTGATCTCTACGAGTAATAAATTTGAATTTTTCTTCCTGAAGCGAATCCAAACTTACGTTAATATCATTAAGGCCATACTTTTTAAAATCATCCATAAAACGATCTACGAGAATCGCGTTGGTTGTGATTGAAAGCTTAACATCCAGCGTAGATAATTTCTGCAGCAGAACACTAAAATCCTTTCGCACCAGCGGCTCGCCACCAGTTAACCGAATTTTACTAACACCATTGTCTGCAAATATTTTGGCTATTGCAAACAATTCATCAGTCGTCATCAATTCTGGTCGGGGAGTGAGTGTAACGCCATCTTTAGGCATGCAGTAGGTACAACGCAAATTGCATTTTTCACTTAGCGAAATACGCAAATAGTTGTGCTTACGCCCAAAAGAATCGGTTAATATATTTTGATTTTCAAACATTTGTATCGTGTTGTGCTCCACGTAATATTTTAAAAACGTGCAGCAAATGTGGGAACACAGCCTCCATAGACTCTTTTGCTCCATTAGTTGAACCGGGTAAAGCCAGAACCAGACAATTTCCTATTGTGCCGGCAACGCTTCGCGAAAGCATGGCATATGGCATACGTTCTTGCCCATAATTGCGTATGGCTTCTTCAATTCCCGGTATTTTTCGTTCTAAAATAGGTTCTAAAGCTTCGGGAGTTACATCGCGGAATGATAATCCTGTTCCGCCCGTAAAAATGACGAGATTGTTATCTTCAGCGTATTCTAAAGCCTTACTTCGTATCAGTTCGATCTCGTCAGGAATAACTTCATAAGAAGCAATTTTGACATCGTGACTTTCCAGTTTTTCTATAATTGCTTTACCAGCGAAATCTTCTTTTTTCCCGGCAGAAATCGTATCTGAACACACAATAACACAAGCCTTTAAAGTTGAAGGTCGCTGATCTTTAAAACTGCTTTTTCCACCTTTTTTGTTGACTAAACGTATGTTGCCAATAACAATTTGCTTGTCAATAGGTTTCAACATATCATACATGGTAAGCGCAATAACCGATGCGCCGTGCATGGCTTCTACTTCAACTCCGGTTTTATAAACGGTCTTTACTTTAATGAGAATTTTTATAGTTAACCCATCAACTTCATAACTTACCGAAGTAAATTCAATCGGCAGCGGGTGACAGTCCGGAATAGTGATATGCGTATTTTTAACAGCAAATAATCCGGCGGTTTTTGCCATTTCAAACACATTTCCTTTGGGCACTGTATTATTCACAACAGCGTCAATTGTTTCCTGCTTACTAACAGTAACCGTTGCTTCTGCCGTGGCTATGCGTAACGTTTTTATTTTATGAGTTATATCGACCATTTGGTTTGGGTAATCTGGTTTTCTGGTAATTGATTATTTGTTGAATTGTTGTTTTTCTATCGTCACCCTGAATTTATTTCAGGGTCTCACCTATTTGATTTTATAAAACCGTGATGCGATGCTGAAACAAGTTCAGCATGACGAAAGTTCATTTTTATCAGCTATTAACTTTCCATTGAAATTCTTCATTTTCAAAAATCTCTTTTGCAAAAATGGGAACTTCACTTTTCACCTGATTCACGATTTCTTCAGTGGCCGCATAAACTTCTTTACGACGCATAGATGAAACGAAAACAAAAAAGCAAATTTCACCGGCTTTGATATTCCCCAGGCTGTGGTAAATATGCATGCAGGTTAGATTATATTTCGCGAAAGCTTTTTCCCTGATTTTTTCCAGCTTTTCATTTGCCATTTCTTCATAGCAGGTGTATGTTATCCCGCTTACGGTTTTATCATCGATCTTATCTGCGCGCACTTGACCCAGAAAAATATTATGAGCGCCAATGCTGTGCTTTGACTGATGTTTTGCAATAGAATCTGCTATAAATTGTGGCGAAATTGGGCCTTCAATAAATACTTTTTTCATTTTCAATAATTTGATTCATGGCTAAAGCGCCACCTTTTATGCTCCTAATTTTACTAAACTGATTTTTCTGCAGAAGCTTCGCCGCGACCAGACTTCGTTTTCCGCTCTGGCAGTAAATCAATATTTCGTTGTTTTTATCCAGCTGATGCATTTCACTTTCTAAAACTGAAAGCGGAATCTGAATAGAATTTTCCAAATCGAGTTGAGGCGTTTCATCAAATTCGCGTACATCGAGCAGCAAACTGTTTAAAGCCAAAGCTTCTTCCGGATTGATTTCTGAAACTTGATTTTGTAAATATTCAGCTTCAAAAAAATCGGTGTTTATGACCAGATTTTCGTCCTTTTTGTACTGAAAAATAGACTGATCGTTCGTGAGCGCATTATAAACCAGCAACTTTCCTGAAAGGATTTCGCCTATTTCCAGGATCATTTTCATCACTTCATTTGCCTGAAGCATTCCCGTAAAACCTACGGTAGTACCTAAAACGCCAACTTCAGCACAGTTTTGAACAATTCCTTTTTCGTTTTTAAACAAACATCGGTACGTTGGTCCGTTCTTGTAGTTAAAAACAGAAATCTGCCCTTCAAACCTAAAAACCGAACCATAAACAAATGGTTTATCTAGAATTACACAGGCGTCATTGATTAAGTAGCGTATTGCAATTGTGTCTGTCGCGTCAACAATTATATCGTAGTTCGCAATGATTTGCAATGCATTTTCGGCAGAAAGAAATTCATCATAAACCTCAAACTTGACATTAGAATTCAAAGCTTCCAACTTTGAAACCGCTTCGCGGGCTTTGCTTTTTCCCACGGTATTTTCTGCATACAATACCTGACGATGCAGATTAGTCTCATCAACCGTATCGCCATCTATAATTCCGATCGTTCCAATTCCCGCCGAAGTGAGGTAGGGGAGAACTGCGCAGCCCAAACCGCCGGCGCCAATAACAAGAACTTTGGCTTGCTCAATTTTTTGCTGCCCTGCATTTCCCACTTGAGGGAGTTTTATTTGTCTGCTATATTTATTCATAATTATCCTCCTGCAAAAGGTGGTAAAATGGCAATCTCGTCGTTTTCGTTTATTGTATAATCTGAATTTTTATCAACCATATTTTTGTTGACCGCAACATTTAAAGGAAGCTCATCCAGTTTATATTTTATCGTCAATTTTTGAAGCAAATCTGCCAGTTTTTGATTCTCCAGGGCGATTTTTTCTTCGCTGCAATTGGTAGCTTCAGCAATCATCCCGAAATATTTTACGTGTATCATAGCGCTGGTTTCAGTTGTTTGAGTTGATTCTGGTCGTTTATATTTTGCAAAGCTTCTGTATTTTTTATCTGTAATGCATTGTAGCCAATTTTTGTGATCAGGCTCATAAGTTTCAGTTCGTCATTTAAAATACTTTTCTCAAAAAAAGGAGCAACTGATTCGTGGTAAACTCCAATTAACGGATGCGACTTCTCAACTTCACTTGCGATTGTGATTGATTTTTCAGTTTGAGCATGAGAACTAATTAGGTCGCTAAGGATAGCAATTGTTATCAAAGGAATATCACAACTTAATATTAAATTATCGCTGGTAGAAGTATTTTTCAACGCAGAGAAAATACCGCCTACCGGACCTTTATCCCGATAAATATCACTGATTAAAGGAAAGCCAAATTGCTCATAATCTGTATTTTCAGTAACCAAAGAGATGTTTGAAGTAATCGGTTTTACTGCATCAATTATATGCTGAATAAAAGGCTTATCGCGAAAAATAACCAATCCCTTTTCAGTTTGCATACGGCTGCTTTTGCCGCCGCAAAGAATAAAAGCTGATATGTTATTGTCGATTTTCACCCGTTTAACTCCGATTTTTAGCTTAAAAAGTTAGTTTTTCAAATTCCTTATCCAGAAAATCCATGCAGTTTTGATTTATCGTTTCAAAATGTTTGATAATGGTTTTTCCGTATTCAGTTAAGGTTGTCCCGCCGCCATCTTTACCACCAATGTTTTTAATGATCAAAGGTTCTTTTGCGAGTTCGTTCATCGTATTCATCAATCGCCACGCCTTTTTGTATGACATATTTAAAGCTTTCGCAGCAGCGCTAATTGACTTTGTTTCGTGTACTTTTTTAAGCAATTCTATTCGGCCATAGCCTAAAAAGATATCTCCGTCTTTTTCAATCCAGATCCTGCTTTTAATTCCGCTGGATACTATTTGGTTCTTTTCTTCCATTAGAATACAAGATTTAAATACTGAATTGAGTCGCCTTCATTGATTTGTTCTACCGTTTCAGGCACAACTACTAGTCCGTTTGAAATCGCATACGAATTGAGCATAGACGAAGCCTGCCCGGTTAAGATTTCTGCTTTTCCATTTTCAATAATCGCTTTTAGAAAAAGCGTTTTGCCGGTAGGATTTTTAATTTCCGAAGTTATTTTAGCCTCTTTCAGTTCTAAGTTGAAATTTTCATGACCCATCATTTTTCTCAGAGCACCCAAAACATACACGTAAAAACAGGTTAAACTGGAACCCGGATTTCCCGGAAGGGCAAAGACGGTTTGGTCTGATTTTTTGCCAAAAAAGAGGGGTTTTCCGGGTTTTTGGTTGACTTTATAAAAGACTTCTTCAACCCCATTTTCTTCGAGCGCTTGTTTAACAAAGTCATATTCACCAACAGAAATTCCACCGGAAATCAATAAAACATCTACTTTTTCTAAAGCGTTGCTAATTGCAGTTTTGGTTTGGTCGTAATCATCTTTCGCTTTAAAAACCTGTATATCGTCAATCCCTAATCGAAGCAAAGCGGCCTGTAACATGATAGCGTTACTTTCATAAATAGAGCCTTTTTCTAGCGGAGTTCCGGGTTCTTGCAATTCGTTGCCGGTTGCCAGGATTCCAACCTTCGGTTTTTTATAAACTTCAATTTCCTGAATTCCCAAACCTGCCAGAAAGCCAATTGTGGCCTCGTTAACCAAAGTTCCTTTTTTGAGAACTTCTGTTCCGGTAAATACTTGTTCGCCAACAGGGCGAATATTTGCACCTTTTTGTGGTAATTTATTGATGAGGATTTTATCGGCAGCGCGTTCTACATGCTCCTGAATAACAATTGTATCTGCATCATCAGGCACCAAAGCACCGGTAAAAATGCGTACTGCTTCGCCGGATTTTAAACTCAAATTACCGGAATCTCCTGCTTTTGATTCACTTATGACTTTATATTCTGCTGCTCCATTGAGTTGAATAGCATAACCATCCATCGCTGATTGACGAAAAGGCGGCATATTAATAGGCGATTGTACAGCTGATGCCAAAATGCTTCCACGTGCTGCCAGCAGTGATAAAGTCTGCGTTCCCAGCGGGGAAGTTTGTTTTTCAATAAGTTTTAAGGCTTCATTAACAGCTATCATAGCAGCGGGCGTTATTTCTCTACGAATATAACGAAAGAAGAAGCGCGAAACAAGATGTCATCAATAATTAAGTATATTTACGTAATAATACGTATAAATACTTATATTTGTTTTGAATAATAAACTTCAGCTAAATGAAAGCAAACATTACTCTCTTTATTTTATTTGTCTTTTTTTCAACTTTCGCCATTGCGCAAACCTTTAATGTAGATGCAGATATACGTTCACGATTTGAATATCGCCATGGTTTTGGCAACCTGTTTCCAGATGATGCAGAACCTGCTGCTTTTGTAACACAACGCTCACGTCTCAATTTTGGTTATGATACTGAATGGTTGAATGCCTTTATAAGTGTGCAGGATGTAAGCACATGGGGCGATACCCGCCAAATTTTACCGAGTGATAACAATGATTCTTTTTCACTTTTTCAGGCGTGGGTAGAATTAAAAGTGGATGAACATTGGTCTACAAAATTAGGACGTCAGGTAATTTCTTATGATGATCAGCGCATTTTTGGTGGTCTGGATTGGGCGATGCAAGGTCGTTTTCATGATGCAGCCTTGATAAAATATAAAAATTCTGGTTTAAATATGGATCTGGGTTTTGCCTTTAGTCAGGAAGAACAGCGGATAATCGGCTCAGACTATGCAATTACCGGCTTTTTTACCTATAAAACCATGCAATTTGCACATTTGAATAAATCCTGGGAAAACTCATCTTTGAGCTTTCTCTTCTTAAATAATGGTTTTCAAAAATATAATGAGGAAGAAGAAGCTGATGGAACTTATAACAGGCAGACAACCGGGGCTTATTTTACTTTTCCTATCGGTGCTGTTAAGTTTGCCGGAAGCGGTTATTATCAATTTGGCAAAGCCGATGCCAGCACAGACTTGAGTGCTTATCAATTGTCTTTAGAAGGATCATATAAACCGGCCAACACTGTGTATGCTTTGGGATTTGAAATGTTAAGCGGAACAGATCAAACCGGAGATTCAAAAAATAAATCATTCTTCCCACTGTATGGAACCAACCATAAATTCAACGGTTTTATGGACTATTTCTATGTTGGGAATCATGCCAATAATGTGGGACTAAATGATCTCTATGCTAAATTGGTTTTCAAGACCGGCGAAAAATCTAATCTGCTTGTTAAAGGGCATTACTTTGCGGCTAATGCAGATCTGGTAAATGATACAGATAAATATTTAGGAACTGAAGTAGATCTTGTTTTTACGCAACCGCTTATTAAAAATGTAATATTAAACTTAGGCTATTCGCATATGTTTGCTTCAGACAGTATGAGTTTAATAAAAGGTGGTCTGCCATCTGATAATACCAATAATTGGGGGTGGGCGCAGCTCATTATAAATCCCAATCTTTTTAAACACACATTTACTCCGGAAGAATTATAGTAAACAGTTTTATAAATTGTTGGTTAGTCCCGAAAGGCTGTCTTTTTGATCTTAGACAGTCTTTCTTTTTGTAGGATATTTAGATATTTCTATAAATCTGTGTAAAAAATATAGCCTGATAATCAATAATAAGATTAACAGGCTATATAATATTTAGTAAGATTAATTTCTATTTTAACGAATTAATCCAGGCGGCTATTTTTAATGCCTCATCTTCTGGGACTTGAGGCATGGGAGCCATTGGCGTAGCATATTCAGGCCAGTTTTTAGGCTGAGGATTATAAATTAATTCCAGAATCTTTTCATTAGAATACATGCGTTTTGCTATGTTTTTAAATGAGGGACCCACAACTCTTTTCTCTTTATTATGACATGCTGTACACGTATTTGCAGCTAATAGAGGTTGTACCTGGCTATCTGTTAAAACTTGATTTTGAGCTACTTTTTTGGCTACTGGTTTCTTTTTAGGAACTACAGTTTTTTTAGGACTCACTTTCTTTGATGTGAATTCACTAGCTGAAAGTTTTTGACCATCTGGAATATTGTTAAGCGTATAGTAAAAAGAAGGGTGAAGGGTTAACTCTTCCTTATCCTTAGATTTTACACCTTGCAATAACATTTCATGAACGTAAAATTGGCGTAAATTGTCTATAACGACTCTTACTTTCATCCCATCATCACTTACTTTGACGCCCTTAACAGGTATGTCTTCAATATTAACCTGTGGACTTCCATAAACAGCCTGATATTTGTAGATATAACTCTTCCCTTTATAAGAATTTAAATCTTCTGCTGAAGCTTTGTCTACTGGTTTTGTAAATTCGATTTCAAAACCATCAGGCATTGCTTTTACGGTTTTCATTTCAAAAGGAGTTTTACCCGTCCATGACAAGAATTCTATACCGGAATTTGTTGTTCCTGCAGATCCCCAGCCTCGGTTTGTCTCACCAATAAAAAGATTACCGTTATGATCAAAATCCATTCTCATAACACCAGACTGAAACCCGGCTCTAAAATCAAAAGCCACACCTTGATATTCACCTTTTACTTTTTCCAGGGCGACTCTCATAATTTTACTTTGACCCATATCACCCACAAGAAGCTGACCGTCAAACGGACCAAATTTTGAATTGGCATCAATAGCTTTAATTTGTGAAGTAGATATTCCTAAAATTCCGTGAGGTAAAATCACAGAAGGTAATTGAAGCTCAGGGAAAGTTTCTTTTATTTTATAAAGAAAATCTGGATTTTTCTCATCCTGAACGTTTTCCGGTTTTACATATCTTCCATTTACTTTTGTCTGTCTCTTGTCAATTTTAGCGTAAAATTGCTCCTCAGTTAATTTTATAGGAGAATCTTTCATCCCTGTCCATTTAAGCCCTGCCGGATGGCCGGTAAATGCTCCTTTTGGCAAATGCCAAACTCCACCAGAGCCTACCCAGTCACCTTGATTATCTGTATAAAAAAGTTCGTCATCATACATACCGTAACCTGCTGGTGATCTCATTCCTGTTGCCCAGGGCTGCATTGTGCCATCTTCAGATATTTTCATTGTCCAGGCTCTCCAGGGTACACGACTCTCACCACGCCACCATTCTTCATCACCAAAAGCAACATTTGCAGTTACAAAAAATGTGTCGTCTGGTGCTAGAACAGGTCCAAAAGAATATTCATGATAATGTGTAGATAACGGCCATGCATATACGGTTTTATAAACGTCTGCGACGCCATCACCATCTGTGTCAACCAGTTTTGTAAGTTCGCCACGCTGGGCTGTGTATAAAGCTCCATCTTTATAAGCCAGACCTAGAGGCTCATGTAATCCGGAAGCAAACTTCTTAAAAGTCACACCTGTGCCACCGCTCATCGTAGGGTTTTCAAGTATCCAGACGTCACCACGTCTTGTGCATACAGCCATGCTTCCGCTAGGCAGTGATAGGACACCACCACCTTCTATAAGTACACCTTCAGGCGTAGGGATTGTGGTAATTCTATAAAAATCATTTTCTTTAGATCCTTCTTGTTTAGGCTCATCTTGCGCCATCAATCCAGAGGTGATCATTAGCAGCAGAAGAACAGAAAAGTTTTTAAACATTGTATATATATTGTAATTCTTATTTTTCATGATCGTTACCATATTATTTCATAGTTAATAGTACTACCATCAACTGGTATTATCAGTTCTGTTTCTCCATTTATATCTCTTATTACAGGTGTTTGTGCAGAAATAAGTTTTAGATAATATGCGTTGTCACCAATGATGTATGAGCCATCTTGCATTTTCTTTACTTTGCCTGAAGCTAATTTATAATACCAACCAGATAAGCCCGATTTTGAAAAACTTATCTCGTTTTTCAGATAGTTATTATTTTCATCGGGAGTGATTTTATTAGAAATCTCGACACCATTATATTTTTGTTTGAAAATAGGTAATCCCGTTTCGCTGTCTATGGTATATCCTTCTGAAACAAAATCAGGAGCCTCTCCTGTTTCTGGGAAAGCAGTTTTGTCTGTAGCAAGTTTAGCTAAAGGTTGATTTAAAAAGGTCCATTGTACAGATCCTTTTGGTTTAAAAGAACCGTCACCTCTGCTGTGCCACATGGGTGTAGCATCTACAAAATCCCCTCTCCAGAAACCAATTATATTCGCTGATTTTAAATCGTATACGTAATTAATACCTTCTGGTGTGCCAACGCCTATTGTATGAGAAAGTCTTTTTTCATTTCCTTTAAAGCTCACAAAACCTCTTAATAAAGCTGGTTTTGCATCTGGCTGTACATAGATCGCAGAAACATCGTTCACATTAGGTGGGTAGGAATCATAAGCGTGAAAGGTCTTAGGATTTGTAGTTGCGGTAGTAACCGTAAAACCTAATCGTGGCGCTCTCCAGCCTGCATTTTTAATATTCTTTATTGTAAATGAATGTTGACCTGCTTTAAGGTTAGAATTAGAAGATATACGTCCCTCATTGTCTGAAGAATTTTCTTTAGCAACAACTTTCCCATCTATAGATAATTCTGCACCACCGGTATAATTTACCAAAAATGTGAAATTATCATCTTTTGGGATCAAAATTTCCCCATTAAATATAATACCATAAGCATCTTCCTCTTCAGCAAGATTTACATCAATATCTTTAGTTTTTCCTTTAGAAACTACAGTCGCGTTATCAAGATCTTCTAGACCTTTAAAATCACCTTTATAAGTTTGGTAAGCAATAGAAGGGAGAGTGACTTGAGATTCTGCCATTACCTGATACTGTATGTTTTTGAATGCCACAGCACCATGATCACCCTGAATCATAAGCGGACCCATTGCAGTTTCTTCAGCAGATATAGGACCACCTGTAGCTAAAGGAACTTCAACATTATTTTGAATAAGCTCGCCGTTTAGTTCAATAGAAACAAATTTCGCATTCGCTATTTTATTTCCACTTTCATCAAATCTTGGTGCTTTAAAATGAATTTTTAAATGTTGCCAAAGGCCAGGAGCCTTGGCAGGATTGCTTAGAGGAGCGATACCTCTAAAAATTTTGCCGGGTTCATTTTCCCAATTGCGGTAGATACCACCTATATCAGAAAATTTAGGAACTTTTACACCCCAGGCGTCATTCAATTGTACTTCATATCTGCCTTGTAAATAGATTCCTGAGTTAGAACCTTTAGGAAGCATAACATCCATTTCCAGGTAAATATCTCCGTGTTCCCATTTAGTCACCAGATTATCTTTTCCGTTCTCGGGATTATTTAAAAGAATTCCTGTTCCCGGAGAAAAGGTAACCGCCTTTGCAGGCTCGGTTTCATTTTTTCTTTTTCTCTTTTTTCTTTTTTTGCCAGATTCTTCTTCTGCTGTTTCGGCCTGGTGTATATCAATGTTGGGATTCATCACCACATCACCCACAATTTGCCAATTGCCTGTCTGGTCTTTAAAATCATTAAGATTGTCTAAGGTTAACTGTTCCTGTGCAAATAGACTAAATCCAGATAATAGGACCAGGAACAAAATCGTGTTTCTCATGAAAGATTAGTTATATTTTCTGTAAGGATACAAAAAATATACTAAATCGATTTAGTGTAAATGCATGAACCTGAATTTTAACAGTGAAAAAATCAATTTTTGCGAAGGAAGGCTCACATAATTGCTCGTATTCTCTCAACTGTTGTTACTGCCAAATTCGATAGTGGTTTTAAGATCTTGAAGTTCCATATTGAAACCGTAATTAACCTTATCAATATTTTTATTACGCATCAAGAGGCGGAAACCATTTCGCAAAGCAAAGTCGTGCTCTCTTTTTACCTTAAGGTCAATAACAGAGATCCTCTTAGGATATCTATGTTCTAATTCCTGCAGCAGCGTTAATGTATTATCTATGCTTCCGTTATTCACAAGACATAAGCGCACATCAGGATATTCTTTTAAAAAAGTAGTGAATTCATCTTTATCTAAATGCTGCTCTCTGTTTGAAAATATGAGAATGATGCCTGTCATAATTACTTTTAATAGATTATTCTTACTACATTAAGCTTCCTACTACCGTATAATAGATATCAAAATTAACCGGTACCGCTCTTGCTTTAGCACTTGGTCTTACTTTGAACTGAATAGGAATATTTGTTCTGCAACCTATAAATTCAAATACTTTAATGGCTTGTGAAGCATTATTGGGAACAGCTATATAAGCGCCGCCGTTTTCAGGAGTTAGACCTCGTGGTCCTAATGGTTGAATAGGTAAATTATCATAAGGGCTTGAACCTATAAGCGGTAGGGGAGTGCCACTATCTGTAAATGTACGCGCCTCTATTATAATGTCTGCAGGGGCATTTATAGTGTGCATATATACTTTATATCTAAAGACATTTGCACTGCAGTTTGTTTCAGTATCTGAAACTTCTACACCCAATATTGAGGTAGGATCGAGTACAAAGCCTATTTCTGTTGCGTTAAATGTAGTTTCAAAACCTAAAGCCGCATCGTCTTCCCCGGCTTCCATCACTACATCTGTTATAGACTGGCTAAAGTTGGGCATGCCCTGCACATCCAGAGTTCCCGGCAGCAATACTTGGGCATTTACCGCCGTATAACATAACAGTGCTATTATAATTTGAAATTTTCTCATGGTAGCTTATTTTATTTCGTAGATGATTTCAAAACCGTCTGGCAATGATACCATCCCGGGATTGTCTATTGTGTATTTTAACTGGTAGCCGTTGTTCATGCCGTCGCCCGTATATCCATTTTGAAAGTCATATATGAGTCGGCTGTCAAATCTGGCGCCATTATTTGCAATTGTAACAACTGGGCTAAAACTGGGCGTTGCATAGCTGCCCGTAGGTGCAAAACTTATAACTTCTACAGTAATGGTCATGCCTGCGGGAACGGGCAATGTAGAGTAGACATATACATTACCTGGTTGATAATCTGCATCTCTAAAGGTGAAATTTAACCACAGATCTGCATCTTCTATTGAGCCACTGGCACTAGCGGGAAGTCCTGCCTCAAGGCCACTTAAATTTGTGCTTCCGCCTGTTAATGATTCTGGTTCTACATCTATGATCTCTATAGGCTGCAATTGTAATGATGCCGTATTAAAGTCTTTACCGCCGCCAAAAAGATTAACACTATTAGCATCTATGGTTTCCTGTGCAAAACATATCGACATATTGACAAGAACCAGATTAATAAATATATAGCTGAATTTTCTCATAATTAATTGCCTACTTTAAAGTTCTTATTGTCAAACTTGATCTTTCTCTTCTTGCTTCCAACCTCTATAGAGATGGTTTCCCTGGCATTTTCTTCTACCGTGATTTGGGTTGCTTTAGGGATATCAAACAAATCACCGGCTTTAAATCTCATAATCTCTATTTTATAAGTACCCGGTACTATTTCCTGAAAACTAAATGTGCCGGTCTTATCAGATTCTATGGTGTATGTAAACTCTTTATTTTCAAGTTTTATATACGCTGTAAGATCCTTTTTAGTTAGATCTTTTTCGATGAAATCTATGCTGCCGTTAATGGTAGAAGAACGCACCAGCGGTATGTCTAAACTCGACATATTGTCTCTGGCAACTATTACTTTAAAAGGTGCTCTCTTAGCAGCTACAATGCCCAGTGGTAATGATGACTCATCTATAAAAATATAGTTTGTGCCTAGCGGAAGATTGTTTAGCTCAAATTCTCCTTTTGCATTTGTAGATAAGGTTTTACCAGAACTTACTATGCGTATTCCTTTTGTTTTAATGGTTTCATCTGCAGCAAAAACATATCCTTTTAAACCTCCTTGCTCAATTGTTCTACGAAGTGGAATCCCAAACATATAGGTGTATTTTCCAAAACCTAAAAGCTCTTTTTGAGTGGTATTACCAGCGTTTTCATAATAGTTTGCGCGTAACTCAAAGCGATGGTTTTTATTTATTTGAGCCATTAGGCTGGCGTTAATAAAATCACGTTTCATATAAGAATCTTCCGGACTGAAACCGCTGTTGTAATTAAAGTCAAAGCGGAACATTCTGCTTAAGCTGTAATCTACACCTAAACTGTATCTAAAATAATTGGTGTTGAAATCTGATTTTCCGTAACGGTTGTTATAATTATGATTTAAAGATCCTTTAAAAGTTAACCTGTCGTAAATTCTATAAGAACTCTGTAGGGTGTGTGC
This sequence comes from Leeuwenhoekiella sp. A2, assembly GCF_047946655.1. Classification (GTDB taxonomy): domain Bacteria; phylum Bacteroidota; class Bacteroidia; order Flavobacteriales; family Flavobacteriaceae; genus Leeuwenhoekiella. The sequence goes on from NZ_CP172311.1 coordinate 2,927,994, forward strand.
GTATGTTTTTCTGTAAACATTAGTAGCAGCAAGTAAATTTTTTGTTTCTGCTATTCTACCGTTAAAACGAAGGCTAAAGTCACGAGATGTAAACGCATATCTATAATTAAGACCGTACTCTTTGTAATAATAGTTTCTGGGCTTTAACTGGTCTTCACGTACTCTTCTGTCTAAACGAATACTTACATAATGTCTTTGATTAGGACGATAACCTAAACCACCGTAATAATCTTCATAATAAGGAGCGGCAGCAAAAAACAAAGGGTTTAAGCGCTCATTGATTTTAGACATGTTCTGGCCTAAAGTGAAATTCCACTTGTGCAGTCTGTAACGCAGATTATTTGAATACTGAAGGCTATTTCTAAGTGCGCCAAAGTAATTTTCGCCCGCAATGGTGAAATTACCTGAGTACGTCAAATTCTCAAATCTCTGTATCAGGTTAATATAATTTGCATAATCTACATTTTCATTTGTTAAGCTAAATGACGACTCTGCATTAATTAAGGTTTTGTTATTTACATATTTAAAATTGAAAGTTGTGATCTGTCCTTCCTCATTCTCGTTACCGGGAATGTTGAAATATGCACCTTGCTCTGTACCGCTTGATCTGGCTACAGAAACGCCTACCTGTAAAGAATCTGTAAAATGATATTGCGCTTTTACACCGTACAGCGGCTCATCATTAAAATCGTAAAGTCGTGGTTTTGTATAAAAAGCTGAAAGCATCCAGTTTTTTACGCGGTGATCTATTCTGGCGCCCATCCCGTAACGACTGTTAAAACCTAAGTAATTAAAACGGTAAGTATGATCTCCCAGATGTACAATGGTTTTGTTATCATAATTGTAAAGCGCACTGTATTGATCTATTACACCAAAACGCTTAAGATTTATTTGTTTAGGACCTCTTAATGTGAAATTTAAATGATGCTTTTTCTGGCTGTCTAAAAAGCCGTGACCTCTTAATTCTGCTGAAACTGTCGAGTAATGCTCCTCTTCATTTGTGTAACTGTTATACAACAAACTTGCTTCTATGGGAAAGCGCTTAAAAGGATCTGTTTGCTTAATTCTCGCAGGGAAAACATCTGTTTTAGAAAAAGACTGATATGCCTCACCAGAAGCGGCACTTTCTACTTTTAAATTTGTGATCATTGTGCGTAAAGCGAAAACCTTTTTAGTTGTTTTTTGAGTCACATCTACTACGATTATTGAGTCTGCAGCCAGATTGATCATCTCATTTCCTTCTATACTGTTGCGAGAAGAAAGCGCTATTTTTTGATTTACATTTCCTGTATTTTTAATAAAATAGCTGGCTTTTATGGTTTCACCGGCCTGTACATTTTGTGGAGCGAAAACATTGAAAACCTCAATACCGAAATTTTTGGCCACTTTAAAAGTTACTGGTGAAGAACCTAATAAACTTCCTTTGTCTGTAATTAAGTTTACCTGTGCAGATGTGGAACCTGACTTATATTTTGCCGGAATAAAAAAGCTGATAAGCGCCAGTCTTTTTTCACCATTCTGCATGGTATTAATAGTGCTTGCAGAAATAAGATTCCAGGTATTGGGCAGGCGCACATCAAAATTTAATCCTGAAACATCGCTACCCATATTCACTACATCTATTACAAGCGTGTGTTTTTTACCCGTTTCATACGTGTCTTGCTTATGCAGAGGCGTTAATTTAATATCACCTGCATTTGAAGAATCTGTAATAATGATTTTTCGGGTTTCTGGCTGGCTTTGCGATTTTGATACTTTGGCGACCGATTTTGTGCTGTCTATGACCGATTTTTGAACTCTTCTCAGGTTATCTGAATAGATATTTGAGTCGGTTGTAGCTTTTGTCTCTGCAGTACTTTCTGTTTCTTGCTTTGTATTTTGAGTTTGTACAGATTTTACAGAATCTGTTTTTGATATTCTGTTTTCAGGAGCGTTTTTTGGTGAAAACGCCCGATTTTCAGCTGTTTTAACCGGTTTTTTTACGCTGTATATCGTTTCATTATTGATTGATTTTTGCTCTTCTTTTACCGATTTTTGATTGTTTTGAGGGGTTTTTTTCGCTTTTGCGGAATTATTTACAGTCGAAGAAGTTTCAGACTGAACTTTTACTTTTGTTGTGTCTTTGGTTTTAGGAGATGCGGGAACTGCTCTTCTTGTTTGCAGAACATTATTTTTAGAATTTGTTGCTGTATTAGTTTTTTTCGCAAGAGCGCTATTTACATCTATTACCCCATTATTTTCTTTCGCTTTAGCTGAAATCGTTACAACTTCAGAAATAAGAATTTCGTTTTTTGTGGTATCTGGCTCAAGTGTTGCAGCGGTTGCGTTGCTATATTTAAATGTGGTACTGTTTGTATCTGTGTTTTTAATTTCTTCCACTTCATTGTATTCAATTACATCAACATGAGGATATAGATCAAAACCTTCATTAGGTGCATCTTTTGCACAGCCTATATAAAAAGGTAGTATGATGAACAAAAGTTTTAATCCCTCCAGAGGGTTTAATTCCCCGAGGCTTGCCTCAACCAGAACAAAAATTTTCTGATTCACACCTCGTTGGCTTACCCTGAGGTTCTTGATTATAGAGTTCATATTGACGAGTGTTAAATTGTAGAATGAGTGATTTGGGGTCTGCTATTCTATGTTAAGGTTGATGTTTGCACCTACATATTCTTCGCGGGAATCTGCAATAAGCATACACTGGTAATTGCCTTTTGCAAGTGATGTGAGGTCTAAGATAAATTCCTGGCAGAAACCCGGGAAAATTAGGTTTCTAATGGTGTTTTTTTCCATGATCTTGGTGCCTGTAGCATCGTATATTTCAAGCAGTAGTTTTACATCTTCTACAAACAGATTTTTATTCTCAAGGTTTACACTAAGATTTTTTGATGGCAGACCTGCCTCTGGTAAAAAGTCAATGCTCGTGAAGGTTAGGTCAAGATCTTCTATGTTATTTACATTTGTCATGACGCCTACTGCATATTGCATTTTAGAATTAAGTGCTACCGCATTAGATTGCTGTTGTTGCATAGGCTTTTCTACTTGTATCATAACCATATTCCAGTAAGAGCCTTTTAGGTTAGCATCTTCAGGAATATTGATTGAGAAGCGATACACAAAACGCTCATTAGGAGCCAGTACTTTATCACCCAGATTACCTTCAAACCAGCTTAGCGAAGAACGCTCATGGCTCATATCTTTTGTGAATTTTCTAAATTCTGAACAGGAGAAAATAGCCTCGCTAAGAACAAAAGTTACCAGTTGATCTATGTTAGAAGTATTTTGAAGAATGATCTCTCCACGCACTTTGTCTCCAGAAGATCCTTCATACGTATGTGTAAGACCGTTTACAATAAGAACACCGCTAAATGCTGCAGCATTAATGAAAAATGTAAAGGCTATGGTAAGTATAATTCTTGCTTTCATCTTAACTTATTTTAATGGTATAATTGCTTGTTGATGTTTTATTATACTTCAAATTTAGCCTGATAAACAGGGGTTTTAGGCGTATTTTCGTTAGGTCGCGTTTAAGTGTAGACGAATGGTCGCAATGCGTCTTTGAAGCAAAAACGACTTTCTATTGAAGGAAAGAATCGTTTTTTTAGTTTATTAAAAAAGGCCGCTCTACCTGGGCAGAGGGCCTTTTTTATTACATTAGAATAGTGAATTATAAACCGCTAATGGTGTAGATCAAAGTTGAGTTATAGGTACCCGCTTTGTAATCTGCAAAATTTCCGTCTTCTGCAAGAGAATACGTGAACTGCAGCCCTTTTTGTCCCTGACCTGTGTACACACTTCCTATTCCTGTGATCACCGGTACAGATACATCTGTAGGTACTACTTCAATTGTTCCTGCTGCTGTACCTAAAGTGCCGTTGTCTGCGGTAAAAGTACTTTTGTTAAGAACGAGTTTAACACCGCTGGGGAAGTCATTTGCATTCTGATCAAAGCCTACAGTAATGTTTCTAAGTTGGCCATCTGCGACTACACTTGTATAATTGAGCCACATAGGAGAGGTCTCTACACTGTCAAACTCATAAACTCCGGCTTCTTTTGTTACATCTGTAAGGTCTAAAGTGATGGCACTTACTTCTGCTCCAGATGCATCTTCAATATCTAGCATTGCAAGGGTAGGTACATCTACAGTCAATGCCTGATTAAAGGTGTTGATGTCATTGTTGTCTGCCTGTGCATTAGCATCGATTGCAAATAATGCTGTAAATGCTGCTGTAACTAAACTAATTTTTTTCATAATAAATGATTTAGGATTGAATAATAAAGTGTTAATGATTAAATGTTTATTTGTTTATCTGATGTAAAACTAGTCATGCTGTCATTGTATTTATGGCTATTTTCGGTGGATGACCGGTTGCTGTAGATGAGTTCATGCTTTCAATCTTTAAAGCTTTCGCGAAATGCAAAGCGCAAAAAGAGATACACAGAAAGCAATTTTTGTTGAAGGTGCTAAAAGAAAAACAGAAACTTTGAGGCAAAGGTTTATTTCGTGAAAACGATAAAAGACCTTTTACAATCGTAGAATGAAAAAGGTATCGGTCAGGTGTAAAATCGGGTCATTTATGCTGAAAATCGGTCAAATTCCTATGAAAAGTAAAAAGGCACTCCACATAAGTAGAATGCCTTTTTATTACTAAATCCCAGTTGAATTATAACCGAAGATTATTTTGATATTATATACCGCTAATGGTGTAGATCAAAGTTGAGTTATAGGTACCTGCTTTGTAATCTGCGAAATTTCCATCTTCTGCAAGAGAATACGTAAATTGCAGCCCTTTTTGTCCCTGCCCTGTGTATACACTTCCTATTCCTGTGATCACAGGTACAGAAACATCAGTTGGTTTTACTTCAATGGTTCCTGCTGCTGTACCTAGTGTACCGTTGTCTGCAGTAAAAGTACTTTGATTAAGAACCAGTTTCACGCCGCTGGGGAAGTCATTTGCGTTCTGGTCAAAACCTACAGTGATGTTTCTCAGCTGCCCATCTGCGACTACACTTGTATAATTGAGCCACATAGGAGAGGTTTCTACGCTTTCAAATTCATACACACCAGCTTCTTTTGTTACGTCTGTAAGATCTAAAGTGATCGCGCTTACTTCTGCTCCTGAAGCATCTTCAATGTCTAACATTGCCAAAGTTGGTACATCTACTGTTAATGCCTGGCTAAAGGTATTGATGTCATTGTTGTCTGCCTGAGCGTTAGCGTCGATTGCAAATAAAGCTGTGATTGCTGCTGTAACTAAACTAATTTTTTTCATAATAAATGATTTAGGATTGAATAATAAAGTGTTAATGATTAAATGTTTATTTGTTTATTTGTTTATTTGTTTATTTCTGATGTAAAACTAGTTAGACTGTCCACGCTTTGCAGTCTGTTTTCGTTAGATGGCACTTTGCTGTAGATGAATTAAGCTTTTTATTCTTTTAATACATCCAGAGGGTTTCATCAGTCAGGTTCGAAATGAATATTACAATTCATGACTGGCTTTTCTTTAGATGAAAATTGTTTTTATGTCTTTATCTATTCTTGCCAGCATAAATTGATTCAAAAATTAAAAAATCAATAACCTATTAAATACAAAAAGCCCCGGCGTGAGGGAGAGCGCCAGGGCAACAAACAGAATTTGGGGGGAAATGTATTTTAACTATGCAGCAGCTGTAGGTTCAAGTAATCTTGTAAGTCCGGCTACACCAAATGCATATTGTATCTTTTTATTGTCACATCCTACAAGAACGATTTGTTTCTCTTTTTGTTTTGCTTTCTCTATCAATAAGTAGATCATAAATGCTCCTGAAATATCTATATCATGAATTGAGTTCAGGTTTACAATAAGATAGTTAGTCCTGTCAAGAGCAACTTCAATTTTAAGTTGAGTCTCTGTTACATTATGACTATTTAATATTCCTTCTATTTCCAGAACATAATTATTGAGTTGTATTAGAGACATAATGCTGCTTGTTTAATTGTTATTGTTTTACAAAGATGCTTAGTATTTTAGAATTGCTCAGTTGATTTTCGGTGGCTGGGTAATTCGTGTAGATAAACTGTCATTTTTTGACTTTTATCTGAAATTATACTCTAATTAATTCAATTTAAGATATTTAATACAGTTTTCAATTTGTTGTATTTAACTCAAAATGGGTGAGGGTAAGGTTGTGAAAGTATTTTATTTTTTTGCAATTAAAAACCCTGCACCTTAGGGGAATGCAGGGTTAATTAAGATTTGGGGGTAATAGTAAAACGATTTGGGGTGAAAGCGTTTTGTTTTTATTTCTTGTACAAAGATGATAGATATTCCCACGCTGGATCCCAAAATTTAGTTGAATGGAAGTTTGCTGTAGTCGAGTGGTTCATTATCATCTTTGAATTGTTTTTGTACTGATAAGTGAAGTTTGAGAGCTGCCAGACTTTAACTGAAATCAGTTTTTTTCATTGAGAGACTTAGCGGTTGTGATAATAGTTTAATTAATGAAGCAGATCTATGAACATAAAAAACCCCGCATTTAAAATGCAGGGGTAATTAAAGGAATGAGGGGTAGGGGATAAAGTTATTAAGGGGTGAGAAGTTTTTTCTACTTTTTTATTCTTGTACAAAGATGGTCTTTATATACAAAGTATCTTTTTAATTTAGTTGAATGGAGGTTTACTGTAGATGAGTGGTAATTTTCTGTCTTTAAAATGATTTTCAGACAATGAGAAGCATCTAAATTTCCAGAGCTTTTCTTACTTTAAGAATTTTATATTTCGAAGGCTTACGGAGATTTGTTAAGTAGAGAGCAATTTTATGCATTAAAAAACCCTTGCGTTTTTAGGCTGACGCAAGGGCTGAAGTGATTTGGGGCTATGCCTAAATTCTAATGAAATGTGAAGAGAAAGTATAAGGCGTTAACAAATATTGACACCTGCCATGTTGAAAGCTTTTTTTACAGCTTCATTTTGCGTACCGGTCAATATGATATTTTTTTGCTTTTTTCTGGCGCGCTCTTGTATAAGGTAGAGCATAAAGACACCAGAGAGATCGAGCATATTTATTTTGTCGAGATTTACAACCAGATGGCTCACAAGATCAAGAGCACATTCTATTGTTGATTGTGTTTCTGTAACGTTGCCACTACAGATTATTCCGCTTAATTCAAGCACCTGATTATGAAAACTTGCTAGAGCCATGTTATTTAATTTTGAAGTTATTTTCTGCTTCAAAGATCAAATAAATTGCCAGCGTTAGGGGCTTTTTTCGATTATGCGCCCTTTAACTATAGATGAATGGTTAAAAGGTTTCGTTGAGCTTTTTCGCCCAGAGCGCATGCTTCAGTTAAATAATTCTATAAAAGGTTTAGACGCTCCATTAACTCTGTTCTTTTAGAGCGGCTTACCGGGATGATATCGCGATCTATAAGTACACTATTATCTTCTATATCTACGATCTTACTGGTATTTATAACGTAGGAGCGATGCACTTTTAAAAACAAATCATTGGGTAGTTTGTCTTCTATTTTCTTCAAGGTAGAGTGAACTGTATAATTTTTGGTTTCAGTTTTTATCAGGATATAATCGCCTTTGGCCTCAACGATTTTTATGCCTGCCATGTCGATTTTTATGAGTCTGCGGTCGATATTTACATACAGATCCTGTACATTTTCTGCAGTCTCTTTATCTTCAGCAATTTTAGATGTTTTTTTAAAGGCAAGGGCTTTTTTTACAGCCTTATCAAAACGTTCTTGCGTAATAGGTTTAACGAGATAATCTACAATACACTCATACTCAAAAGCTTCTATTGCAAAATTTTTGTCTGAAGTGCTTAAAACTATTTTGGGTGGATTTTTAATGGTTTGTATAAAGTCAAAACCCGTAAAATCTGGCATATGAATATCTAGAAAAACAAGATCTACCTCGTTTTGATTAAGATACTTGATAGCGCTTAATGCGTTAGAGAAAGTTTCATCTACAGTAACATTGGGGTTTTTTGAAGCTAATTGTTCAATTATGGCTCTTGCCATCTCCTCATCATCAACAATAATGCAATTCATACTTTATATTTTAAAATGTATTTATATAACCTAACATGTTTTTAAGAATGTCTTCAAAAGTGTCTGAAAGTGAAGATTCCTTTTCTTTTAGTTGGTTCTCATAATCAACTGCGAGCTTGTAACTTTTTTCAAGTCCCAAAATACTTATTTTATGTTTAAGCTTATGAACATCTTTTGCCGCAGTAAGATAATCGGCATTTTTGAGGTGTTCATGGTATAAAGTGATCTCTTTAGGCAATTCTCGTTGTATGATCTCGATCATTTTTTCTTCAAAAGAAACGTCGCCACCAGACATTTGCCTGATCATTTCTATATTGGGCTGCTCTGTCATTAATCGTTTTTAGGTAACGTAAAATAAAACGTGGTTCCTTTTTCTGGTTCACTTTTTAGCCAAATGTCGCCGTCGTAAAAGTCAATTATCTTTCTTACAATTGAGAGACCTATACCCGTTGAGTTTTGATCACCGTCTATTTTTTCAAAAATTTGGAAGATCTTTTTATAATGCTGTGTTGATATGCCTTTACCATTGTCTTTAATAAAAAACTCCCATTTGTATTCTCTTTCTTTTACACCAATGTGTATTTCGCCCTGAGTTTTATCTATACTTTTTATAGCATTTTGAATCAGGTTCTGAAAGAGTTGCTGTAAACGAAATTTATCACCATTTATTACCGGAAGATTATTATCTATCTCAATATTAATATGTGCCGGCGCATACAAAATCTGCACTACTTCTGTAACTAAATGCTGGGTGTCTACATTATAAGTACTCAGTTCTGCCTGGTCTATGGTCGAGTAATTGAGAATGCCGGTAATAAGGCCATCCATTTTCTCAACATTCTTTAAAATTAGGTTGAATTGTGTGCTGCACTCTTCATTAATTAGATCGCGGTTATCTTCCATAATCCAGTTAACGAGGGAGTCTATGCTTCGCAACGGTGATTTGAGATCGTGCGATACCATGTGTGCGTAGTCTGAAAGTACCTGGTTCTTTCGCTCCAGGTTTTTGAGCAGTTCTTCCCGCTGTTTATCTATGCGTAATATCTCGTTAGACTGCTCTTCTATAAAGGTCGATAAATCGACCACTTCGAGCGATTTGTGCTCATTTTTAGGCGATTTTAGATTAAGCGTTTTTACAACGTGAGTAAGGCTGTCTATTATCTTTTTCTGACTTTCTGCTTCTTCTCTCAATTTGGTATTGGCTTCAAAAAGTTCGTCGGAACTTATCTTCATCGCCCTTTGAGACATGCTCAGGTGATTTTCATAATTATCATACGACCTGTCAATCGCTTGTAAAAATTCACTTAAAGGTGCAATGTCTATATTCTTTGCAGTTACAAATTTCTTTATTTGTCTTTGGAGGAGAGAGTTCACTATTCGCTTATTAAAGTTAGGGTCATTGTCTGGTTGTGCAATTCGCAGGCGCGTTCACCCTGGTAAGGTGCCATTTCTCCATAAGAATAAAAGCCACTTACGCTGGCGTTCTGACCTATAACCTCAATTACTTCTTCTATTTCTTCTTCTACACGTTGATCCATCACAAGTTTTCTGCCAATGCAGCTTACAAGTATTGCCAAGTCTGCGGGTTGTTTTCTGTTCTTAATTGCCAGTTTTGCGGCCTCGTAGGCACCTGTGGCGATACCATCTACAGATGCCATCATAAGCTGTACTTTAGCATTTAATGGTACGTCACCCGCAAGGTTCATAGAATTATTTTCTTTATCTATATTGAGAATTGTGCGTACAACCGGATGTTTTTTACCGCTAGCAGTAACGTTTAGTGGGTAGAACAGAGATGCCTGAGGTAATTCTGCAGCTTTATCACCTAAATATTTAGAATAAATATCGAGCGCAGGTACATTATCGAGTTCATAGAGAATATTCCCCTCAGATCTTGTTATGGTACGCTCAGGGCCAAAAGGAATCCAGCCGCCGTAACTGGCAAACGAGATTTCAAGTGAAGCACCGTAAAATCCTATAGCGATCACCTCTCCTTCTTTAGGATCTTCCTGATAAGAAGCGAGTGTTTTTTCAAATCTTGCGTCATCACCGCACATCCCGCCGGTTAATGCAATTGTATCGTCAATACCAGATTCTATACCATCAATCAACGAACTGCCATTTACAAAGCTACCTTCAGAAATTACAAAAACGTGTTTCAGATCTTCTTTGGGGATTTCATTTATGAGTTCGATACCCAGAGCGTGCGCGTTGTTGTCGTGCTCAAGGATATTTGCTCTTTTTGCGACAAATGAGCTTTTTTCAAATTCTACTGCTGTAACAGAAACTGAATTTTCGGTTACATTCTGGCCTATAATTTCGCCGGAAGTAGAGCCGAAAATGAGATGTTGATACGGAAATTCCTGACGTATATTTTCAATAATCGACTTATCTTTTAATAAAAACCGGTTTGCAAACACAAAAACCAGCGGATTATTCAATTGCTGTTTTCCGGTGAGATAATCCCATCCTGTGCTTTCTGTGCGTTGTGCTTGTACAATTTTCATTATCTATCGTTTTAGAGTAAAAAAGAAGGTGGTGCCAACGTTTACTTCGCTTTCTAACCAAATTTCTCCCTCATATAGCTCAATCACTTTTTTCACAATGCTCAAACCAATTCCGGTTGATTTTTCTGTGGTGCTTAGTGAATTGAACATTTTAAATATTTTCTCGTGGTATTCAGCAGGGATTCCTACTCCATTATCCTGAATGGAAAATGTGTAGTGATTTTCATCCTGCGTATGATCTATTTTAATTTCGCCTTTAGGCTTATCTATATGCTTAACTGCGTTAGTAATTAGATTTTGAAACAATTGTTGTATTCTGGTCGCATCTGCAGTGATAATAGGCAAGCGATTCTCGATACTAATCTCAATATGATCTGGCACGTAGATCATATCCTGAATGTTAGTTATCAACAGGTTTAGATCGAGCTCTGTGTCATTGAGATTGCTTTTGTCAATACTTGAATATTCAAGAATATTTTCAATGAGAGAGTCCATCTTTTCTACTTTGTCTTCTACAAGATTTAGGTTTTTAAGACCTTCAATGCCTAATTGATCTTTAAAGTCTTCTTTTGTCCAGCTTAGTAATGCAGAGATACTGCGTAAAGGTGATTTAAGGTCATGAGACACAATGTGCGCGTAATCATTAAGCTGCTCGTTTTGAAGTTCAAGACTTTGTAAGAGCGCTTCTTTTTGCAGCTCAAGATTTTTCTGCTCTGTTATATCAAGGCAGATTCCCGTTGAGCCTATAACATTATTATTGACATCATAATTTAAGGTTTTACTAACAAGTAAGCGTTTTATGGCTTTAGACTTGGTGATTATTTCTACTTCCCAGGTGTCATCTATTACCTGAGATGGTACGTCTTTTACGTTGCCACCAAGCAACATTTTTCTAATATTCTGGCCAAGTAATTCACTCTCGTTATAACCAGTAATATCACAAAAACTCTGGTTTACAAGCAGCACATTGTTAGCGTTATCCTGCTCAACAAGCCCCAAATTCATATTGGCAATTATGCCGCTGTATTTGTCTTTTTGAGCTCTAAGATTTTCTTTGTGATTTTTCTTTATCGTCACATCTTCATAACTCCACAAGTGACCTTTATAGATACCCTCATTATGTAATGGAATAAAACTTCGCTCAAAAAATCTTCCATCTGCGAGTTCTAATTCTTCAGCAATAACGATTTCTTTGTTTTGTATAAGCTCGTTTACACGAAATAAAAATTGCTCAGGATCAGCATAAAAATATTTAATTTGATCAGCGTTGCAGGTACAGTCTGAATTTTTTAAATCGTCAGGACTGGCTTTCAGGTTAAAATAATGGCAGAACTGTGTATTTGTAAGCAGAACCCTTCCGTTTTCATCTTCTAAGAGTATTCCTGTTTGCAGGTTTACAATTATGGTAGAAAGCCTGTTCTCTGATTCTCGTAATTTATCTTTCGCCAGTTTCTCTTTCGTAACATCTTCTATAGTACCAAGCTGGTATTTTATTTTACCCGATTTTTCTCTTACCGCCGTTACCGAAGTTTTTGCCCATACTACGTTTTTATGTTTTGTGATATATCTCTTCTCTAGAGTAAATGTATCAGATTCACCTTTATATAGTTTGTCTCGGTTTACGGCAGAAATCTCAATATCGTCAGGATGCGTAAGATCCTGAACTTGTAGATCTTTAAACTCATCTTTATCGTAGCCTAACATGTTACAAAGCGCATTGTTGACCATCACAAGACCGGTCTCATTTTCATCAGAAAGAGCGATACCAATGGGTGAATTCTCAACAATAATGTTTAATTGTTTTTTTTGCTCTTCCAGCTCCTGCTTTAATCTGGTTTCCTGTGTGATGTCTCGGGCAATACCTTGAGCAGCAATTGGTGCTCCTTCCTTATTGTGTATTATGCTGGCATTGATCTGTACGGTTTTTTCAGCGCCAGATTTTGTGATAATATGAGCTTGATAGTTAGAAAAATGACCTTCTTCAACAAGTTTTTTAAAGGCCAGCCGCGTATACTCCTTGAATTCCTTTTTTACTAAATCGTTGAGGTTTATAAGCTCCAGATTGTGATTGTAACCCAGCATTTTTATTGCCGTGTCATTCATTTTAAGTACGTTGCCATTAAGATCTATTACAACATACGCATCTGAAATATTAATAAAAACACCCTCAAGTTCAGAGGTTTTTTCAGAAAGTAATTCTTTTAATCTATCATTAGAACTCTGTAAAGCAAGAGAAAGCTCGTAAAGCTCTGTAGATTTCTGCTCCAGAATGTGCTCAGCTGCTTTACGTGCTTCCTTCTCACGCGCAAGTGCTCGTTCTAAGATATGGATTTGTTCTGATTGTTGCATTGAATAGTAGAAATCATGAATTTGACTTGGGTGCCTCTTTCGTTTAATTTAATTAGCTCAATATGTGCTTTTTTACCGTAATATTCAAAACTTTTTTCCATCAATGCTTTGGCAAACATATACATAGCTCTATCTGATGAATATACCATTTCCATCTTGTTATGATCCTGACTTAAGATACTGAAAGACGGTAGTTCTGCACCGGGATAGATCTTGCGTACCTGTACATGAATGTGGTTTTCTATAGAAGCGAGAAATTCAAAAGGATCGCTATAGCTGCGAAATACCGTTGGGTGATGGTAGGTAAGCGCTTTAAAAAAATATAACCCATACGTATAGATCAAATCATCTGCCGGAATATTGATTTTTTCGCTTAGCTGACCTATTAAAGTCTGCATTTCTATAAAATCATATGTCCCTATCGCAGAATAGATACCCTGTGATTTTAACCGGGAATGACTAATAATATAATCAACGGTTTGCAAGCCATATTGCTCTTCTACCATCTCAAGGAATTCTGTAAAAACTATGCCTTTCATCTATCCCTTAATTAGTTCATTAATGCTCCAGTAATTCAATACATGTTTTATTTTTTGTACGTAATCTTCATATTTCAAGGGCTTGATAACATAACCGGCAATTCCTACTTTATAACACGCGTGCACATCTTTGTGATTAGCAGATGTGGTTAAAACTATTGTAGGTATGTAACGCAGAACTTCATCTGCTTTTAGGATTTTCAAAAACTCGAGTCCGTTTATCTTTGGCATATTAAGATCAAGAAATATGATGTCTGGTAATCTGTCTTTGCGCGCAAGTATTTCAAGAGCTTCTTCACCATTGTTAGCTTCTGTGATTTTGTGTTGAAGCCCAAGCGAATTTATAGTACGGTTGAGTTTCATAATCTCGATCATATCATCTTCAATGAGAAGAATAGACAGGTTGTTATTCATGGCACTTTTAAAAATAAGGTTGTAGTTGAGTGTGTACAAAAGTGCCTCTAAATGCTCAAAAACAGGTTTTAAATCGATAAAATCGGGATTAAGTGTCGGTGGATGGTAGAAAAGTGTAGACGAATGAAATTAGAAAATAGCTGTTATCGCGATATTCATCCGTCTTTTATCAAGGAGTTTTAAGCGATAATTACTTCTGGCAACCTTTTAATTTCTCATAATCTTCAGGCGTGTCAATATCTGCAATGCGCTCTTTAGCATCAATTACCAGCACATTTTCTTCTGCATTATTCAGAATGTGTTTAGCACCATAATCCTTATCCAGCTTAATAAGGTCTTTAAAATACTTTTTAGGAAATAAAGCTGGCACACCTATTTTATTTGGGTATTTTGTGGCTATTATTTGCTTGGGGTTTTCAATTTCATGGCTAATAAGACTATTTAAATATGCTGTGTCTATTAAGGGTTGATCTGCCAGAGTGATGAGAACAGCGTTAGATTCTCGCTCCCTATAAATAAAATTTACACCATAAGCAATTGAAGAACCTAAACCATTTTCCCAGCTTTCATGGTGTAAAACTTTTACGTTTTTATCACGAATAGTAGGTTCTATAAAAGCGTAACGAGCTCCCAGCACAACCACAACCTCCTCAACATTGGCAGCAAGCGCCTGATCTATAGCATGTCCTAATAGATTTGTAGAACCCCACGGCAATAATTGCTTGATTCCTCCATAGCTTTTAATAGCCTTAGATTTGTCTTGCAGAGAAGTGCTTTCAGATTTATAGTTCACAGATCTGTCCTGAGGTTCTTGTTTTGAACCCATGCGGCTGGATGAACCTGCCGCAACGACCAGTGCTGCTATTTTCTTCAAAACTCCTGAATTAAGTATGTATCGCTCCGCTTTTATCTTTTAATGCGATAGGATCTTGTTTTCTTATTGTAGCAAGAATCTCTGAAACTATAGAAACAGCGATTTCTTGTGGTGTTTCTGCTCCTATGTTTAAACCTGAAGGACCATGAACGCGGTCAAAGAAATCAAAACTGACCTCAGGGCAATATTCCATAAACTCGTTTAATAATTTTTCTCTGCGTCGTGATGGACCTAAAAGACCAATATAAGCGGGTAAAGTGTCTTTTAGAAAGGTAAGAAATTTAAGATCAAGAGCATAATTATGGTTCATGAGAATAATTGCTGTCTCTTCATCGATTTTTGAAGTAGGTAATTCTTCGGGAATAACGTTTAAAATTTCTTCTGCTCCGGGGAAGTTGACTATTGTTTTTGGGTCTTTAGGTGAAGAAACAATTGTTACTTCCCAGCCCAATTGAGCCGCTGTAATACAAAGCTGAACCGCATCATGCTCTGCACCAATAATTATTAATTTAAATGCTGGTGACATTTCCTGTTCAAAAACCTCCTTTTTAGGGTCAATTTTCGGGGCAAAACGGGCAGAAAACGGCAGGATACTATCATTTTTAAATTGAATAACAGACCCCATTGAAGCGGTGTTGTTTTCGCTTAAAGCGAAATATGACTTTATAGTAAAAGGCGCTCTGCTTTTTAAATTGCTTTTAAAGGCTGTTATAAAATTATCATCTACAGAGAAAGGCTCAAGCAAAATATATAAAATTCCTTCACAACCCAGTCTATACCTGCCATCGTAAGTCATCATTTTAGGAACACTATCGCTAAAAACACTTTGTGCCTGTCTAAGCACTTCTTTCTCTACGCAACCGCCACTTACCGCACCTGTCATTTGCCCGTCTTCACTTATAAGCATGCGTACACCGGGGCGTCTGTATGAGGAACCATCGAGTTTAACGACAGTAGCAAGTACCGATTTTAAGCCTTTCTCGCGGGTTTTTATATAATTCTCAACGATTTTTTTGAATTCGTGGGTCATAGTTATTAGCAAAAACAGAGATAAATACACGAAGTAAATTATCTCTGTTTAGAATGATTGTTAAAATTTAGCGAATTAACCTATTAATTCTTTCACCTTCATATATTTTGTGAATGGTTGCTTGTACAGGCGTTGTCCTGTCGCCGCTTTAATAGCATTAGCTACAGCCGCTCCTGCAGCAGGCAAAGCCGGTTCACCCAAACCTGTAGGAGAAAGTTCATTTTGTATAAAATGTGTTTCTACTTTGGGCGCTTCCTGCATGCGTATTAATCTATAAGTCCCGTAATTACTAGAATCTGGTTGCCCGTCTTTAAAAGTGAAGTCACTGTACATAGAATGACCTATCCCGTCTACAATACCACCTTCTATCTGGTTTAAAGCACCTAACGGGTTTACAACTATACCGCAGTCTACAACACAAGTAACTTTTTTAACCACAGGCTGGCCACCTTCAAGTACAACATCTGCAACTTCGGCTACATGCGTATTGTGGCAGTAATATGCACAAAAACCCTGATAAACACCGTCTTCCTGTTTACCCCAGCCAGATTTGTCTACTACCGTATTAATAACATCTTCCATACGCTCTGGTGAGTATTGTATGCGCTCGTCTGTTGTGCCTTTCACTTTTTGAAGCAGATCAAGACGCATTTGCACGCGATCTACATTCATCACTTCAGAAAGTTCGTCAAAAAAGCTTTGTTCGGCGTAAGCTAAAAAGTTTGTATAAGGTGCTCGCCAGGCACCTGTGCTAATATTACTATCATATTTAGCCACATCTACCTGATAGTTTTCTATACAACCGGCAGGGAAGAAGTTAGGTATCAACCCATACATATTAGAGTTAATAGCGGCCTCTTTTAAGTGATAACCGGTTATTTTTCCATCTTTTACAGAAGCTTTAAATCTGTATTTTGTAGAAGGTCTGTAAGTTCCGGCAGTCATATCATCTTCACGACTAAAAACAACCTTTACTGGTTTTTTAGCCAGATCTGAAATCTGTGCTGCTTCCATCACAAAATCCCCATATAGGCGACGACCAAAACCGCCTCCCATACGAGTCATCTCAAGATGAACATCATTTATATCTCGTCCCAGTTTTTCAGCAACACCATTAGCAGTGCCTTCTGGCGTTTGTATTGGCCCAACAAGGTGAATTTTATCTGCAGTTACATTTGCAAAAAAATTCATAGGTTCCATACAGTTGTGCGGTAAGAATGGTGCTTCGTAAGTACGTTCTAAAACCTGATCAGCTTCCGCGAAAGCTTTATTAATATCACCGTCTTTACGCATAGTATTAAATTCTTTACCATCTAATAGACCGGTAAGAATTTTGTCGTGTTCTTCAGAACTTTCAAGTTTGCTGTCTACAACATAATTTGCCTGTAAAGCACGTTTACCTTTCATGGCAGACCAGGTGTCTTTTGCAAGCACGGCAATTTTATCATCAAACCTGATAACATCAACAACACCATCTACTGCGCGAGCATCTGAATCATCAAAAGATTCAAGCTTTTTACCAAAAGCGGGTGGGCGCATTACAGAAGCTATCACCATCCCGTCTTCTTTATAATCGTAGCCGTAAAGTGGTTTTCCTGTAACGATTTTATCTATATCTACATTTTTAGTATCGGTACCTATTATTTTAAAATCTTTGGGCTCTTTAAGTGTTACTTCTTCTGGTACTTCAAGTTGCGCCGCATCAGTTACTAGTTCGCCATAGCCTAATTTTGTACCATTCGGCGAAATAACAAAGCCATCAAGAGTTGTACATTCTGATGAGTCTATATCCCATTTCGCAGCAGCAGCATTAATAAGCATTTGTCTGGCTGTAGCTCCTGTTTGTCTCAAAGCATCCCAGCCTGCACGTATAGATTGACTACCACCGGCTACCTGTCTCGTGAAATTTTTAGTATCCAGCGGTGCCTGCTCTACATAAACATTTTTCCAGGGTACGTCTAGTTCTTCTGCGATGATCATAGGCATTGCAGTTTTCACACCCTGACCAATTTCTGGGTTTGGTGAGAAAATTGTCACTGCACCATTATCTGCAATTTTTATAAATGCATTAAAGTCTTTAAAATCGAGTTGAGCGATATCAACCGGTACTTCTGCCTTTTCTTTACACGCAGTAAAAAGGTTAAATCCTATTAAGATCCCGCCGCTTACCAGTCCCGAGACTTTCATAAATGAGCGTCTGTCGTATTTTGATGTCATGGTTGCCATTTTCTTCAAATTTTTAATTGGGATTAACCTAAGTTTTTAGCTGCTACTGAAACCGCTTTTTCTATGCGATTATAAGTTGCACATCTGCAAATATTGCCTTGCATGGCTGTACGTATCTCATCTTCAGAAGGAGCCGGGTTTTCTTTTAAAAAAGCCGAAGCCGTCATGATTTGCCCGGCCTGGCAGTAACCGCATTGCGGTACATCAATTTCTTTCCACGCTTCTTGTACAGGGTGAGAACCATCTTCAGATAAACCTTCTATGGTTGTAATTTTTGTATCTTCTACGGCAGAAACAGGCAAGAGGCAACTACGTGTAGCTACACCGTCAGCATGCACAGTACAAGCCCCACATTGTCCTATCCCGCAACCATATTTGGTACCTACAAGATCAAGATGATCTCTTAATACCCACAGCATTGGTGTATCTTCTGCAACATCTACAGAAAGCGATTCTCCATTTACATTTAAGTTATAACTTGGCATGATGGGTGAATTTTTATTTAGTTTAAAGAAGTAGTAATTCAAGTCTTGGTTGAAATTAAGAAATATTAAGAGTATGTCCTGAAATTTTAACATATTGTTAAATAGTTTTTTAGAAGTTTATATTTTTATATAGTTCATATCCAGTCATTTAATAAGAATGCTATTTAAACTCTTAAAATTAAATTAATACCGTAAAGCTCTACTGGGCTTTTTTGTAATTTGATTTTTAAACTACATGATATATGCGCTCAATCTGGAATGGTTCTATAAGTTTTGGTCTTGTTTCTATACCTATAAAAATGTACTCAGGATCAGAAGATCGCAAGCTTGATCTTGATATGCTAGACAAACATGATAATGCTCACATTCGCTATAAGCGTGTGAATGAAAATACGGGTAAAGAAGTAGAGTGGAAGGACATTGTAAAGGGGTTTAAGAAAGATGATGGCTATGTGATTCTTGAAGATGAAGATTTTGATCAGGCCAACATGAAAAAGAGCAAAACTATAGACATAGAAGAGTTTATTGAAGAAAGCGAAGTTGCAGACGTTCTTTTTAAAAAACCTTACTTTCTTGAGCCTCAAAAAGAAGGTGGTAAGTCTTACAACCTGTTGCGCGATGCGCTTAAGAAAACAAAAAAACTGGGCGTGGCTACTTTTGTCATGCGTCAAAAGGAGCATTTAGCGCTAGTGGGTGTTTATAAAGACGCTCTTGTTTTGCATATTATTAGATTTTCTGATGAGATACGCGATCCCGGCGAACTTAAATTGCCCGAGGCGAAAGTTTCTAAAAAAGAGGTAGACATGGCCGTTTCTTTGATAGAACAATACACTGAGAAATTTGATTTTGCCAAATTTAAAGATGTCTATATTGACCAATTAATGAAGATAATCGATGCAAAATCGACCGGAAAGGCACCAAAATCGGAGAAATTTGAGAGTAAACCTACTCCGGCTAAAGATCTTATGGCTCAACTTAAAGCCAGTCTCGAAAAGAAAAAGACGGGTAAAGCTTCCTAAAAAATGGCTCTTGAGGAATATAACAAGAAACGCGATTTTAAAAATACACCAGAACCCCAGGCAGAGATCAGTGATGACAATGCCGGTCGTTTTGTAATACAACGGCATCAGGCGAGAAGGTTGCACTATGATCTTAGACTTGAGATGGACGGTGTTCTAAAAAGCTGGGCTGTGCCAAAAGGTCCTTCTCTTAATCCTAATGACAAGCGTCTCGCAGTACAAACTGAAGATCACCCGGTAAAATATCTCACTTTTCACGGCTCGATCCCAAAAGGAAATTATGGCGCCGGAGTTATGAAGATCTGGGATGAAGGGACTTATCGTGTTACTCCTAATTCTGAAGAGCCAGATCTTTTAAAGCAATTTGATAAAGGTGATCTCAAGATTGAATTCTTCGGAAAAAAGATAAATGGCATATTTGCGCTGGTTCATACCAAGCGGCGCGATGCAGACAATCACTGGCTGCTCATTAAAAAGAAAGATTCTTTCTCTACAGATCTTGATTATGATGCTGAGGTTTTCGCAGAAAAATCTCCTGAAAGCACTAAAAAATCGGCTGGAAAGGTCAAAAAACTCGACCCGGAAGAATTTGTAAAACCTATGCTGGCAACAGCAACTAAAAAGATATTTAATGATCCTGACTGGGTTTATGAACTCAAATGGGATGGTTACCGCGTGATGGCGCACATTAAAGAGGGACGGGTAAATCTATATTCCCGCAACGGAATTTCATACAACACAAAATTTAGAAAGATCGCTAATGAGCTGGAGCATATTCCGCATGACGTGATTTTAGATGGTGAGATTGTTGTACTTAATGAAGAAGGATTGCCGCAGTTTCAGGCATTGCAAAATTATGATGAAAACTCGCCCGGTGCTTTGCGCTACTACGTTTTTGACATGTTGTATTTAAATGGCCACAGCATGCTTGATCTTAAATTGCTGGAGCGAAAAAGTCTCATTCCCGATGTTATTGATGATCTGGAAAGAGTGATCTACTGCGAGCATATAGAAGGTATGGGTTCTGCTTTTTATAAACGAGCCGTTGACGCCGGTATGGAAGGTGTGATTGCTAAAAAAACAGATTCTACATATTCGCCTGGTTACAGAAGTGAAAAATGGCTTAAAATAAAGGCAATAGAGACTGAAGAAACCATAATCTGTGGTTATACAGATTCTGTGGGCGGGGGCTCTATTTTTGGTTCCCTCATTTTAGGCATGTACAAGGAAGGGAAGTTGACTTACATAGGCAATTGTGGTTCGGGCTGGTCTGCAGATGAGCAACAGGTTTTGTTAGATCAAGTCGCAAAATTGAAAATTGATGAAAATCCCTTCGATAAAAAATTAAATCTGAAGGGCCGAAAACCCAATTGGGTGAGTCCGCAATTAATCTGTGAAGTAAAATTTTCAGAATGGACAAAAAGCGGCATCATGCGTCATCCTGTTTTTAAAGGTATTCGGTCAGATAAAACTCCACATGAAGTGACTCCGTCAAAAACCGCAAAGCCTGAAAGTTCAGATTCTGGTGAAAATTTCAAAAGCGGTTCAAATCTGGAAGTAGACGGTCATATTGTTCCCATAAGTAATTTGGAAAAAATCTATTGGCCGGATGCTGGTTACACAAAATATGATCTTATAGATTATTATCTCAATGTGGCAGATGTGATTTTACCATACTTAAAAGACCGGCCGCAAAATTTGCATCGCCATCCTAACGGTATAAAAAGTCAGGGATTTTATCAAAAAGATAATGAGACGCTGCCAGAGTGGATAGAAACCTTTGAAGTTTACTCAGAATCTTCTAAAAAAGATATCAATTACCTATTGTGTCAGAATGAAGCAACCTTGTTATATATGGCAAATTTGGGTTGTATAGAGATAAATCCGTGGAATTCCCGTATTCAAAATCTGGAAAATCCTGACTATATAATTATAGATCTTGATCCTTCAGATAAAAACACTTTTGAAGAAATTATTACTGTAGCGCAGGCTACTAAAGAAGTATTAGATCTGGCGGGAATAAAGGGCTACTGCAAAACTTCAGGGTCAAGTGGAATGCATATTTATATTCCGCTTAAAGCGAAATACACCTACGAAGAGTCCCGCGATTTTACCAAACTTCTGTGTTATTACATTCACGACATGCTGCCTGATCTAACTTCTATGGCGCGAGCCGTAAAAGACAGAAAAGGAAAAATCTATCTTGATTATTTACAAAATAGGAGAGGGCAAACATTGGCATCCCCATATTGCGCAAGACCTAAACCCGGCGCGACAGTTTCTGCACCTTTAGAATGGAAAGAAGTAAAAAGCGGACTGAAAATCGGTAATTTTACTATAAAAACCATGCTGGAAAGGCTAAAAACCCACGGTGATATTTTTACTCCTGTTCTGGAAACCGGTATTGATATGGAAGAAGCGCTAGTTAAGCTGAATGATGCCTAAATATATTAAGACGATTATGTGACCCTGAAACTAGTTCAGGGTGATGAAAGCACGAAGCCGTCATTGTGAATTCATTTCAGAATCGCACTAATAAACCAATAGCATTTTGATGTACTTCTGAATCTATCAAGAAAGCTTTCTGAACAGGGTGACATGAGGTTTATAGTATACTTAAAACAAAGCATAAAAAAATCCTGAAGCAATTAAACTTCAGGATTTTTCTTAAGGGGACTTAACAATTTATTTAACCTGCTCGGTTAAATTTTCTAATGATTTAGTTGTAGACAATGTTTGTCTTATATCTGCCAGTTGCTTTTGAAGTACAGAAGCGATCTCAGGCGTAAAACGATTATCTTTTAATTTCTCTTCATATTCTTCAACACTGGCTTTATCACCACGAATGCATTCTTCAAGAATTGACTCGTCACTATGACCAGTTACTGCGGTTTTAATATCAATCCACGTTCTGTGTAAAGTACCTGCTGTGCTTCCGCTTTCTTTAGGATGCTCATTAAGGTCGTGTAAAATCTTATCAATTTCTGTAGCAAACCTGTTCCTTGTAAATGCTTGATTTTTAAGATATGCTTTCAGATTCGGATTTTTTGCGTCTTCTATAGCTTTTTTAAAACCTTTTTCTGCATCATAATTCTTCTCTAGCAATTCCTGTAAATCTGAAACGATCTCATCATGATTTCTTTCTTTTGCTTCTTCAAGTGTGGTTTTCATAATTTTTGTTTTTTTTAGTTATATAAAGATAGCTAGAGCTAAAGCGAAAATGTCTTAAGAAAATCTCATTTTGCAAGGGTTTAACACTGGGCGTTAATAAGTGTGAAAATGGCAGATACAGAAAGAGGGAACCATTTTGGCTCCCTCTTTTGATATTAAAATCGACAGATTAAGATGCGATTTTGAGGCTATTTTTCCTGATTTTCTAATCGTTCAAAGCAGTTTATAAGCGCTCTAAAGTTGTGATAAGAAGCTTTCCAGATATGACCCTTTAAGGCCATTTTAGACTCAGGTGTTTTGTCAATGCCCCACTCGTACCAGCCGCCGTGCTCATCATCCATGAGGTAGGTCTGTGTATAATTCCATAACTTATCAAAGTAGTTTTGGTAATCAAGTTCGTCATCAGGAAAATTTTCTTCCATAAGTAAAAGACTGTTGAGACCTTCTGCCTGTGACCACCAGTTCTTATCGGCATTTACAATTGTTATCTTATCATCACCTTCATAATAATAACCACCATCATAAAAACCACCCACTTCAGGATCCCAGCCATTGCGTAGAGCGTGGTCTACCATTATCTTCCCTTTTTGTAAAGTAAGTGTGTCGTTCTCGATTCCTATGGCGTGAGAAGCTTCAAGCATTAAGTAAGCCGTTTCTACATCGTGACCAAAGGAAACGTGGTCCAGATAATAATGATCTGCGATAGTTTCTTTAGATTCTCCTTTAAAAGAAACCGGTGTCCAGTCTTTTTCAAAAAATAAGGTCATGTAACCTTTATCTGTAGTTATAGTATCCCTAACTAGTAGCAGCAATTCCTTGACACGTTCTTTTACGATCTCTGTTGGCCATACTTCATAAAGAGCAGTTAGAGCTTCTAGTAAATGTATCGAGCTGTTTTGATCTTTATAACCTACATCTGAAGTAGAAGGGAAATCTGCTGTGCGTTGTATGGGCGTGCCATCAAGTTCAAGAGATTGATAATAACCTTTATATTCAGGATCATGACTGTGTTCTTCTAGCCAGTTAAATGTTTCTTTAGCCAGATCAAGTGCCTCTTCATTTCCGGAAGCTGCATAATATGTAGCAAGACCGTAAATGCCAAAAGAGTTACCGTAGGCAGTTTTATTCTGCCCTTCCTGTGCAATGGGTTCACCTTGTTTATTTACCAGATTATAAAAACCACCATGTTCTTTATCCCACATTTTATCTCGTAAAAATTTAAAACCGTGTTCAGCGTAGCTTAAGTACTTTTCCTTTTCGTCGGGAAAAAGTTGGGCTGCTCTTGCATTGGTCCAGATATTTCTGGCTTGAGTAACAATCATTTTGTCATGCTTTTCGCCCAGCTTAAAATCATAGATAATTTGGCTATAATAACCCCCATCAACACTATCAATAGCGAGTGGATACCATTTATCAAGAAGGTCATCTTTTGCCGCTGTTCGCAGATCAGTTATGAGACTATCTTTAGGTGTTTCTTCAACAGTTTTTTCTTCTGTATGTTCCTTACAACCAGTAAAGACCAAAATTAGAAGAACAACAAGATTTAATTTAATTTGCATAGAATTTAGTATTTGATAGTCTAAAGATAGTAGAATACTCGTATTTTATGATATGTTGAAAAAATCATACTGCAAAAAGAGAAAATAGTATTAAGTCAACCTGCAAACCAAAACCTAGATTTAAAAATTCTAATTTATTCTAACCATGAATCTCAAATTTTATCTATTATTCTTCATAGGTGCTGTAAGTGCTTATGCTCAAAATGACACTACATCTCAGGGTTTTAAAATTAACGATCAGGAATATCTTGAGATGCGCGGTGCAGATGTTATGCTGGCACATGATTTTTATCCTGAAAGTCATCAAGGCGGTGTGGGTCTTATTCAAAACGGAATACGCGTGGCTACAAATGGTGACCTGCGACTTGAGCCTACACCGGGGCAGTGGCAACCTGTACCTAAAGTAGGAGAACGTGAGGTAGACAGAGAGAAGCAGGAGATAAGTGTACGTATGTCTTATCCTGATGCCTCTAAAGACAGAAAAGGATTTAACCCCATAATTTATCCAGACCTCAATATGTCTTATACATTAAAGGTTGTTCCGGAAGGGAAATCTTTTAAGATAATTATTGATCTGGATGAGCCTTTGCCCGAAGAATGGGTTGGCAAAGTAGGGATGAACATAGAACTCTTCCCGGGTATACTTTTTGGAAAGTCTTATTATATGGATGATAAGTTTGGAATTTTCAACACCCAGGCTAATGGTCCCGGCGCTTACGATGACAACCATGAGTTTCAGATCGAGCCAATGGCAGAAGGTAAAGAACTTGTGATTGTTCCCGAAGATGAAAAGCAAACACTCAAAATTGAAAATTTAAAAGGGAATGATCTCCAACTTATAGATGGCCGTGCACAACATAGTAACGGTTGGTTTGTAGTGCGATCACTTGTGCCAGCTGGCGCGACTAAAAATGCAATAGAATGGCTGGTAACTCCTACCGTGGTCAAAGATTTTCTGTATAGTCCGGTAGTGCAGGTTTCACAAGTAGGTTACCATCCCGCTCAGGAAAAAATTGCGGTAATAGAAACTGATAAAAATGATAAGAACGTGCGCGATGCACAGCTGCTACGTGTAAATAATGAAGGAGGTTTTACCCCCGTTAAGACCGAAAAACTGGCCAATTGGGGCGATTTTCTGCGATATCAATATTATCAACTCGATTTTACAGATGTAAAAGAGCCGGGCATGTATGTCGTTAAATACGGCGATTATACAACAAGACCTTTTCAAATAAGTGCAGATGTATATGAGCGCGATGTTTGGCAACCCACTGTTGAATATTTTCTGCCGGTGCAAATGTGCCACATGCGTATAAACGATCGCTATAAAGTATGGCATGGCCTCTGTCATATGGATGACGCGAGAATGGCGCCCACAGATTACAACCACTTTGATGGCTATATTCAGGGGCATGAGACTATGACTAAATATAAATCTGGAGAACATGTGCCGGGAATAAATATAGGTGGCTGGCACGATGCCGGGGATTATGATCTGCGTGTAGAATCTCAAGCTTCGACGGTGCAAGGTCTATCACATATTTACGAACTTTTTGATGTTCAATATGATAATACAAGTATTGACGAAGACGAGCGTGTGGTAGAAATCATGCAGCCTGATGGTAAAGCAGATGTTTTGCAACAAATAGAGCATGGTGTTTTATCTATTGTGGGTGCTTACAAATCTATGGGCCGTTTTTACAGAGGTATAATAGTGCCCACTAAGCGTCAATATGTGTTGCTGGGTGATGCTGTTTCTCATAGTGATGGTAAGATTTTTTCAAATGATAGCGCAGACAAGAAAATTCCCGTAGGATTGCCGGGAGCTCCTGATGATCGCTGGGTGTTTACAGAAGATAACGCGTTTAGAGAATTAAATGCAGCAGCGGGATTAGCAGCGGCAGCCAGAGTTTTAAAAGATTATAATGATAGTATGGCGCAGGATTGCCTTGATATAGCCGAAGAGATCTGGAATATCACAAAAACCGATCGTCCCATGGCAAAAATCAGCCTGGCGGTAGAATTATTACGCACGACTCAAGATCAAAAATATGCAGATTTCCTTACTCAAAATCAAGATGGGATCGTTCAGAGTATTAATCGCACCGGTTGGGTTGTAGGTCCGGCAATGCCTTTAATAAAAAGCAATAAGTTTAAAAAGGCGGTGCAGGAAGCTGTAAAAGGTTATTACAAAACTGTAGAGCAAGAAGGTACAGAAACTCCTTACGGCATGCCATACAAACCAGATATCTGGGGCGCAGGCTGGGGAATACAAAGTTTTGGCGTTCAACAGTATTATTTGCATACCAGCTTTCCTAATATTTTTCCAGATAAGTACATGTTGAGTGCGATGAACTTTGTGCTTGGTGTGCATCCCGGTGTAAATACGAGTTCGTTTGCTTCCGGGGTTGGGTCAAGATCACTTACGCAGGCTTATGGTCCTAATCGTGGTTCGGCTTCTTTTGTTCCGGGAGGTATAGGTTCTGGTACTGCTCTTATTCGCCCAGATTTTCCTGAATTGTTAGAATGGCCGTATCTATGGCAGCAAACCGAATATGTTCTGGGTGGTGGTACAACAGATTATATATTCCTGGTTTTGGCAGCAGATCAACTTCTCAATAAGACTTTAACCAACTAATATTATGAAATTAATCGCTGTATTATTTCTGGCTCTGCTTTCTGGGCTGGCCTGGTCTCAAACTCCTGTAAATGAAAACGCTTCCGCGGAAGCGAAATCCTTATTGCAATATATCTATTCACTAAATGACAGAATTATGGCTGGCCAGCACAGCTATAATGAGCACCCTGAGCAATTTTACAATAAAGCCGAAGAAATAGGAGGAAAGTTTCCGGCAGTGTGGGGAACAGATTTTTACTGGAACGGTCAGGATGATCCCGGTGATCGCATTGTTGCAGCAGCGATAAAAAAGCATGAAGAAGGAGCAATCGTGACTTTGATGTGGCACGTGGGTCGCCCTATGGATACTGCACCTTATGCCTGGAGTACAAGTGTGCAGGATGAGATTACAGATGAACAGTGGGAGGAATTTACAACTCCCGGGACACCGCTATACAAGAAATGGCTGGCACAGGTAGATAATGTTGCAGCGCATTTAAAAGATTTACAGGACGCGCATGTGCCGGTTTTATGGAGGCCTTACCACGAGATGAATGGCGTTTGGTTCTGGTGGGGAAATAAAAAGGGTAAAGATGGTTATGTGAAGATGTGGAAAAATCTGTACGACCGCCTTGTTAATTATCACAAATTAAATAACCTGATCTGGGTCTGGAATGCCAACGGCCCTCGAGATATTCCTGAAGATGAAGCTTACCCTTATGCCGATTTTTATCCCGGTGCAGATTATGTAGATATTCTTGCAACTGATGTTTATCACAATGATTATGAGCAGAAGGATTACAATGAACTTCTTGAACTGGCAGATGGAAAGCCAATTGCATTGGGCGAAGTAGGGCAGTTACCCAAGGTAAATGTGCTTGAAGCACAGCCTAAATGGTCTTGGTTTATGGTTTGGTCTAATTGGCTTGAGACAGCTAATACTCCACAAGCGGTAAAAGATGTTTACAATTATGAGAAAACTGTTACAAGAGATGAATTACACATCAAGAAATAGCATGAAAAAGATAGTAATATTAGGATTGTTTGCGGTAATAGGGTTGGCCTCTGCTGGTGTAAGTGCACAGACAGAATTTACAACTTGGGGAAACCTAACAGGAATAAGAATTGATAACCAGTTGATGGAATTCAATACCAGTCTGGCGCTGGAAAATAAATATGGAAATATTTGGGCAACTCGAAAAGAAGGTCAAAACACCGATTTTAAGCGTACAGAGGCTGATAAGCGCTTTACTTACGGAATGGGTGATAACATAAGCTGGTCTCAAGTTATTACTTCCCAAAAAGAAGGGCAAGCTCAATTGGCAGTTTCTTTTTCGTCAAAAGTAGACACAGTCATCAATGCAGCTTATTTTAGAGTATCACTGCCTACCGAATTTTATGACTCAGAGACCGATTTTCAGGTCAAAACACCCGATAATTTTAAATATAAAGATCTTGGTCTGGCAGCAGAAGAAGCTCTTTATAAAGGAATAGCCACAGGTGTTGTTGTGACTTCATCTACGCGTAAACTTGAAATCACTTTTGAAAAACCTACAGAGCTTTTGATAAAAGCAAAAGATTCGGCAAATCCTGATTTTCAACTCAATTTTGTACTTGCTTCCGGAAAAATTGCAGCTGATGAGAATTTTACAAATAACTTTAGTATTACAGCAAGCGGTGAGATAGACAAATCTCCCGTCGCCATTAAAGTTTTCCCTAATCAGGAAGGAGAGCCGTTTGATGGAATAGGAGGTAATTTTAGACTGCAGAATCCTAAAATGGATCCGCAGGTTATTGATTATAGTCTTAAGAACCTTGATGTTAACTGGAGCCGTGTAGAACTTCCGTGGAGACAATGGCAGCCTGACGAGAATAAAGATCCTATCGCTGAGGCGAAAAATGGGAATATTGATCCTAAAGTAAAAGCTTCACTTGAGATGGCGCAGCGTCTTGATAAAATGGGCATCCCGGTGATACTTGCCGCCTGGTTTGCCCCAGATTGGGCAATAGTGGGCGAGCGGGTAAGAGGAGTAAATCTGGATGGTTCAAGAGGAAATGCTCTTGACCAAACTAAAAAAGAAGCGATTTATAAATCACTTACTTCTTATCTCAAATATCTAAAAGAAGAGTATGGTGTTGAAGCAAAAATGTTTTCGTTTAACGAATCAGATTTAGGTATTGATGTCCGCCAGACTCCTGAAGAACACAACATGCTTATAAAGGAATTGGGTAAATACTGGGAGTCTAATGGTTTTGATACAAAATTTCTTTTAGGAGATACAGCAGATGCAAATGGCTGGGAGTTTACAACTTTAGCTTCTGTAGATCCTGAAACACAACCGTACATTGGCGGAGTATCATTTCATTCATGGAGAGGGTGGACAGATGAGAATATGATGAAATGGAGAGATATAGCCAATCGTGTTCACAAACCGCTTTTTATAGGCGAGGGAAGTATTGATGCGGGCGCATGGAGATATCCTCAAATTTTTGAAGAACCTACTTACGCGCTTGATGAGATAGATGTTTATGTGAAAATTCTTAATCAGGCTAGACCTCTCACTATTTTGCAGTGGCAACTTACATCAGATTATTCTCCACTTTCAGGAGGAGGTATATTTGGTAATACAAAAGACAAATTATATCCTACACAGCGATTTTTTAACCTCAAGCAATTGGGAGAAACACCCGATGATCTAAAATATATTCCTGTAACATCGGGTCAAAAAGGAATACGTGTCGCCGCAATGGGAAATCATGAGAATGGAAAATATGCTATACATATTGTAAATATGGGTGCTACCCGCATGGTCAACCTAAGCGGACTGCCACAAACACTGTCTTCACTTACCATGTATGTAACTAACAAAAATAAATCTTTTGAAAAGGTTGAAACCATTAACCTGAAAGATGGCTCAGCCAGTTTTGCACTTGAGGGAGCCAGTTTTATTTCTCTAATGAATCAATAATTACAAGTTAAAAGTTACTTCAATAGTCGATATTTCTTGTCAAATTCTCAATTAAAATGGCTATATATAAGATATTGCTAAATACCTATAGCGATACTTATCACTTTCATATCCTTATGATGAAATGGGTAAAATATGATAAGCAAATGACAAAATGTGATTAACATTCGCTTAACATCCCCTTTAAATTTGTGATTCAATTTTTTGTAATTGTAAACATGCCAAACATTTACAATTGCAAAAAGTGAAATCAAACAAGCAAATCAAACCAATATTAATTTTATGCGAATTTTTTCTTTAAAATCCGATTTTACTGAGAAATGGCTTATGAAAATTTTCATAGGGTTATTTCTGTGTACTGCGCTTCCGGCTATGGCTCAGAATACCATTACCGGTACAGTCGTAGACGCTAATGGCACTCCTTTACCGGGAGTAAATGTAATTGTTCAGGGCACTTCTACAGGAGCAGCTACTGATTTTGATGGGAAGTATGAAATTTCGGCTTCTCCCGAAAACGTTATCGTTTTTTCTTACGTTGGTTTTAACAGCGTAGAGGAAACCGTAGGTTCAAGATCTGTGATCAACGTAACGCTCACAGAAGATTCTGAAAGTCTACAGGAAGTTGTTGTCGTGGCTTATGGTGCAGCGGCTAAAAAGGATGTTACAGGAGCGGTAAGTTCTATAAATTCTGAAGAGCTGACTAGTTTTCCGTCTACCAGTGTAGATCAGGCTATACAGGGTAAAACTGCCGGGGTTCAGGTAACACAGAACTCAGGTGCACCGGGTTCATCGGTTTCTGTAAACATACGCGGTGTAGGTTCTTTTGGTAATACCACACCTTTATATGTAATTGACGGTTTCCCAACACAAGATATATCATTCTTAAATCCTAATGATATTCAATCGATTTCGGTTTTAAAAGATGCATCTGCAGGAGCTCTTTATGGTGTGCGCGCAAGTAATGGTGTTGTAATTATAGAAACGAAGCAGGGTACAAAAAATAAAATGATCGTTTCTGTAGATTCATGGACGGGTATACGTGCGGCTCCTAAGAATATTGAAATGCTCAATGCAGAGCAATTTGCAACATTTGCTAATAACTTAGGAACAGCGCAGGGTAACGATGTACTTCCTGAGTGGAGTGATCCTGGCTCGTTGAGGTCTGTCAACTGGCAGGATTATGCATTCCGTAATGGTTTTAGAATGGGACACAGCGTAAGTATACGAGGCGGAGGTGAAAAATTGAGAGCTGCATTTACAGCCGGACTTTTAGATGAAGAAGGTGTTGTAATTGAATCATCTTATAAAAGGTACAATGTTGGGTTAAATATCGATTATGATTTATCTGATAACTTCAAGGTAAGATCTGACATTAAATATTCTTATAATGAAAGTTATCAAAATCTAGGTCAGGGCTATTATAGTTTGTTGAAAGTATTTGCTAACGCTCCTTATTTGTCTAATACAGCCGGCGTAAATGTACCTTATGATAATAACGGAAATTATGGCGCTTTTCCTGATACCGGTCTATTAAGCCAAAGTGTAAACGTACTGGGTGCGGCTAAGCAACAGGATAATGATAATAGTAGAAATGTAGTCTTAGGAAATTTTGGTCTAGATTATAGTTTTCTGGATGGCTTTACAGCGAAAGTAAATTTCAGCTTTAATTCGCAGAATTATGCAGGATGGAATTTCATTCCTACTTATAATCGAGGAAATAATAATAATGATAACAATCCTTCAGCCCAATATAACATCTCACAAAATACTTCTAATGAATATCTTACTGAAGCGTTATTGCAATATGATAAAGAGATAGCCAAGCATAAAATAGGAGTGTTATTAGGAACATCTGCACAGCGTACACGCTATAAAAATATATTCGTAGACAGTAGAGGATTCTTAAACAATGAAATAAGAGATCTTTCACAGGCACAACAAATTGTTGATCAATCTGGTACGCACGGTACAAGTACCCTTGCCAGTATGTTTGCCCGGGTTAATTACAGCTACGATAGTAAATATTATTTAACCGCAACCGTACGTCGTGATGGTAATGGCGATCGTTTTGGTGCTAATAATCTATACGGTGTATTCCCCGCCTTTGCAGCAAGCTGGAACATAGATCAGGAATCATTTATGGATGACAGCACATTCGATGTTCTAAAATTAAGAGCAAGCTGGGGTGAGACCGGAAGCTATTTTGGTATTGGGGCATTCCAGTTTCAGGGATACTATAACAATGGGACAAGCGCAGATGATGCGGGGTATGTGTTAGGAGGTCAACCGGTAGCAGGATTGCAACCCGTTTCATTGGCAAACCCTGATCTTAAATGGGAAACTCAGGTACAAACAGATATAGGTCTAGAAGGTGAATTGCTTAACAGAAGATTATACTTCACAGCAGATTACTTTAGAAAAGAATCTTCAGATTTCTTGTTCTATCAAACAATACCATCACAAACAGGATTTGAGAGCAAGTCTGTAAACGGTGGTAATGTGATCAACCAAGGTCTTGAACTATTAGTTGGTTATAGAAAAAATGAAGGAGATTTTACCTGGGACGTTTCAGCTAATTTTACTTTAGTCGATAATGAGATAACCGAGTTAGTGGGTAATAACGACTACGTGATCTTCGACAGTAATTTCGCTCCTAATTTTGTTGACAACTGGTCAGGTATTACTCGTTCTTACGTAGGTGGAAATGTAGGTACCTTCTACGGCTACAGGGCAGATGGTATTTTCCAAACGCAAGGAGAGATTGATGCCTTAAATAATAGTTCGCCTGATGGTAGCTATCAATCTGTTGCAACCTCACCCGGTGATAGAAAATTTAGAGATTTAAATGGTGATGGTGAGATTTCCGGTGCAGACCGTGAAGTTATAGGAAGTCCTATTCCAGATTTCTATGGTGGTGTTAATTTCAACGCGAGCTATAAGAACTTTGATTTAGGAATAGATATTTACGGTACTTATGGTAACGACATTTTGAATTTTACACGTGTTGAGCAGGAAACTTCTGGTGGTTATGGTCTTGCTAATGCTTATTCTAATGTTAGTTTAAAATATTACAACAACAGATGGACCCCAGATAATCCTTCTAATACGTACGCGAGAGCTATTTTAGATGATACCGGCACTCAAAATAACAGAGTTTCAGATCATTTTGTTGAAGATGGTTCTTTCTTAAGACTGCGTAATGTGAAGTTGGGATATAATTTTCCTTCAGAAACTATTGGTGTTCTAGGTTTAACAAGCGCCAAAATATATGTAAGTGGTCAAAACCTCATAACTCTTACAGGTTATAGCGGCTGGGATCCTGAGATAGGGGAAGTAACAGACATAGATGGTAATGGCGGTGTGCAAACAAGAGGGATAGATTTTGGAGCTTATCCTATTACCAGAACCTTCACTGTAGGTGTGAATTTACAATTCTAAAAAAAAATAAGTCATGTATAGAAAAATGAAAAAAATAAGCGTTTTAGTGGTACTAGGGGCCGCTGTAACGGCTCTCTTGTATAGTTGCTCAGACAGCTTCTTGCAGGATGAAAAATATGATGGATTAGGTGACGAGTTAGTTTTTGCTTCAGATGAGACTGCTTCTGCAGCAGTAATAGGAGTTTATGACACTTTTCAGGCAAGTCCTGCAGAATATTTAACTAAAGCGGTATTCTATCCTGCAAACTTCCTGACACAGGATTATCTCAATATAGGTTCAGATACATTCTTCCAGACTTTTGAAATTCCTGCAACATTTGGTGCATTCAATAACTTTTGGATCATAAACTATAAAGGTATAGGTAGAGCAAATTCTGCATTGCAAAATTTACAACCTGCCGTCGATGCTGGTAATGTGAGTGCAGAACTGGGGGATAGATTAATAGGAGAATGCTACGCTTTACGCGGAATTTTATACACGCTGCAAGCCTCAAACTTTGGTGGTGTGCCACTTGTTCTTGAGCCGGCAGGAGGATCTACAGATGCTTTTGCTCCCCGTAATACTCAGGAAGAAGTATTTACCCAGGTAACTCTTGATATGGAAGAAGCCATTAAAAGATTGCCATGGTCTTACGATGAAGCTAATAAAGGTAGATTAACAAAAGCAACTGCCTATGGTTACTTAGGTGGCGCTTATATGTGGCTGGGGCAATATGACAAGGCAATTGCTGCTTTTGAAGCTCTTGAAGGACACGTAGAACTGGAAGAAGATTTCTTTGATATTCATGCTTATAGCAATAAAAATGGTAAAGAATCTCTATTTGAGATACAAATGTATGACGGCGCCGGTGATCTAAGCTGGGGTCATAACGACAATGTAACTTTTCTACAATCATTCTGTATGCCTAATGAGATCGCAAATGGTGGTGGTTATACTGCTGCAACTAAAGTGCTTTATGATTCTTTTGAAGAAGGGGATGAGCGCAAGAGAGCGACTATTATAGGTCCTGGAGAAACACATCCTGATCCCTTGATCAATATTAAAGATTATCCTAATGTTCAGGAAAATTTTGGAGGTATCAACACTTGCGGTACAGTTGAAAACCCATGGTTAGGTACAGATGGTTTACAAGGCAGACAAGGTTATTATGATGTAAAGGCATGGAGAAATCCTAATGTTGACGGATGGTCTGGACCAAACATTTTTGGTGGTCAAAACCTGATTTTCTTGCGTTATGGGGAGGTTTTATTGAGTCTTGCAGAATCGTACCACAAAATTGGTAATGATGCAAAAGCAATGGAATATGTTATGAAAATTAGAAACAGAGCAGGATTAACTACTACGCCAACAGGTGATATGATGGATATTATCATGCAGGAATACAGACATGAAATTTCTGGAGAATTCTCACTCTGGTGGGTACTTAGAAGAACAGGGGAGCATGTGCGCTATCTTAAAGAAACATTTGGCGTTACTATCCCTAATGGTAAAGATCTAATGCCAATCCCACAGGAGCAGATTGATATTAACCCTAATCTTACTCAAAATCCAGGATATTAATTAGCCAACCAATTATTCATACCAAAAGAGCCTTGATTATTCGAGGCTCTTTTTATTTACTAAAAGCTGTGTAAGTTGAGGCAAATTAATGTTGTACAATCTCTAATGAGCTATACCCTTGTCCATTTCGCGTAAGCTGTATTTGCGTGCCTATTCTTTCTTTTAAAGAATCTACATGGCTTATTATACCTATTGTTTTAGACGATTCTGCCTGTAATTTCTCAAGCGTATCCAGCGTTTGATCGAGCATTTCCGGGTCTAGCGTCCCAAAACCTTCGTCTATAAAAAGGCTGTTGATCTCAACATTCTTAGAAGCCAGATCTGAAAGCGCAAGCGCCATAGAAAGACTCAAAATAAAAGTTTCTCCACCAGAAAGTGTTTTTACAGAGCGACGCTGCCCGCCCATATGATCATCAATCGCCATCAGGCTATCATCTTCATCCTCCAGCGGTTTGTCTATGCGATAGCGGTCACTCAAACTTTCCAGACGTTTATTTGCAAGTTGAATAAGTTGAGAAAGTGTAAGATCCTGCGCAAACTCGTTAAAGCGTTTTCCTGTACTGTCGCCTATTAATTCATTAAGCAAACGCCAGCGTTTTATCGCTTTTTCCTTATCTGTAATTGTGCCTTTTAATCTATTAAGCTCAGTCAGATTTTCATCTTCGTTTTTTAATAGTCGGCGATTATGTTCACACTGGGTATTTAAGATCTCCTGGTTTTTATGGGATTCTCTTAGTTTTTCCTGCAGTTCTATTTCCGCTTGAGTAGTGTCTTGTTCTTCTAAAATTGTATGTTGTTTTTGCAGTGTTTTTAAAGAAGCAGCTTGAGCCGAAATCTTGTTTTTAAGATTTTCACGTTCTTCTCTTAAAGCGTTGTAAGTAGCATTAGGTAAAAGTAATCGCATGGCGTCATCAAGCGAATTGATCTCTTTTTGAGCTATAAAAACTTCTAAATCTGCGGTAATCTCATCAAAAGCACGGGTCTTGGTGTTGATCTTTAGAATTAAATCCTCAATCGCTTTTGTAATTGCGGTTTGGTTTTCACGATAAGTAATAAATGTGTTGTGAAAATCCTGGCAATCTTTATTGATGTTGTTACCGCCGTATAGATTTTTGTAATCTGTTTTTAAGGCTTTACCATCTTTTTCTACCGATTTCAACTCGTTTAGAAGCGGTTTTGAAGCATCTAAAGCCGATTTTTTGCGCAGTGCTTTTTCGTATGAATCTAAAGCCTGCAGTTTACTTTCAACCTGCTCAATGACTTCAAGCCAATTTTCATTTTCTTTAAAGTGCGTTGAGTACTCCTGTTTAAATTTTTCCTTCAGCGATTCATGATCTTTGTTGAGATGAATAAGTTTATTATCGATTTTCTTAGACTGATCTTTTAAAAATGCAATGCGAGTTTCACTTTGCGTGAAATTACGCTGAGCCTCTTTTAGGTCACTTTCTGCTTTGTTTATTTCGTTTGCCAGTTCATTTTTTAAATCTGGAGTGTGAACGGCAAACGGGTGATGAAGAGCGCCACATAACGGGCAGGGCTCACCATCTTCTAGCTCGCTGCGCGATTGCTCAAGACTTGCGATGCGGGCCTCATATTTTTCCTGCTGGCGTAGCTTTTCTAATTGGGTTTGCTGCAATTTTACGTGCATTGCTGCATGCTCTATCTGGGCAGGGAGTGATTTTAATTCCGGAAGGAATTGTTCTTTTTCAGCTTTCGCAGAAGCAATATCTGTCTGTAAGCGATTTATATTTTCGGTGAGGTTT
This sequence comes from Leeuwenhoekiella sp. A2, assembly GCF_047946655.1. GTDB lineage: Bacteria > Bacteroidota > Bacteroidia > Flavobacteriales > Flavobacteriaceae > Leeuwenhoekiella. The sequence continues at coordinate 2,964,558 of NZ_CP172311.1, forward strand.
TTAGCCTCTAAAGCGAGTTTTTCAAGCCTTTTTAACCGATTTTTTTCGGTTTCCGGATTTTGATCTTTTGTGAGCTGAATTTGTTGCTGAAGAATTTTCAGCTCCTGCGAAATAGTTTGACTTTGAAGGTTTAACTTTTCACCCACTAAATCTAAATCCTGATTCAGGTCAATTTCCAGATCACGTGTTTCTGAAGTAAGCGCCTGTAAAAGGGATTTCTTGAGTTCGCCTTTTTTAAACAAATCATCTCTAAGTGCGGTTACTTTTTCGCGGAAGCTGTCTATTTTTTCTGATAGGTTTTCATACGACACCGGTGAGGCAATGAACGCGGAAACATCTTCTACACATTTATCGAGGTTTTTAATGTTTTTTACCCGATTTTCATTCAATTTTTCCCGTTCTTCATTGAAGCTTTTTAGCTCATTTTTAGCCGTTTGCCATTGATTGAGCTTTTCTGCCTGCTCATATACTTTTTCATGTCCTGCCAGGACTTTACCATTAGCTTCCTGAAAATTAAACAGTGCTTTCTCACTCATGGCTTTGCCAGCCGTTACTTGGGCTAATTCTTCTTTAAGATTAGCCAATTGTTTCTTTAGCGCAAGCTGTTTTTCAAGGCTTTTAACCGATTTTTGCTCGTTTTCAAGCGATTTTTGCCAGGTTTCTAATTCGTTTTTTAATTGTGTTTTTGAATCGGCTTCCAGCAGTTTTGTTGTGATTATAGCGATTTGTTGCTGCTGTTGCTCAATTTCTTTAGAGACCTGTTTGTGTTTTTCATACGTTTTTCTGCCAATCTCACGATAGATCCAGGTACCTGTGATTTTCTCAAGCAACTCACCGCGTTCTGCTTTATCAACTTTTAAAAACTGGGCAAATTCGCCCTGAGCGAGTAGAACAGATTTTATAAATTGATTGTAGTTAAGGCCAATTAATTCTTCATTTTTTGAAGGAACATCAGACTTTTTAAGATCTAGAAGTTTATCTGAATCAAGATCCTGAATCTGCATTTCGTAATCGCGCAGATTGTCGTTTCTGTTTGTTGAAATACTCCAGGTAGATTCATAATTCCCATTTTTACAACTGTAGGCAATTTTCGCGTAAGCTTCTTTTTGATTACGGGTAAGAATAGCACCTTTTTTAATGATGTCTTTGTCTTTACTAATTTTCCCAATACGCGGAACCTGATTAAAAAGAGCAAGTGCAATAACGTCAAGAATCGTGCTTTTACCGCTGCCGGTAGGGCCGGTGATGGCAAATAGCGAATTTTGAGGAAAAGGTTCTTTTGTGAAATCTATCACGTGCTCGCCTTTCAGTGAATTTATGTTTTGAAATTGGATCTTTAAAATCTTCATTCTAACTATTTATGGGGTTTTGCACTTCTTCCAGAATTTCGTCAAAAGCGCTGAGTATATCCTGTTTGTCTTCCTGATTAAGGTCTTGTTGATCTACCAGTTTTATGAAAACGTCTTTAGGCTTAAGATCTTCAAGCTGTTGATTACTCTCATAAAGTGCAGAAGTTCCCTGCAGATTCTCATCAAAATCTGTATAATTTTTCACGATCTGATAACCGGATTTTTCAAATTGAGAAGTAAGCTGATCAAATTGGTAGATTTTTTGAGCATCATATTTAGGCTCTTTTAAAACAACTTCAATAAGGTGATCAAGACCGTCATGACCTGGCAGATTATTTAAACTTTGGGCCAATTGAGAGAGGTTTCCGCTTACGCGAATTAATTTTCTGAAAGAAGGAACTGAAATGCTTTGGGGTTCCCAGCCTGTTGCGGTATCTATTATCAAAACACGTTTTTCATCCTTTCGCTCACTGAATGAAAGAGGAATAGGGGAGCCGCTATAAAACGTGGGCACAAGCGCATTTACACGTTGCGGTTTATGAATATGTCCCAAAGCGATATATTTGAAATACTCGCCAAACTGACTCGCCTGAAAAGCCGCCTGATTGCCAATTTGTATCTCGCGCTCACTATCTGAAGTTTCTGTACCGGCAGTATATAAATGACCCATAGCAATAACGGGAATGTTAGGAAATTGCATTTTGCATAATGCTTCTGCAGCTTTAAATGTATTTGCAATTCCTTCACGAATGGCTTCTACGCGATCGTCATAACTTACTCCTTCATTGCCTTTTCTCAGGTCGGAATCACGCAGGTAGGGGAGAGCGACAACGATCATTTCTAAGTCGCCTGCTTTATTTTTTACAAGAATTAAAGTTTGAGTGATGTCTTGAGGTAAACCCCCTATAACTTCAATATCCAGATTGCGCAAAATCTCTTGTGGCGCATCTAGCATGGCCGGTGAATCATGATTACCACCGGTTAGAATTATTTTACAATTGAGATTTCTAAGTTTTAAAAGTGATTTATAATATTGGGTACGAGCTTCTGAAGATGGATTTGCAAGGTCAAAAATATCACCACTTACCAGTAAAACCTCAATCGCTTGTGATTTGATGGTAGCGCAAAGCCATTCAATAAACAGAGCAAAATCTTCTTTAAGCTCATGCTTTTGTAGTTTTTTACCAATATGCCAGTCGGCAGTGTGAAGAATTTTCATAGCATTTATTAATCGTAAGCAATATACAAACCTCTTCTTTCAAACTAAAGAAGAGTTTAAATGTTGAGTTCCTATTTATGTATAAACCTATATAAAAAATATTTTGTTTGATTGTTGTATAATTAATACTGTTTTGTACTGAGTTGGATAAATTATGTGCTATATTATCATCCCATGTATTTGAAGAATTCATGATTGGGTATAAATTGTACAAATTAGATTGTTTTTTTTAATTCATTTATTATTCTAATTCTGTAGTCGTTGCAACATATCCCATATAAAGCAATTAACTTGAAACGGGGATTTTTCCCCGTTTCGCAAGAGTGCTAATTAAGCATTATTCAGCTTTTCTAATTTTTCTTACTTTCGAAATATAATTTCCCCTCTAATTTTATAAATATTCTTTTATATGAATTGGTATGTACTATGTGTAAAAAAAGGGAAAGAAAAGAAAGTAGCAGAAGCGCTTAGAAAAGATAATATTGAAGTTTATTGCCCTTTAAGGACAGAAGTAAGACAGTGGAGCGATAGAAAGAAAAAAGTTGAGATAGCACTCTTTCCCGCATACGTATTTATAAAGCTTGAGCCTAAAGACCGTAATTGTGTTTTTATAATCCCTTTTGTGTTTAAATATTTATTTTGGTTGGGGAAACCGGCTATTGTACAAAACAGTGAGATAGAAGCAATAGATAAATGGCAAAAAGGGCAGTATGATGTCAACTATTCTTTAAGTAGGGGAGATAGAGTTACATTGCAGAGTGGCCCATTTAAGGGACAGGATGCGATTATTGAAGAAGTTGGTAAAAAGAGACTTAAAATGCTTTTGTATAAATTAGGCTTGCATGTCAATACCACTAATAGTATGGTTTTAGCTTCTTAAGATTTAAATTGCTAATTTCTAATCTGTTAATTTCAACCTATGTTTTTTACGTATCATCGATACAAATCAGCTGAATATTATTTAATTATTAAAAGACGCGCTTGTTAACGTTTTTAACAATTAGAATGATATATTTGAGCCTGTAATACCGAAAATTGTTTCGGTCTTTTTTTCTTCCCCTTGAATTTATTTTAGTGACTCTCTTGTGAGTGGCAGCGGCGAAGCCGTATACAATTAATAAATTAATAACAGCTAAAAAATAGAATGAAAGTAGCATTTATCACAGGAGTGACTGGTCAGGACGGGGCTTATTTAAGTGAGTTCTTATTAAAAAAAGGATATATAGTACACGGATTGAAAAGGAGGGCTTCCCTTTTTAATACAGACCGTATCGACCATATTTATCAGGATCCACATGTAGAGAATCGTAATTTTATTTTGCATTACGGTGATATGACAGATAGTACTAATCTTATACGGTTGATCCAGGAAATTCAACCGGATGAAATCTACAATCTGGCTGCTATGAGCCATGTACAGGTATCTTTTGAAACACCGGAATACACAGGTAATGCTGATGGTCTAGGGACGCTGAGAATCTTAGATGCTGTTCGTCTATTAGGTCTTGAAAAGAAAACCCGAATTTATCAGGCATCTACTTCAGAACTGTATGGTAAGGTTCAGGAAGTTCCACAATCTGAAACCACACCATTTTACCCAAGAAGCCCTTATGCTGTGGCCAAAATGTATGCATACTGGATAACTGTAAATTACAGAGAAGCTTACGGGATGTTTGCGTGTAATGGTATTTTGTTCAATCATGAATCTCCAATTAGAGGTGAAACTTTTGTGACTAGAAAGATTACACGAGCTGCTGCCAGAATAGCTCTGGGGTTACAGGATAAGATCTACTTAGGAAATCTCGATGCGCAAAGAGATTGGGGTCATGCAAAGGATTATGTACGTATGATGTGGATGATACTTCAGGCAGAAGAGGCAGAGGACTGGGTGATTGCTACCGGTAAAACTACTCCGGTGCGTGATTTCGTAAAAATGGCTTTTGGTGAAGTTGGTATCGAATTAGAATTTAAAGGCGAGGGTGTTGATGAAAAAGGATATGTCAAGGGATGCACTAATCCTGAATTTCAGATTGAAATAGGAAAAGAAGTGCTGGCTGTAGATCCTAAATATTTCAGACCAACAGAAGTGGAGCTATTAATAGGAGATGCTTCAAAAGCAAATAACAAATTGGGCTGGACACCTAAATATGACTTAAAAGATCTTGTAAAAGATATGATGGCCGGGGATGTGAAGCTGATGCAGAAGGATCAACATCTGCAAAGTGGAGGTTACCAGACTTTCAACTATTACGAATAGTTCAGGCTTGAATATTGTGCTTAATCTATTTCTTGAATTACATAAGTCAGTTATAGGATTATTTCACATAGAGCTTGTCGAAATGTAAACGAAGTGAATCTTACAAATAAGTTAGGTGACTTTTTGGAAAAGAGAAATCAATAAATGAATAAAGATTCTAAAATATATATAGCTGGTCATCGCGGACTTGTAGGAAGTGCTATTCTAAAGAACCTCCAGGTTAAAGGGTATAGCAATTTTGTAACACGTACTCATAAAGAACTTGATCTTACTGATGGTGCAGTTGTGGCGAAGTTCTTTGAAGAGGAAAAACCCGAATATGTTTTTCTGGCAGCAGCTAAAGTGGGAGGCATTGTTGCGAATAACACGTATCGTGCAGATTTTATCTATGCTAATCTGATGATACAGAACAATGTCATTCATCAGGCTTATAAGCACGGGGTGAAAAAATTGATGTTTTTGGGAAGCACCTGTATTTACCCCAAGAATTGTCCTCAACCCATGAAAGAGGAATATCTCTTGACGGATACCTTAGAGTATACCAATGAACCTTATGCCATAGCCAAGATAGCTGGTATCAAAATGTGCGAAAGCTATAATTTGCAGTACGGGACGAACTTTATTTCGGTCATGCCTACAAATCTGTATGGCCCAAATGATAATTTTGATCTGGAGAAATCCCACGTCTTACCCGCACTGATTAGAAAGATGCACCTGGGCAGAGCGTTAGAGAATAACGACTGGGAAGCCATAAGAAAAGACCTAAATAGGTTACCAATAGAAGGTACTGACGGTTCATCATCTAAAGATAAAATACTTAATATTTTATCAAAGTATGGAATTCAAAGTTCCTCTCCCTCCGGGAGAGGCCAGGTGAGGGTGGAGATCTGGGGCAGCGGGAAACCAATGCGTGAATTCTTATGGAGTGAAGACATGGCGGATGCTTGTGTCTTTCTTATGGAAAACCGCGATTTTAAAGATATTGTTTGTCAGGCTGAGCCTGCCGAATCCCTTACACAGAGAGATAATGGAAGAAGTCATCCTGAACTTGATTCAGGATCGCATCAAGCTGATGACTCTTCCGCTAATGGGAGAGGCCGGGAGAGGGAAATAAGAAACACTCACATCAACATAGGGACCGGAAAAGACATTTCAATTAAAGATCTTGCCGAACTCATCAAAAAAACGGTGGGTTTTACGGGAAAACTGGTCTTTAATACCCAAAAACCAGATGGAACAATGAAGAAACTCACCGATGTTTCTAAGTTGAAAGAATTGGGATGGGAGTATAAAGTTGAATTGCAAGACGGTGTAAATCAGATATATGCGTGGTATAATAACGCGAATTATTAATAATAGAATTACAAGGATTTAAATGAATTGGTTAAAGCATATTGCAATAATATCTTATTATATCCATAATTATTATGTATACGTGCTTACTTCTTAATTGTTATTGTTCAATTTTAATTCTTTTACAAAAGCAATAGAGATTAAAAAGTTTATTAAGATGATGAAATATGAAGTATGAGAGAAAATTTTATTTAACAAATATGATAATTAACAATTGAAAGCAGCAAATAGAGTAGTCGCTAATACGGCAATTCTCTACGGTAGGATGTTGCTTACCATGGGAATTAGTTTATATTCTACGCGTTTGGTGCTTAATGCTCTGGGTAGTACAGATTACGGTATTTATAATCTGGTAGCAGGGATTATAGTGATGTTGTCTTTTTTGAACAGCGCAATGGCTACTTCATCACAACGGTATTTGTCTTATCATCAGGGTAAAAAGGATATACAGAAGCAAAAAGAAGTATTTACCAATAGTTTTTTTTTACATATTATAATTGGTTTTATTTTAGTGCTAAGTCTGGAAATTGCAGGTTTATTTCTATTTGATGGATTTTTAAATATTCCTGCAGATCGTATAGTAAGTGCCAGGATTATTTACCATTATATGGCGGTGACTGTTTTTTTTACCGTAATTACTGTCCCGTTTAACGCATTGCTCATCGCGCATGAGAATATGCTGTGGGTAGCTTTTGTTAATATCATTGAAACCTTATTAAAATTAGGTATCGCTTTATTATTATATGTGGTAAGTAGTGATAAATTGGTGGTATATGGGATGCTTACGGCCAGTATTGTAATTTTCAGTTTTGTTCTCTATGCTTCATTTTGTTTAAAGAAATATCCTGAGTGTACTTTTAAGGGGGTAATGAAACCTGAAAAATCTTTTATAAAAGATCTAACCTCTTTTGCCGGTTGGAACTTGTTTGGAGCACTTTGTGGTATGGGAAGAAATCAAGGCATTGCTGTTATTCTTAATTTATTTTTGGGTGCGGCTGTCAATGCCGCTTACGGTATAGCTAATCAAGTTTCCGGTCAAATGATTTTTTTATCCGCCACTTTACTTAGAGCCTTGAATCCCCAAATAATGAAAAGTGAAGGCGCTAATGATAGAGTTAGAATGTTGCGGTTAGCTAATATGGCAAGTAAATTTAGTTTTTATCTAATAGCTTTTATTGCTATCCCCAGCATTTTCGAGATGAAATCAATTTTGGGATTGTGGCTTGTTAATGTTCCACCTTTAACTGTTATATTTTGCAATTTAATTTTAATAGGAATTTTAACTAATCAGCTTACGATAGGGCTACAATCTGCTTTTCAGGCAATTGGTGATATAAAATTCTATCAAATTATAGTGGGTTCACTTTTACTTCTAAATTTACCAGTTTCATATATATTATTGTACAATGGCTATCCTGCATATAGTGTGTTAATTAGTTACATAATTACTGAATTTATTGCTTGTGTAATGAGGGTCTATCTTTTCAAGCGTAAAGCAAATTTTTCTATTACTAACTATCTTAAGAATGTAACATTAAAAGAAATATACCCGGTATTAGGATCTTGTCTTATTTGTTTTTTATGTGTTCAAAATTTAGAATTTAAATGGCGTTTAATCGTCACTTATGGAACATCAATATTACTATTTATAACATTAGCTTATTTTTTCGGTTTGGAGTCCGATGAAAAAAGATTTATTAAACAAACTAGATCCAATTTGATTTTAAAATTTAAAAAAAGTTAGTTTATTTTTAAAGTATGGTCGAAAAATTTAAGACAGAACATTTATTTGAAACCGTTGTAAAAGGTGGTTATTGTGTAGGATGTGGCGCCTGCGCAGCTATTAAAGACTCCCCCATTGAAATGGAATTTGATGAGTTTGGGAAATATCGCCCAAAACTTGACCCTTCAAAAATAGACACTACAGAAGGTTCAACATTAAAGGTTTGTCCTTTTTCAGATGAAAGTTTAGATGAAGATATTATTGGTAAAGAACTTTATTCTGATAATTCAGTGAAACATGATAAGTTAGGATATATCTCATCTACTTATGCAGGGTATGTGGAAGAAGACGAGTATAGAGCAAACGGTAGTTCTGGAGGTTTGGGGACTTGGGTAGTTTCAGAATTGTTTAAGAAAAATCTTATAGATGGAGTAATTCACGTTCGCAGTAAAGAGATAAATCCAGAAAACTCAACCCTATTTCAATACACAATATCCAATGACTTAGCAAGTATTTATCAGGGCGCAAAATCAAGATACTACCCAATAGAACTATCAAAAGTAGTTCAAATGGTTAGAAATACACCTGGACGATATGCAATAGTAGGACTTCCATGTTTTATTAAATCTATTAGACTCTTACAAAGAGAGGACTCTGTTATAAAAGATAGAATAAAATTTTGCATAGGTTTAGTTTGTGGTCATTTAAAAAGCGCAAATTTTGGAAATATGTGGGCCTGGCAAATTGGAGTTAATCCCAAATCCTTAAAGGAAATCAATTTTAGAACAAAGTTAAGTGGTTTTGGAGCCAATCAATATGGTGTTACAGTTAGAGGTGAAGTAGATGGTACCGAAAAAACAGTAGTCAGTCCACCGTTAAATCAGTTATATGGTGGTAATTGGGGATGGGGCTTATTTAAATACAAAGCATGTGATTATTGTGATGATGTAGTTGCAGAAACTGCTGATGTCACCATTGGGGATGCCTGGCTTCCGCAGTATTTAAATGAAAGCAAAGGAACAAATGTTTTAATCATTAGAAATAAAACAATTGAAAATTTAATTAATAAAGCATACAAAGAGAAAAGATTGTATTTAGATAGCCTCCCAGCAGATAAAGTTGTAGATTCTCAGAAAAGTGGCTTTTCACATAGACGGGAAGGTCTGGCATATAGATTAGCCTTACAAGACGAAAAACAAATTTGGAGACCTAAGAAGAGAGTTAACGCTGATAGAGATGCTGTATCAGATCTAATAAAGAAGCGATTAGATCTTAGGATTAAAATAGCTTCAAATAGTCATACGGCTTTTAAACATGCTATGGAAGGGAATAATTTTAAACTTTTTGTAGAAGAATTAAGACCTTTAATTACTCAGTATCAGAAACTATACAAATCTCCGTTATGGAAACGAGTTGTAAGAAAAGTATTAAAATTTAAATCTTAAATAAATATTATTAGATTTATAAAGAATAAAAAATGAAAATAGGAATCATCACTTTTTGGGAATCTAACAACAACTATGGACAGATTTTGCAGTTGTTTGCCATGCAAACCATATTAAAAAGAATGGGGCATGAACCTTTTCTTATCAAGTACCACAGAGTGCCTCCGGTAGAACAAATTGATTTCTTAACGAAATTAAAAAATATTAATCTATTGCGTTCTATAAAATACCGCTTACAAGCTCCTGTACGCAAAAAATCTTTGTTATTAGATGAGAAGCGTAGCTTTAGCAACTTTAAAAATGAATTTATTTGCTTTGGAGAAAAGGATTACTATAATCTTAACGCTTTACAAAATGATCCGCCCAAGGCAGATGCATATATTACCGGTAGTGATCAAGTATGGAATCATACTTTTAAAGTTTCAGCAGAGGCATTTTTATTGGGTTTTGGGGCTAAGTCAATAAAACGTATTGCATATGCAGCAAGTTATGGCGTAAAAGCCCAAGATGGACTAACTCAACATATGTTTAAGAAATATCTCGAAAATTTTAGCGGTATAAGCGTACGCGAGAAAAGTGGATTAGAATTAACAAAAAAACTTGGTTTTAAAGCTAATTGGGTTCTAGATCCCACGATGCTCTTTACAGCTAAGCAGTGGATTGAACTTTTGAAGTTAGGAGATATTGGAGATAGTCCAGGAGTTAAAAAGGATCAAATCTTTATGTATATGTTGGGGAATAGCGAAATAAAGGATAAGGAAAAATTTATTATTCATGCTAAGCAGAAGACAGATTTTAAAATTATTCATGCTACTGCAAATAATGATTTTACTGGTAATGCCTATCCTACCATACCTGAATGGATATATTACATCAGTACTTCTAAATTAGTTATTACTACCTCTTTTCATGGCATGATATTTTGTATACTAAACAATACTAATTTTATTGTATTACCCAATACTGGACATGCTGAGGGTATGAATGAACGTATTGAGAGTATGCTTAATTTTCTTGGAATGGGAGATCATATAATGACATGTTTTTCTCATAAACAATTTGAGGCTATTTTAAAAAAAGAAATTAATTGGGAAGACATTAATCAGGATTTATTAAAGTGGCGTGAAGAATCAATTTTGTTTTTGACAGAGAAATTAATTTGACCCATGTAAAAAATAACATCTTATCATCCTTATTATCAAAATATACACTGCGAGATTGTAAATTGATGAAGATATTAAAGTTAATGACTATTAGATCACCTAAGATAAAAATTCTAACACCTTAATTAAAGAGTATGAAAATAGTGTTTGACCCATCTATAGGAACCACAAATAATTATGTCAATATTCTAGTTGTTGGTTTTAAAGAGCGGGGTTATACAGTTTTCTCTTTAAAGGAAGTTTTTAAAAATTATAATGACTTTATTAGTGTTAAAATAGTTCACTTAAATTGGTTTGAAAATGTAAACAGTTTATACGAATTTTTAAATAAAATAGCAAAAATCAGCTTATTATTCCTATTTAGAAAGAAAATAGTTTGGACATTACATAATAAACGTCCACATGTAAAAAATTTTCACCTACTACAAGAAATTCTTTTCAAATTACTGATTAGATCTGCAGATAAAATAGTCATTCATAGTAGGGAGAGTAGAAACCTACTCTTAGAAATAAATGAAAAGGTAGAACATAAAATAGTACATATACCCCATCCTAATTATATTGATTCTTATGGGGTCCGCAAGCATAGCAGTCTTAAACAATCTCACTTCTTAAATCTATTATTTGTAGGAGCAATAAAAGAATATAAAAATATTGAATTATTGATTGAAGTTGTTAATTCATTTAATTCAAATGATTTAAAATTAACAGTAGCCGGATTTTGCCCAGATCAAAGTTATGCAGAAGATATACAGAAATTAGGTCGTAATGGTAATGTAAAATTGGATATGCAATATGTTGATGATGAACAATTATTATATTATTTTAGTAAAAATGATCTATTAGTATTGCCATATGACATAAATAGTAGTTTAAATTCAGGTTCGGCGATGCTGGCATTTTCCTATGGTATATCTGTAATTTGTCCTGAAATAGGAACAATAAATGATATTGAAAATGATAACTGTTTATTTAAATATAATTATTCTTCTGAAAAAGAGCATAAAGATAATTTAAAGGCTCAAATTGAAAAGGCTATCAATCTTAAAAGGGAAAACAGTCTAATCTTAAAGGAGTGGGGAAATACTTTAAGAGAAGAGGTTAAAGTGAAAAATAATCAGGAAAAGATAGTTAGTTCTTTTATTTCACTTTATAAAAGTATATAGTAAAAGTGACAAGTAATAAATATGACAGTGCACTTGGCCTTTTAATTAGCAAACATTAAATGTGAAAAAATCATTAGATAGTACTTATTATTTTTCAATTATTATACCTCATTACAATTCACCTGATTTGTTGCAAAGGTGTATAGATTCGATTCCAAAAGATGAAAATATTGAAGTTATTATTGTAGATGATAATAGCGATTCTGATACAGTAGATTTTAATGCTTTCCCGGGTAAAGCCAGAGAAAATGTTAAACATATATTTTCAAAAGAAGGTAAAGGTGCTGGTTTTGCACGCAACTTGGGTTTAAAAAATGCAAATGGGAAATGGTTGATTTTTGCTGATGCCGATGACTTTTTTGAGAATGATGCATTTAGTTATTTTTATAAATATCTTAATCAAGAATGTGATATTGTTTATTTTGGTTCATCAAGTGTAAATAGTAAAACACTTGAACCAGCCCAAAGAAATAGGCATTATAATAATTTGGTCAACAATTGGGTGAAGGGTGAAACAATGGCTGAAGATTATTTAAGATATGGTTATTATGTACCGTGGGGAAAGATGATAAAGCAGGAGTTGATTAAAAATTACAATATTTATTTTGACGAAGTGCCCGCCTCAAATGATTTAATGTTTTCAGTTTTAACAGGTCATTATGCCAAGAAAATTATGGCAGATAATTTTCCAGTATATTGTATTACGGTTAATGAGGGCTCTCTAACAAAGACACCAAGTAAAAAAAATTTAAGATCTCGTTTTCTAGTTGCTATTCGCCATTATAAATTTATGGAAGAAATTAATAGGCCTCAGCTGCGACCTAAATTGATGCCGCAGATTGTCTATGCTATAAAATTGGAACCAAAAGAATTTTACTGGTATATCTCTATAGTGTATAGAAATAAAGTAAATATATTATTAGGTGCAGATAAATGGCCAAAAAAGATTTATAATCAAATTTTAGGACGTAGTAAAGAATAATTCATTAATACATAATATTATTAAGTAAAAACGAATCGATATTTTAAGTGAAGGATTGATTATTTTACCCCACTCTTTTTGGACATATTAATTTAAAATATTTATCAAATTAAGTTATGCTTCTTATCCTAAGGATACTTGCAGATATATTATTGAACTAAGGTTTTAGTCTATTTCTTTTGTAAATGTTAACTAAAATCATAGGTCTGTACCCACTAAAATGGATTGATTAGTGCAGATCAACAAGTAGCAGCAATTTTTCTTTAGTTTGTGATTATAATCAAATTATTTTCCGATGATTGTATACAACGATGAAAAAATAACGGGAAATAAATGTTTACACTATAACGCTATTTATTAATAGAAGAAAATTATTTTAGTTATAGAGGTTTAGAAATCTTTATCTATATAAGTAAAAAGAAAATTATTATTTCTTAAATTAATTTCCGATGCTGCAAAAAAAACATGTTATTACCATATTGAATTTTAAAAATAATTTATTTGGAATTATTTCTATTTTACCAAAAAACCATTTAAAAAATATAATAGGGTTTATCACCATCACTTAATGAAAACGGGTGGGACATCTTTAAACAATATGTTTATAAATTTATCATTGGGTACGAAAAAGGAAGATCTTTATTCGAAACTAATGCATTCTCCAGATCTTCGTATAATTAATAATGGGTGGATATATACTGCTTGGAATCATCTTATTGTAAGCTCTGGTCTTTATCATTATGCTTGGTCTCACAGACCACTCTATAAAACCTATCTTTCAGGAAATACATTTAAGATTACTTGTATACGCCATCCATATTTTAGAATCTTTTCAAGGTATAAACATATATCAAAGGAGAAGCAATTAGGTCAATTGGTGGATGGAAATAAAAAAGAATATAGTAGATTAGGCAGTAGTTTTTCAGAATACTTAAGTAATTGTCCGGTTACTGAATTGTGTCATCAATTATATATGTTTTCTAGCACTATGAATATAGAAGAAGGATTAAAAAATCTATCCAAAATGGATTATATAATAGATCTTGATACTTTTGAGGAGGATATAGGGCATATTAATAAAATCCTAGCTATTGAGTTAAAAGTAATACATAAACGTAAAAACAATGAACTTATTTTACCTGATTTGGAATCTAGTTATACGCATATTTCAGAAAAACTGAAACCAGAACTAGAGTTTTACTATAAAGCTAAGGAATTAAAAAATAATCATATCAATTAGGATAGATCGATTTACGTATATTTAAATTATTTGAGAGTATAATTTTCAGAATCAAACATAAATCATTTATTTTTTAAGATGGTCATAAAATTTGTAAAAAATTTAATTAACAAAATAATCTGTTAACTTTTTAATTTCCGCTTAAGTATATATAACTACATAATAATTTTGTACAATTCATGATTTTAATTCTTAGGATGATTGCCGATATGCTTTGGAATATAAAGATGGTCAATATTTTTGTCAATATTTTGTTAATTATTTTGATATTAAGACATGTAAGAAATGGCGTAATTAATAAGCGAGCGAGGAAACCCCTGATCTTAATCTTAATATTCTTTTGTATGATTTCTGTAAGCTTTCTAAAGGATATGAGTAGTGAGACATCTATTCTCTATTTTAAGATTACCTTTTCTATACTTGTTTTTTTATATGCTATTTTATATAAAGGAAATATATATAAGGACATTAAACTTTTGGAAAATTTTAGCTTAATCTTTATTTTTTTTAATTTTATACTGTCATTTTTACCTTTTGCTTATCAATACTGGGGACATGTTTATACTTTCAATGGTCTGTATTATTTCAAGACAGATGCAGCCTTGGCTATTGTAATTTTTCTTTCATTTATTTTATTAAGTCGTTCTTTAAACATCAAAGTGAAAATAATATTAGCCTTAATATCTCTATATTTAGTCTATTTAACAAATGCCCGTATTCATATACTTTCCATTTTTTTAGTAATAGGATTAAGCGTGGTAAACCAGAGTTTATTTATAGACTTTAAAAGAAAATTATTGAAGTACTCACTTCTTGGAGCTTTTCTGTTTATTGGTTTTATGGGGGTGTATAATACTTTTAGTGAAGGGGGGCTTAAAATAGATATTACAGGGGAGGATGCTTATGACAGTGCTAATCTCCAGGGCAGAGATAAAATATGGGAAGCCTTAATTAGAGGTTATAATGATGGGAGTAGTCTTGAACAATTGTTTGGAACTACATTGTTAAAAGATGTTAATATTGTTTCACTTTACTCTACAGATACCCATAATTCTCACAATAGTTTTTTGTTTTTTTTAATAGCCATAGGTATTGTTGGCTTGCTATTATTTTTTTACCTGACGTATATATTTTTGAAGCGTATAATATTTTACTCCAAAAGTTTTTCTAAAAAAAATAAATCAGAAAATCTTTATAAAATTTATATTATTTTAAACTTGAGTTTGGCACATACTGCCATTTTCCTTATTAGCAGTTTAACAAATTCTAATATTCTTTTTCAACAACAAACGTGGTTTTTCCTGTTTTTTACGGGCTACCTTTTCAATAGCAAATTCATTCATTATGTACAAGCAAGTTTTAGTCAAATGAAGCTGCCATAAAAAAGAGTCTCATTTAAATTTAATATCAGAATGAGGAAACAAAGATATATATCCAGACTATTTGGCAAAAGAAATAAAGAATGTACTGCATTAGATCTTTATTTAAGATTAGAGACTTATAATATTATTTATACTTATTGGTAAAGCAAATAATGAGTTATAATATTCATGTAATAGTTAAAAATCAGCTTAAGAAAATCATGTACATTAAATTTTAATAAATGAAATATTCGCCTATTCTTCTATTTGTTTATAATCGTTTAAGCCTGACGCGTAAAACAATAGAGGCATTACAAAAAAATTTCTTAGCAAATTGTACGGATTTATATATTTTTTCAGATGGACCTCGCAAAAACGACATTGAAAAAGTAGTTCAAGTTAGAACCTATTTGCAAACCATAAAAGGATTTAAGAGAATTAAAGTATATGAAAGTAAAATAAATAAAGGTCTTGCAGCCTCTATAGTAGAAGGAGTTACTAAGATTATTGCTATAGAAGGCCAAGTCATTGTTTTGGAAGACGACTTACTCACTAGTCCGGATTTCTTAACTTTTATGAATCAAGCATTAGATTTTTACAAAGAAGAGTATAAAGTGTTTTCTGTTTCAGGATTTACAATGCCCATTCAGGGGTTAGAGAGTAAAAATATATATTTTACTCAACGTGCTTCTTCATGGGGCTGGGCGACTTGGAAGGATAGATGGAATGTGATTGATTGGGAGGTGCGGGATTATGAAAATTTCAAGAATAGTCCTAAACAACGTAGGGCTTTTAATAAAATGGGGTCAGATTTAAGTAACATGTTGAAAAAGCAAATGCAGGGTGAAATAAATTCGTGGGCAATTCGCTGGTGCTATCACCAGTTTAAACATGGTTTGTATTCTGTATATCCTACTACTTCTAAAATTCAAAATATCGGGTTATCTGACTTAAATGCAACTCATACTAATGAAAAATTTAATCGCTTTAAAACTATTTTACAAACGAACAAATCAGACTCTTTTATTTTTTCTAATAATATTGTTCTTGACACTAAAGTCATCAAGCAATTTGTAAAACCTTATTCTTTGTTAATAAGAATCAAGTATAAGTTACTAAATAAGATATTCTCCGGTTTTTCATTAAATCTTGTTTTTTTCATTATAGCACAAATAAGGTAGGAAGAATTTCTTTTAAGCCAGATATTGAGTAATTTCAAAATTGGAATACTAGTGGGTCATGAAAATTTAATTCAATGATTGTGTCTTACAAAATGGCAAGAATAAAAAAATAGGTTAGGTTGAATAGCTTGTCTCACTCGCAACAACAAATTCAGTAGCTTTGAGTTTTATACATATCTCAATACCTAATCCTATAAGAAATAATAACTGTACACATTTCTAAGTGTCACCTTTTATGAAAATACTTCTTATTCACTCATATTATACCTTGCGAGGCGGTGAAGATGCTGTTTTTGAGCAGGAGGCAAAACTCTTGGCCAGAAAAAATGATGTTGAGGTTTTATGTTTTTATAACCAATCAGGTATCAAAGGAGCACTGCAATTTTTAGGTTCTATATGGAATATACAAGCAGCAAAAAAGGTAGCAGAAAAATTAGAACAGTTTAAACCGCAGGTTGTTCATATTCACAATTGGCATTTTGCCACAGGACCTTTAGTTTTTAGGACAATATCTAAAAGGCGAATCCCCGTAGTGGTTACCCTGCACAACTATAGAATGATATGTCCTTCTGCAACTTTTTTAATAAATGGTGAGATAGCTATTAATAGTTTGAACGCTTTCCCTTGGTATGCTATACGAAATAAGGCGTATAGAGGTTCATTTTTTCTAACTTTTTGGTTAGCTTTTACTAATTGGTTTCATAATAAGATAAGAACCTGGAATAAAGTAGATAAATATATTGTTCTCACTCAATTTGCAAGAAATTTATACACAAAATCAAAATTAAATCTAGATTCTAACAAATTTATTATTAAATCCAATTTTGTTGAGAAAATAGGAGAATTAGAGATTGAAAATAGATTAGACCATTTTTTATTTATTGGTAGGCTTTCTAAGGAGAAAGGGATTGTAACTTTACTTGAAGTTTTTAGAAATTCAAAATTTAAATTGCGCATAGCTGGTGATGGTCCTTTAAAAGATCATGTTTTAAAAATTGAAGATGAAAAGAGTAATATTACCTACTTGGGCAGTCTATCAAAGATTGAGATCATGAAAGAACTAAAACAATGTACAGCTCTTGTATTTCCTTCACAATGGTATGAGGGCATGCCTATGACAATTATTGAAGCTTTATCTACCGGTACACCTGTAATTGCAAGTGATCTTGGGGCTATGTCTTCAATGGTTAAACATGAATACAATGGTTTGTTGTTTAATTATCAAGATGAAGCAAGTCTTTTTAAAGCTATTACATACTGGGCTACACAACCAAATAGTATGAAAGGGAAGATGCAAAAGAATGCCTATTTGGAATACGAGAATAAGTTTACTCCCCAAAAAAATATCGTACAATTAAATAATATTTATGAATCTGTCAATCATTGAATTAATACCTTACCATAAATAAATATTCAGTATTAATTTAGGATGAAGAGTGTCTCTTATTATTAGTAATAAGTACTTTGTCTTTTTTAAATAATCCATAATATACTAACTATGGTCAATGAAAAAAAGCGGTTGATTAATATTGATATCTCTACAGGTAAATATTCAACTTTTATAAAGGATTTGCTAAATATAGCAGCATCAGGTACATCAACTTATGTTTGCGTGGCCAATGTACATATGTTGATTGAAGCCCAAAAAGATCAGGCTTATAATGATATTATAAATAATGCCTACATGGTTACCCCAGATGGGATGCCTTTAACCTGGTCTTTAAGTTTACTATACGGTGCTAAACAAGACAGGGTAGCGGGAATGGATTTATTACCAGATCTCCTTAAAGCATCAGAAGAGACTAGTATGCCAGTATTTTTTTATGGTGGTACGCAAAATATGTTGGATGATACAAAGGTATTTTGCGAAAAAAGATATCCTGCTTTAAAAATAGCAGGTATGCATAGTCCACCCTTTAGACCATTAAATGAGGATGAGAAGAACAAAATTATAGCAAAGATTAACAATAGTAATGCACGATTTGTATTTGTGATTCTTGGTTGTCCCAAACAGGAGAAGTGGATGGCGGCTATGCATGGCAAAATAAATGCTTGTATGATAGGGGTAGGTGGAGCACTTCCTGTTATGATAGGTATGCAAAAAAGAGCACCACACTGGATGCAGGCGGGATCACTAGAATGGTTTTATAGATTTATACAAGAACCAAAACGCTTATTTAAGCGTTATGCCATTACAAATTCTATGTATTTATATCTTTTTTTCAAAGAGTTGGCGCTTAAAAAAGGAGGATCTAAGTCTGAAAAAAATTCTCAATAAAAAGGATAGAAATTATTGTATTACATTAGAAAGAAATAAATACCTATTTTGCCAGAATATTTGTGTGCAGTTAGGTTTTTGCACACTAAAATAGACCGTATGAATAAAACTCCTTTGTTTTTATTGATTATCCTTTTTGTTCAAAATGGATATGCTCAGGTAGAAAATATAAATGCTACAGTTGAGAGCCAGGTAATAATTACATCAAAAGATCAGGTACCATTCTGGATGTGGGCAAATCAATATGGAAGCATCCCTCTTTCCGGTTTTTCTACCAGTGTGATTGGTTCTGCTTATAAAGAATATGAAGAAAGCGGAAGTTATGATGGTAGGGAATCTCAATTATTTGATTGGGGTGCAGGTTTTGAGGGTAGGGTAAATGTAGGAGAGAAGACTGAAGGAATACTTATAGAGGCCTATGCCAAAGCAAGGTTAGCCATGTTTGAGTTGAAAGCAGGGAGAAGCAAGGATGTTGTGGGTTTGGTTGATACAACCCTATCTTCAGGCGCATTTTCAGTTTCCGGAAACGCTTTAGGAATACCTAAAATAGAAATTTCTGTTCCAGAATTTTATGCGCTGCCGTTTTGGGATGGTCTCTTTGCTTTTAAAGGAAACTTTGCTCATGGCTGGTTAGGTACTATTCCCGTGCAATATGGTAATCATGAGCCTACCAAAACCTATTTTCATCAAAAATCCCTATACGGAAGGTTTGGTAAACCGGGATGGAAATTGCATTTGTATGGCGGTTTTAACCATAATGCTTTTTGGGGGAATACAATCAACTATGAACCAAGCTTTCGACTCTCTAATTGGCAAGAGTATTGGTACACGATATCAGGAAAAGTTTATAATTCATCTAAGACAGGGAATCATCTGGGTTCAATAGATCTGGGTTTGCAGTATGACTTTAATTCTGTTTCTTTATTAGCATATAGACAGCAATTTTATGACATTGGGGGATTATATCATCTGTCTAATATTGCTGATGGTTTAAATGGTATTAGTTTTACAAACAAGAATAAATCTCAGAGAAATTTTAAATGGAATAAGATTCTTTTTGAATTTTTATATACTAAGAGCCAGGGAGGAGAACTCAATAATAAAATCACACCTTCAGGAGATGAGAATTATTATAATAGCTATGTCTATACCCGAGGATGGTCTTATAATTACTTAGCTTTAGGAAATCCTCTTTTAACAACAACTCCTGCCGCAAGAGATAATCTTGTTTCAGCATCAAATGATTATTTTTTAAATAATCGTATTGTAGCTTTTCATTTGGGATTTGAAGGAACTATGAATGATTGGAACATTCTTTCTAAACTTACTTATACACAGAATTACGGTACCTATGGCTCTAGTACGGGACATTCAATAGGTAATAAGCGCACTAAACCTTATGGTCAATTTGGAAAAGAAAATCAGTTTTCAGGATATATAGAAGCCAATAAAAATTTTGCAGATCAATTTAATCTGGGTGTGGTTGGGGCAATAGATCGAGGAGGTTTATATGAAGACTCTCTGGGAATGTCAATAAAGGCATCCTATCATTTTTAAATATTTTATTTATAAGTAACAATTAGTATATGAATAAATTTTACTTGAATAAATCTTTAATTTTTATAGTCTTGATTGTAGTAGTGTCAGTTACTTCCTGTGTTCCACGTCAGGAAATAGTTTATTTTCAGGGGCTGGAACGGGCGGAACAATTAAGTACTAACAATAGGAAAAGTTTAACTATAAAACCTAAAGATCAGTTGACAATAAGTGTATCGGCCCCAGAACAAGAAGCTGCAATACCTTTTAACCTCCCTTTGGCTGGTTCGGGAAATGTTCTCGACCCCACCAGTGTTTCAGGACAACCCAGGTTGCAAACTTATTTAGTTGATGATAATGGTGCCATTATATTTCCTGTTTTAGGAACACTTGACGTTGAGGGGATGACTCGGGGAGAATTATCGGGGTTGTTAAAAGAAAAAATCTCGAAATATGTGCAGGATCCCATTGTCACCGTGAGAATAGTAAATTTTCAAATTAGTGTATTGGGAGAGGTTACACGTCCTGGAACGTTTGATATTAATGATGAGTACCTAAGTCTTCCTCAGGCCTTGGGTATGGCAGGAGATATGAGTATTTATGGACGAAGAGATAATGTATTGGTTATGCGTGAGGAAAATGGTAAAAACAAACATGCCTATTTAAATTTAACTGATGCAGATATAATAAACTCCCCTTTTTATTATCTAAAGCAGAATGATGTGGTTTATGTAGAACCAAACGATGCACAACGCCAGGCATCTAGCTACAACCGAAATTCTGGCATATACATTTCCATAGCTTCTCTCTTAGTTTCAGTAATAGTTTTAATAGCCAGATAGTATGGAGGAAAATAAATACATACCTTCTTATTTTCAAGAAGATGAAATGAATATTAGAGAAGAACTTGAGAAGTATTTTAGATACTGGCCTTGGTTTGTTATAACTGCTATTGTATTTTCAAGCCTCGCATTTATTTATTTAAAGCTTGCCACACCTTCTTTTAGTACTACCGCAACTATTATTATTAAAGATGATGAAAATAAATCATCAAGTGCAGATTTGACCAGTTTTTCAAACCTAGGATTAATGGACGGGCTGGGTACAAATAGCATAGAAAATGAATTGGGTATATTGCGCTCCCGCAGAATGATGACCAATGTGGTGAATGCTTTGGGTATTGACGTTCAATACTATGAAGATGAAACATTCCGCAAGTCAGAAATATATAAAGCGGCACCTTTTAAAGTTGAAGTTATTTCAATAAGTAGGGTAGAGTTTGATAATGTACTGCGAGAAGGGGCCAATAGTTTCAAAGTGCATATTAATGGAAGTAATTTTGAACTGGAACAATTTGAAAATGGAACAAGTAATATTGCCTATGACGGTAAAATAACTGATTTGGGTTTTGCTGAAGTTATTTTTAGCAATACTGCCAATTTGCTGAAAGATTCTGAAGCAGAAGTAGGAGATGATTTTTTAATCAAATTCATACCTGTCCAATCTGTAGTAGATAAGTATCGTGACGCGTTAAATGTAACATTAATAGAAGATAAGGCTACCCTCATTGAACTTTCATTGATAGATCCCGTTAAAACTAAAGCACAGGATATTCTTGATCAATTGATCTTTGAATATAATAAGGAGGCAATTGAGGATAAAAACCTCGTTGCTAGTAACACTGCTTTATTTATTGACGACAGGTTAAATATCATTAATCAGGAATTAGATTCTGTAGAAGTAGGGAAAGAAGAGTTTAAAGAAGAGAACCGTTTAACTAATATTGAGGCAGAATCTGAACTTTTTATTACCAATGCCAGTGATTATAGAAAAAGGAAGCAGGAGATTGATACCCAGCTCGAGTTAGCTAATTCAATGATAGATTATATCCAAAACAGTTCTGCTTCAGATCTTTTACCGGCAAATTTAGGTATTGAAGAAACAGGGGTAAACCAGCAGATCACAGAATACAATAACCTGGTGCTCGAGCACAACCGTATCTTAAGTGGTTCTACAGAATTAAACCCTGTTGTTAAACGTTTATCAAGCCAGATAGACCAGATGAGGGCGAGTGTGGCGGCTAGCTTACAAAGAATGCGTTCAAATTTGCAAATTGCTCAACGGGATCTTAATCAACACGTGGGTTTAATAGGCTCTCAAATCGCAGATGTGCCTGCTAAAGAAAGACAATATAGAGGTATAGAACGACAACAAAATATCAAGGAAGCTTTATACCTTTTTTTACTACAAAAACGTGAAGAAACGTCATTGACACTTGCTGTTACTGCTCCCAAGGCTAAAATTGTAGATAGTGCATTTAGTGCTAAAAACCCTGTTTCTCCCAAAACTACAGTAGTAATGGGAGGGGCTTTAGTAGCTGGTTTGGTTCTGCCATTTCTGGTATTATATATGCAAAACCTTTTAAATAACAAGGTTCAAAGAAGAGAGGATATAGAAAAAGCAAGCAAAGCGATACCTATAGTAGGAGAGCTACCTCAAATTCCTAAACGGGATAGTGATCTTGTTAAAGAAAATGACCGTTCTGTACTTTCTGAGGCATTCAGGATCCTGATAACAAACCTGCAATACCTTTTAATTGATAAAGAAAATGAAAAGAATGCTTTTTGTCTCTTTGTAACTTCAACTGTAAAAGGGGAGGGTAAGACATTTACAGCTGTAAACCTTGCCATTACGTTGGCCAATACTGGTAAAAAAGTCCTTATTATGGGTGCGGATTTGAGGAATCCTCAACTACAGCGTTATGAGCTTGATGCTAAACATCGTCTGGGGGTAAGTGATTATTTAGTTAATAATGATATACTACTTAAAGATATTATTGAACCTTCTACATTGCATCCTAATCTACAGATTCTACCATCTGGAAGTATACCTCCTAACCCGGCTGAGCTTTTAAGAAGAGATAAACTGGGTGAATTATTTAAAGAACTTGAAAGTCTTTATGATTACATTATTGTAGATACGGCTCCCTCTATGCTTGTTGCTGATACTTTTCTCATCAATAAATATGCAGATCTAACCCTGTATGTGGTGAGGGCCGGTTACACAGAGAAAAAGTTACTTGATTTTGCTATTGATGCTAAAGAGAGCAAAAAGTTGCATGATGTGAGTTTTGTACTGAACGATGTGCAGGCAGCCAACTTTGGCTATGGCAATAAATACGGCTACGTATATGGTGAATCTGCTCCATCCTTTTGGCAGCGTGTAAGAAGTAAATTTTAAATATTAATAATTTGGTTCAATTTAATATTCTCCTTTGTCTGAAGCTGAAATTATTTTAGCTTCCGATAATTATTTTGGTAATAGTCGATAATATTTATTAGCAGATCTTAATCAGATAACAAAAGAAAAAAATCCTGTCGTCTTTGCGGCAGGATTTTCTGTTTATAAGACATTTACTAAATATCTATCTGATTTTAAATCTTACTATAACGATTTTCCTGAATTTTGATTCTTAGAATCACTTAGTCCTTCAAAAAATCACCTAAATCTAACTGGCTGTACACAAATAAATTATGGCTTTTAAGTCATAAAATCGGGTAAAATTGCCAATTTATCAGCGTAAAGCTTGATAAAATTCAAGAGACTAAATACATTTGTTTCAGAATGAAGAAGGCATTTAGAACATACTTTGTACTTTTTATTTTAACCCTTTTTAGTGGTTTTGTTAATGTTTATGGCAACTCTACTTCACGGGTTTCTTCTTTTTATGCTAATTCTGAATGTATTGAATTAGCAGCTCAGAATTCTCCAGATTCCCGTTTTCTTCCTTCGTCATCTTCAGATTCTCCTTTTTTATCAAAATTTATAGTTACCGAAACTGATAGTGAGGAACTAGTCGATAATCGGGGCAATGATCATGAAGATCTATTCACTTCAGATTTTTACCCTGCATTTTATATCTGGTATTACAACAATCTTTTCCAAAAGAAAAGCAATACCGTTTCTGGCAGATCTTTTATTCCTGAACTTCAATACCCGAAACAATATATCCGGTTTCAGGTCTTTCGTATTTAGAATAATTCGTCCGTTATCCTAACCGGACTCTCCACTAAAACCTGTTAGTAAATCTAATCTTTCAGGTATATCGTCATGTTTTCGCGTGACGCGTTTCTCAAATCATTAAACATTTCAAAAATTCATTTAATTATGAAAAGAATACCAATTTTCATTGGTCTGTGGGCTGCGCTATGTGCGATAGGCTGTAATTCTCACAAGGTGGAAGTACATGAAGACCGCTCGTTTCAGGTCACAAATCCTGTTTATAAGGATACTTCTATTGTAAAAGACTATGTAAGTCAGATTCATTCAATTAGGCATATTGAACTTCGTGCTCTAGAGAAGGGTTATTTGCAAAAAATATCTGTAGATGAGGGTGAGCATGTAAAGAAAGGTCAGCAATTATTCCAGATCATGCCTAATATCTACGAGGCTGAATTACAAAAAGCACAGGCCGAAAGCGAAGCCACAGAGATAGAGTATCAAAATACAAAATTGTTAGCTGACAGTGATGTTGTCTCTCCTAATGAACTCGCTCTTGCGAAAGCAAAAAACGCTAAGGCAAAAGCTGAAGTTCTTTTGGCACAGACACATTTAGGTTTTACAAATGTAAAAGCACCATTTGATGGGATTGTAGATCATCTGCATGTGCGAGAAGGAAGTTTGCTTGATGAAGGCGAATTAATGACCACCTTGTCTGATAATAGTAAGATGTGGGTATATTTTAATGTGCCTGAATCTGAATATCTGGATTATATCATGAATGCAGATAGAACTGAAAAGCAAAAAGTTAATCTCCAACTGGCAAACGGAAAGCAATTTAACCAGGAAGGATTTGTGGAAACCATAGAAGGTGAATTTAATAACGAGACCGGAAATATTGCCTTTAGAGCTACTTTTCCTAATCCTGACGGGATTTTGCGCCATGGTGAGACAGGTAGTATTTTAATGACGATTCCGCTGGATCATGCTTTGCTAATTCCGCAAAAAGCAACTTTTGAAGTACTTGATAAGAAATATGTATTTGTTATTGACGATGATAACATTGTAAGACAAAAAGAAATCACAGTAGGCGGCCAGTTGCCGCATTTATTTGTGTTAGAAAAAGGTCTCACGCCAAAAGACAAAATCATACTTGAAGGTATACGAATGGTAAAAGAGGGTGACAAGGTGAATTATGATCTCGTAAAACCCGATACCGTACTGGCTAATCTCGATATGTACGCAGAATAGCAAACCTCTAATTTTTCGACAACATGTTTAAAAAGTTTATTCATAGACCGGTATTGGCTATCGTCATTTCGGTTATAATAGTTTTTATTGGCTTTTTGGCAATCAAGCAATTGCCAATCTCCCAATTTCCACAGATCGCACCTACCACGGTAAACGTATTTATCGCATACCCGGGTTCTAGTGCAGACGTGCTGGTTAAATCAACTTTAATCCCTCTGGAAACATCAATTAACGGCGTACAGGGCATGAGATATATCGCTTCTGATGCTACCAGTGCCGGTGAGGGAACGTTACGTGTAATTTTTGAACCAGGTACAGATCCTAATGATGCGGTGGTACGGGTAAAAACACGTGTAGATCAGGTTATGCCGTTATTACCCGAACTTGTGCAACGTGAAGGTGTTACAATTACGCCGGTGCAGCCTAGTATGTTGATGTATGTCAACCTGTTCAGCAAGAATAAAGATAATGATGAAAAGTTCCTTTACAATTATGCCTATACGCGTATAGTTCCTGAAATTCAGCGAATTAATGGTATTGCGAGTGCACAGATTTTGGGAAGTAGAAAATTTGCCATGCGTATCTGGTTAAAACCGGATAGAATGAGAGCCTACAATATTTCTGCGGAAGAAGTAATGGAGGCTATGGAAGAGCAAAGTATTCTTGCAAGACCGGGAAGAGTAGGAAGAAGCTCTGGCAAAACCGCTCAATCTCTGGAATATGTACTAACCTATCGCGACAGGTATAGCGAGCCAGAAGAATATAAGGATATTATATTAAGGGCAAATAAAGAAGGAGAGATCATCAAGTTGGGCGATGTTGCCAATGTTGAATTGGGTAGCGAATTCTTTGACATTTATTCTAATCTTGACGGAAAACCGTCGGCATCAATTGTGCTTAAGCAAACTTTTGGTAGTAACGGTAGTGATGTAATCAAAGATGTCAAAGACAAACTTAAGGAGCTCAAGGCAGATCTACCGCCGGGGGTGGATTATAAGATTAGCTATGATGTGTCTAACTTCTTAGATGCCTCAATTGAGCAGGTGCTGCATACTTTGCGTGATGCTTTCATACTGGTGGCCATCGTGGTATTTTTGTTTCTGGGCGATTGGCGCTCTACACTTATACCTATTATAGCGGTTCCTGTTTCATTAATCGGCGCATTCTTTGTCATGCAAATGTTTGGTCTATCAATAAATTTGATAACACTCTTTGCACTGGTACTTGCCATAGGTATTGTGGTAGATAACGCCATTGTAGTGGTAGAAGCAGTGCATGTTAAGATGGAAGAAGAGAACCTTACACCTTATAAAGCGTCATCTGCAGTATTGGGAGAAATAGGTGGTGCAATTGTAGCTATCACTTTGGTTATGGTTTCGGTATTTATACCTATTTCGTTTATGTCTGGACCTGTAGGTGTTTTCTACAGGCAGTTTTCCATAACAATGGCAGGATCTATAGTTATTTCTGCTGTGGTAGCACTTACGCTTACTCCTGTTTTATGCGCTATGTTACTCAAAAATACACATGGCAAACCCAGAAAGAAAACACCTATAAACAGATTTATAGACTGGTTTAATAGAGGTTTTGAAAGACTTACAGGCAGATATGTTGGTTTGCTGAACTATATAGTTAACAGAAGGGTGATTACTTTTGGAATTTTAATCGCTTTCTGTGCCGGTATTTTTATAACAAACAAAGTTTTACCTGCAGGATTTATACCAAGTGAAGACCAAGGGATGATCTATGCGATTATTCAAACTCCTCCCGGGGCAACGCTTGAACGTACTAATGAGGTAGCTAAAAAATTACAGAAGATCAGTGAGGAGATAGAAGGCGTAGAATCGGTTTCATCGCTTGCGGGATATGAGAT
This sequence comes from Leeuwenhoekiella sp. A2, assembly GCF_047946655.1. Taxonomy (GTDB): domain Bacteria; phylum Bacteroidota; class Bacteroidia; order Flavobacteriales; family Flavobacteriaceae; genus Leeuwenhoekiella. The sequence goes on from NZ_CP172311.1 coordinate 2,991,934, forward strand.
CATGACAGAAGGACGCGGCTCAAATGCGGGTACTTGTCTAATAAACCTTAAACCCTGGTCTGAACGGAAACACACCGTGCACGAAATCATGGAAGAGCTGGAAGAAGAGACAAAAGATCTGGGAGCGGTTATCGAATATTTTGAGCCGCCAGCTGTACCAGGATTTGGTTCATCTGCAGGTTTCTCTATGCGTTTACTAGATAAAACAAACTCCACAGATTATCATGAGTTTGAGCGCATAAATAACGAGTTTCTTGAGGAATTAGGTAAACGAAAGGAATTGACCGGACTCTTCACCTTTTTCGCTGCAAACTATCCGCAGTACGAGTTGAGTATAGACAACAAGGCAGCAATGCAAAAAGGAGTTTCCATAGGTAAAGCCATGGAAAATCTCAACATTCTTATAGGGAGTACTTACGAGCAGGGATTTATCAAATTTGGTCGTTTCTTCAAAGTATATACTCAGGCGTCTCCTGAACATAGAGCACTTCCTTCAGATATTGAGAAATTATATGTAAAGAATGAAGACGGGGAGATGGTGCCATATTCTGCTTTCATGAAAATGGAAAAGAAATTAGGGCCTAATGAGATTACGCGTTATAATCTGTACAATTCTGCAGCCATTCGCGGACTTCCGGCAGCTGGCTATACAACCGGTGATGCGATAAATGCAATACGGGAGGTAGCTAAAGAAAAGCTTCCCCGAGGTTATGATATCGCCTGGGAAGGACTTTCATATGACGAGGCAAACCGCGGTAATGATGCCTTGTATGTTTTCGTTATCGTATTAGTATTCGTGTACTTCGTACTTGCTGCGCAATATGAAAGTTTTCTGCTTCCATTTGCGGTTTTACTTTCTCTACCCGTTGGAGTTTTTGGATCATTCTTCTTATTAAAGATAATGGGTCTTTCTAATGACGTTTATGCGCAGATAGGTGTAATTATGCTGGTAGGTCTTCTGGGTAAGAACGCGGTATTAATTGTAGAATTCGCGGTGCAGAAACACCGGCAGGGCGCGACTGTATTAGAAGCAGCTATAGAAGGTGCTAAAATGCGTTTCAGACCAATTCTAATGACTTCTTTCGCTTTTATAGCAGGATTGATTCCCTTAGTCATTGCAACAGGTGCAGGTGCTATAGGTAATAGAACAATAGGTGGTTCGTCGCTGGGAGGCATGCTTATAGGTACGCTTTTCGGTGTAATTGTAATACCCGGACTTTATTACATTTTTGGTAAAATGTCTGAAGGACGCAGTCTGATTAAAGATGAACATGATGAACCTATATCTGAAGAATTCATGAGAACCAGTGAAGGAGAGAGTAAAATCAGTCTCAGGTTGCGAAAAATGAATAAACAGTTGAAAAAACTAATGAAAAGAAAAGACGATGAGTAAGCAGCATAAATATAAAATAAGCAATTATATGAGATGGTCGGTTTTTGTGCTTTCAGCGTTGATTTTACACAGCTGTGTGCCTAAACAAATGGTAAGAGAAGAAACCACCTCATTGCCAGAAACATATAATGATTTTGTAGAACGAGATTCTGTAAACGTGGCGCGTATGCGCTGGCAGGATTTCTTTGCAGATCACAATTTGCAGACGTTAATAGACACAGCTCTTGTAAATAATCAGGAGTTAAACATTACGTTACAGCGGGTAGCTATGGCTAATAATGAGATAAAGGCCAGAACAGGCGAATATTTACCAACAATTGGTATTCGGGCTGGAGCCGAAGTCGAAAAAGTAGGGCGCTATACAAGCCAGGGAGCAAATGACGCTACTACAAATATAAAACCAGGTGAAGAATTTCCCGAACCTTTGAATAATATCAGAGTAGAAGCTTTTGCCTCGTGGGAAGTAGATGTGTGGAAGAAACTGCGCAATTCAAAAAAAACAGCCGTTATGGAGTATTTATCTTCTGTAGAAGGGAAGAATTTCATGATAACCAATTTGATTTCTGAAGTAGCTGAAGCTTATTACGAACTTCTGGCGCTTGATAATAAATTAGCTATAATTCAGCAGAATTTAGGGCTTCAGAATAATGCAGTAAAGACCGTTAAATTACAAAAGCAAGCAGCTCGTGCTACAGAACTTGGTGTAAGAAGGTTAGAGGCTGAGGTTTTAAAAAATCAAAGCGAAATGTACGCCGTGAAGCAGGAAATCACTGAAACAGAGAATAGAATCAACTTTTTAATTGGTAGAACTCCACAGCATGTCGAGCGCAATTCTGAAGAATTTATTGAACAGAAAATTGATACTATTTATTCAGGGGTTCCAGCTCAATTGCTACAGAATCGTCCCGATATAAAGCAGGCAGAATATGAGTTAGCTGCCGCGAAACTGGACGTTAAAGTGGCTAAAGCAAATTTCTTTCCTTCTTTGTCAATAGAAGCGGGTATGGGATTAGAAGCTTTTAAAACCAAATATTTAACCACCACACCAGAATCTTTATTGTATTCTGTGGCTGGAAATCTGGTTGCACCGGTTATAAACCGAAACGCGATAAGAGCTGAATTTAGTAATGCTAATGCCAGACAACTACAGGCGGTATACGACTATGAGAAAACCATTTTAAACGCATATATCGAGGTGGTAAATCAGCTTTCAAATATTGACAACCTGAAAAAAAGCTATGAATTAAAAGTAGGTCAGGTAAGAGCGTTGACTGAATCAATAGAAATTACTAATAAACTCTTTCGTTCTGCCCGGGCAGATTATATGGAAGTTTTATTGACTCAACGTGATGCTCTAGAATCGAAGATGGAACTTGTTGAAACAAAAAAAGAACAACTTCTTGCAAGGGTTTCGGTTTATCGAGATCTTGGGGGTGGATGGCAGTAACATACATGAATTTTGGAATAGAAAAACCCGATAATAGTAATATCTATCGGGTTTTTTAATGAAAACCTTTTTTATTAGCAACCTATTATAATGAGAGATTTACCTTTTATGTATTTTATAAGAAGCATTCCCTTTATTAGTTTGAACATGCATAATATAAATTCCTGATGGTAGATAAGACAAATCAAGAGCGCCTTTAGTATTTAAATCTGAACACACTGTCTTTCCTAAAGTATCATAAATCTCAATTCTTACAATATCAACACCTTCAGAACTAAAATTAATTTTGTCTTGAAAAGGGTTTGGATATACTGACAGTATTTTGCGAATATTATCTGCTATTCCCATTACTTCATCTACTGTAAAAGCTTGAGAATCGTAGATTGACCAATTACCACTTGAATCCCTTATTCTAACATAGAAAATATGTTCACCATTTGCTAGGTTTAAAGAAGCGATGGGTGCATCAAACATTTGACCATTATTTGTCTCTGTAAAATTCGCAGACAGACCCATTCCAATCCCAGGATCGCTATCTACAAAATACTCCACTGCTTCTAATTCAGGATTTTCAACAATTTTTTTGATATAGAATGTTGTACGATCATAAAGACTCCATTTATTGTTATTATCTTGAGTACGAATATTTAAAACATGAAAGCCGTTATTAAGATTGCCTAAAGGAATGGTAAAGCTTTGTGAAAGATTACCAGAGTTTGTATTAATTGATAATTCACTTGCATTGCCTACACCTGGATCATTTTCATCAAAGTAGTATTCACCCTTTGTTATAGTACTGGCACTCACAAAAGAAGTCTTATAAAATGAAGCTCTATCGTAGAGACCCCATTGATTTTCCTGATCCCTTGTTCTTATATAAACTGCATGAAAACCTGGAGTTAAAGAAGTGGTGGGAATGTTAAGCTTTTCACTCAAGCCCCCATTATTATCACTTAAAGAAATAGAGTTTCCTTGTTGTACACCGGGATCTATATCAAAAAAATATTCTGCTTCCTTAATACCCTGTGCTCTTGCACCAAAAAAACCGAGCAAACTGATTATTATAAATATCTTTCTCATTGCTCTAGTATGAAGTAGTAGTAATATTTACTTCAAGTTGGCCATCACTGGCGACAACGGGAGTCAAACTAGTTATATTTACTGTAGGTATACCATTAGCATAACCATAATTATTAAAGGTAAAATCACCTTCGTTGAAAATACCCATATCTTCACCATTTATACCAGTGCCTTTGGCAGGAGAGATTGATTTTAAATGATAGTCTAGTTTAGGATCCCAAGCTGTAGAACCATTTATAAATTCAGGATTAATATTATTTTTATTGTTTTCACCATTAAGAACAGGGAGGCTGCTACTACTGTTATAACTTAAACAATTTGTAAAAACAACTTTTGTATTATTGTAATTAAGACCATACCATGCATCAGTTTTTGTAATAAACATGGAGTTTTGAACATCAAGTTCACCGTTTGCACTATCCATATTAGTTAAACCACTGCCACCAATATGCATGTTATTTTTCAAGATTGTTGACTGATGGTTTGTAACATAAACTGGGCCTGTAAAAACATTGTTCATAATTATTGCATCGCTAAAATTATTATAATTTGCAGTTTTTGATCCAAAAATTTCTATAACGTTCCCTTGTAACAATAAATTATTAACACCAGCCCCATCAAAATAAAGCAAAGAGACTATCCTACAATTCTGTATAGTTAAATCAGATATTGCACTTGTATTATTTGCAGGGGTACCCAAAGAAATAGAGACTCTGAAACCATTGATATTAACATTAGAGGCACCATCTTGTAGAAAGACTTTTTCAACCATCGTTCTTATCGCAGGATCGCTATGAGAATAACCTAGAAGGGTTACAGGCTTTGTTAAGTAAATATCACCATAGTTAGTGACAGAGGGATGTACATAAATAGTATCATTCGCACTTGCATCGTCAAGAGCCTGCTGTAAATTTTTGTACTGCGCGTTACTCTCTAAAGAGTTATCTACGGTAATCAGCTTTTGAGCTAAGCCTAAATGTAAAAGCCCAAAATTTAAAATTAAAAGGAAAGTAATTTTTTTCATGATAAGTTGGTTTTTAGTGGTTTATGATATCAAGATAACATGAGATTTTAATAAATAATTGCGGTTTACCGCAATAAGGAAATTTTTAATTGTAATAAATTCATTCTAAATTATACCCAGATCTTTAGCTTTAGAAATTAATTGAACAGTTGTTCTAACCTGAAGAATTATTTTTAACGAGTTAAAATGTAACTCGATTGTTCTGAGTGCATTTGGTGTTATTTGGTTCTTCTTGAGATATTCTGCAATTTCCAAATTTGTATAACCCTCAGCACATAGTTTTATTAGCAGCTTATCATATTTGCTAATCTCTATAAGATCAGCAAATTGAAAGAGTTTCATACTTATAGTATTAGATGTGTATATTTTTCCGGTATAAACAATTTTTATTGCCTTCAAAAGGTCATTGATTTCATTAGGACCTTTTACAACAAATCCATCTATTAATTGCCTTTCATAAAGCTCTTTAATAATGCCAATCTTAGTTTCACTTGAAAGCACTATAATTTTGGTATTTATATTAAGATTACGTATTGCTTCAATTAGTTGAATTCCTGATTGTAAATTCTGTATGTTTCCATTTGTAGTAAATGATAAATTTGAAATTAGAAGTTCAAAAGGTTCATTTTTTAAATGTGCAGTTTTTATCTTTAGTAATGCTACATCACAATAATTTGTTATAAAAATTTCGTGTATACCGAGAGATTGCGGAAGTATTACCTGAAGGCCTCTAACCGTGGTCCCATGATCCTCGGCTATTAATATTTTTGTGAACATACATTAATGTTTAGCAAAATAATTCAGAATTTTTCGAGAAGACTTGTGATTCATATTAACTTACAATCTCCCTTTACTATAATCAATCAGTTATGATAAATAATTATATAGAAAGTCGAGATTAATAGATAAATTTTAAGAGGGAATAAGTGAAACTATTTTTTATTAATTACATTATCTTTAAGAATTTTAGTTAATGTATGATATTGAATATAAAATAGTTATAGAGGTTTGATAAAGTTAAATTTAAAAATATTAACAAACGTGCTTTTAATTAAAATATATTAAAAATTGCGAATATTTATTTGTAAGATATTTTAATAATAGATGTGTCTTTAATTCTATAATCAAAAATTATAATATTCTTTCAAGGTTGAAATTAAAAAAGTTGCACTCAATGAGGTACAGCTTTTTTAATAGCGTGATCTTGCGCGGAACGCCCATAATATAAAAACTCAGCGTTTAAAGATGCGGCTTAGAGATTAGTTACCGATTTAGTCTCACTTAATAAAGTTTAGCTCTTTATAAAAGGATTTATAGGGAATACAGCAGTTTAAAGACCTAGAGAAGATTTATATACTAATGAGGCCAGTTTTGATTCTTGAATTAGGATTACCTTTTTAGTGTAAAATGATTTTTATAGACTCTCCCATTGCCCAGATCTATATGAAACCAATAATCATCTGACGGCATTTGAGTGGTATTAAATGTGCCGTCCCAACCCGCACTTTGACTAGTGATTTGTTTCAACAATTTAGCATAGCGATCAAATATGTATATTTTGGCATCTGGATAGGCTTCAATTCCTTCTACTTGCCAATAGTCATTATAACCATCTCCATTGGGAGTAAATACTTTTTTATAATCTACCAGAACTACTTCTTGAGAATCCTGACCACAGCCTTCTATGTCTCTAACGGTAACTTTATAGACTCCGCCGGAAATAAATGGAAACAGTTCGCTGTTTTGAAAGTTAACCCCGTCTATACTGTATTCAAAATCCCCATCACCTGATGCCTGAATAGCTATATAATTGTTATCAGACCAGTCTGCAAAATCTATTTGCTGAATGCTGGGTGGTTCTGATCTTTTAAATTCGAAAGTATGGGAGTTGGTACACAAGATTCCATTTTTAAGTTTGCCTACGGTAAGTGTGTAAGTTCCTTCAATACTGAGATACGCCTCAGAAGAGGTTGAAATGATAGTACCCTGAGGGTCTTCCCATTGCCAGCTGTCAAATTTTTCACTGCGCGAAATTTGAAGTCCAGGTTCATTATCACAAATCACAAAATTGGCGGCAATATCCAATTCAGGCAATTCATTTATAAATAGATCTAAATTCGTTTCACTAAAGCAAAGCGGGTTTGAAATATTTTCTACACGCACCCTAATGCGTTGCGACCAAGCCGAGGTATTCTGAAAATTCGCCGGTAGCGGACTGGCTAATGTGGTTCCGTTTTCGTCAAAATAATAAATAGTCAACCCGGATTGATTCCCAATTAATTCTTCTTCAATACCCCATAGATCAAAGGTGGAATATCCATTGCCGGCATCGCACGCAAATCGTGTTTTAGGCTGATTAATTTGCGGCTTTACAGACGTGATTAAATTTAATGGAGTTTCTGCGTAGCAACCGGTTTGAGTGTTTGTTACCCGAACGGTTAAAGTTTCTGTGTTTGCGGTTGTGTTTGTATACGGGTTGGGCAAGGGATTTGCCAATGTATTCCCGCCTTCATCATAATAGGTTACAGCCATTCCAGTTTGACCGCTTAATACCTGAGTTTCGATTTGAGAGGTGTCAAAATATTCTGAAATACCGTCCTGGTTATCATCACAACCTATGAGGTCGACCAGGTTATTGGCAACGGGTAACTCATTTACAATGAGTCTAAAGGTAGATTCTGAAGAACACATGGTAATCGTATTGGTTACGCGGGCAGTTAAGACTTCCTGATCGGGTATTTTATTAGAAATAGTAGTAGGAAGGGGACTTGGTACTTGTTCACCATTTTGAAAAAACAACGATAGTTGAAGATTGGGTTGAGTATCTATTAAGGCAGATTTTAGATTGCTTATATCAAATACAGCTATTCCATCGGCATTATCATCACAAATCTGCAGATCGGGAATGGTATTGATTTGGGGTAGATGATTTACCAGAAGATCAAAAGAAGTTTCTGAATAACAGCAAGAGTTGTTTTCATGAGCTACTCTTACTCTTATAGTTTCTCTATCTTTAATAGTATTAGTAAATGGATTTGGTAAAACATTATATTTTTTTCCTGAACCATCTATATAGGAAACTACTTTATCTGTCTGTCCACCTAAAACTTGCTGCTCAATTGTGTGAACATCAAATGTTGTTGATATACCTGAACCAGCATTGGTTTCACAAGCATAAACATCATTAATGCCATAAGCTGTAGGCGGCTCTTTGACATCAATAGTTTCGGTTAAAACCTCTACGTTACCATTTTTACTGGTAACTGTTGCTGTAATGGTATAGCGACCATCCTTAGAAAAGTCATGGAATGGAGAAAGGTCTGTTGTTTGATTTAATGCCCCTGAATCTATATCGCCGAAATTCCACAAAATACTGGCCACATTTGATTCATCGTCTATACTAAACTCTTTTAAAAACTCTGAACAAATATTAGAAATATTTATTGTAAACGTATTGGAAGTATGCTTTACGTTTCCGGTAACATTAATATAATAATTAATGTCAGGCCCACCAAGGTCGATGGTAGTTTTATATTCTTGAAATGGAGGACAACCCGAAGCTTCAGACTTGATCCACGATAAATCCTTGCTTTGTTCACTTCCAGCTATCCAAGCCATTGAAGAGTAACCAGGCCGCGCCAGATTATAAACTTCAACGAGTATTCTATCTACATTAGATGGAATAGTGATTGGATTTTCAAATTCAACATTAAAAATACGAGGAAATGTGCCTGTGCCTACATAAGGTAGGTCTACAATTTGACTACTTCCTATTAAATCTGCATCTGATAATGAAATGGGAAAGTCTGCATCTATTTTATAAATATTAAACTGGATTTTAACATCAGATACACCAGTCCTTGAGAAGGCAACTTGCCCGCTCTTAATCGTATATTCTTCATTTTTTGTGATTCCAAAATCTTCCAGAATAAATGTTCTACCAAACTTTAAACCACCACCTGTACACGAGTATTGACTTGTCTCTATAACTTTGTCACAAAGGCCATTATGAGTTAAAGTAGCCTGTGAACCAAAATTTGAATGATTTATAATATCTCCAGTTACATTTATATAAAAGTTAGCATTTGGAACAGGAATATCTAGTTCTGTAGTAGGTGTGTAGTTGTAATATTTTCGACAACCTTCATACCAAGAAATGTCATTATCCTTTGCTGTTGCTGCTATAATAACAGCGGCGGAGTTTGGGTTGTAATGATCAACTACTTTTCCGATGGTAACTAGAATTCGTTCTACACCTGCCGGAACAACAATAGGTTTGCTAAATTCTTTTTGTATGATTTGTGGAGTATCCTCTATAGCAGGAACCATTATATATTCTTGAACTCCTAGCAGTTGGGGTCGAGAATCCGGGAAATTAGAATCAATACTGAAAATACTAAATTCCAAATACGCTCCTTTATAAGATTTACTAATTCCTACTTGTCCCGATCTGATAAGAAATTGGTCTCCAAGCTCTATTCCAAAATCAGAAAGATTGAAAACTCTGCTCCAAGACTCATTATAGTACTCGCAAGACGGCATACCAGAATCTACAAGAGTATTTCCAACATTATGGTTTAAAATTACTTGTGCATTTACATAATGCAAGGATAAAAAAAGAAATAATAGTAATGTTTTCTTCAAAAAGAATTTATTTGGAGTGGCAAAATAATTATTCCATTTCAAATAAAAACAGTTGTCAATACTTTAAATTGTTAAACTGACTAAAAACAGGAGGTGCTATATAAAGAGGAAGCTTGTAATTTATTGATTATTAATATTTTTGTTTCAAGAGGCATGAGAGATATTGTCATAATTTGCGCTTCGAAGCTTTCCACTTTTGTAAAGGAATTTGCCCATCCAGGTTTAACACTAATAATAAGACACAATAAATAGGCTTCCCTTGAATGGGAGCTTTTAGAATTTCTGCTAGAAGTTCAAGACATATTATCTGCTGTTTCCTCACGCTCAATCTCTGTAGTTTCAATTTCTACTTGTAAATAGCTGCTCCTAAGACATCAGAAGATTTTACTGCGTTTCTTTTCGTTCAATATTTATGGGTATTTTTATTTAAATTTGTGTGCATTTTTATTTATTTAAAAATCGATATCAACTCTATGAAAGGAAGTGCTGTAGCCGTTGTATCTGGATTCAAACCTAGTGGAGATAACTGATTAGGAAATGTATGGAGATTTTTTTATTCGATCTTAGAGAAGATTCTGTTCATACAATAGTAAGAAAATCCTGATTTACGAAGCTGAACGTTTAAACTTCTGGTATTGAGTAGGTAAAGAACTTTTATGTTGCTTTTACCATCTTGATCAATAATCTGCCCATGATTTTTTATAAAAGAGTTTGGGCTTTTTTTATTTGGTATTGATGATTGGGTAGTTTTTTGAGAGTGTAAAACACTTGCATATAAAATCAAAAATAGTAGTAATGTTTTTTTCATACGCTTATTTTAGAATATCAAGCAAAAAAATTATTCCATTTAAAAAAATCACTTAAACACTAATTAATATATAAACCCTTACAATGACATGGTTGATACATTACCTTTATTTGCATCTAGTAATAAAATTTAAAATCTTAACAGTTAAATCGCGAGACTAACCAGACAGCAATCTTAGGGATTACTTCTTGGCATAAACTTTTTTTACTGTGGTTAAATAAAAAAAGCAGCCTTAAAATAAGACTGCTGTTATAACAATGTGGAGTCGGGCGGACTCGAACCGCCGTCCAAACAAGCAATTCAATAGCTTTCTACACGTTTATTTGCCAATTAATTTTCGTGCAACATCCGGTCGGCAACTACCAAGTGAAACCTTATTCCCAATTAAATTTTGCCATCACATCAGGACCCTGCGATGACTAGGTCTACTTTTACGAAGCCACTAATTCAACCGCCGTAAACCAGGGCAGGTGAGTGGCTTCCTGCTTGCCCACCTTGTGGGCCGAGGCGTAATCCTACTGTGATTCGGATTATGCAGCTAGGGCGTAGTTATTCTCGCCGTTTAAAAAGTGTGAAACATGATATTTACGAGCTAGTGTCCCAGCGCTCGACGTGCTTACCATTCAATTAGACTCGCTGTCAAAACCAAATCGACCCCAAGTTTTAATACCTCTTATTCTACATCAAATGTAAAAATTAGAGGGTGGCAAATATAGCAACTATTATCTAGGTGCACACATCAAATAGCAAAAGCTATTCCATAGTTATCTTGGCAGGTATAAGGAGTAATTATTTTTTCTCAATTTCTGCTTTATCGCTTAAACCAAGAATATTTTTTTGTTCTTCTTAAAGTTGGTTTATGAATGAGGCGCAAAATGTTCTTTAAATCGTAATTTCGGGTGCTTTAATAAGAAAAGAATATGACTAAGATTAAATTCGGAATTATAAAAGAACGCAAGAATCCGCCAGATCGTCGTGTTGTTTTTTCGCCTGAAAAATTAAAAGAAGCTAAAAATACCTTTCCGGAGGCCGATTTTAAGGTAGAATCCTCCGATATTCGGGTGTTTTTAGACGATTTTTATCGTGCTGCAGGTATTGAAGTTGCTAATGATGTTTCAGATTGCGATGTGTTGTTAGGGGTAAAAGAGGTTCCGCTGGAAGCTTTAATTTCTAATAAAAAATATTTTTTCTTCAGTCATACCATTAAAAAGCAGGAATATAACAGGGATTTATTACGAGCTGTTTTAGATAAAAATATTGAGTTGTATGATCACGAGGTGATTGTAAAACAAAATGGTGCGCGGCTTATAGGCTTTGGTCGTTATGCGGGGTTAGTAGGCGCTTATAACGGTTTTCGTGCGTGGGGTTTGCGGTACAAACTTTGGGATATTCCTAAGGCAGAAAACCTGCCTGATCTTGATGCTTTATACGAGCAACTTAAAACTATAAAACTTCCGAATATAAAAATATGTTTAAGCGGTAGCGGTCGTGTTGCAAAAGGTGCCCGCGAGATTCTCGATTTTCTAAAAATACGCAAAGTAGGAGTACGAGAATTTCTTAATGAAACCTTTGATGAACCGGTTTATTGTCTAATTGGCGCTCTTCATTACAACAAGCGAAAGGACGGTAAAGAGGCAGATTTTAAAAGTCTAATGCAAACGCCAGAGTTGTATAAATCAAATTTTTTGCGCTTTGCGAAAGTGACCGATTTCTTTATTGCCGGGCACTTTTATGGCGATGGAGCTCCGTTTTTATTTACTCGAGAGGATGCAAAACTTCCCGAATTTAATATAAAAGTAGTTGCAGATATCTCATGTGACATTGATGGGCCGGTGGCTTCTACAATACGACCATCAACTATTGCAGAACCTCTTTATGGTTATGATCCAAACACTGAAACCGAAACCGCTTTTGACTCTCCAGGGAGTATTACAGTGATGGCCGTAGATAATTTACCATGTGAATTACCCAAAGATGCCAGCGAAGGTTTTGGTGAGATGTTTCTTAAAAACGTACTTCCAGCATTTTTTAATGGAGACAAAGATGGAGTGCTAGCCAGAGCGAAAATGACAGAAAACGGAAAATTAACTGAAAGATTCAGCTATTTGCAGGATTATGTTGATGGTAAGGAATAATTAATAAAAAGACCTGCAAGGTTTTAGAAACCTTACAGGTCTTTTCTAATTTAGATGTAAGTTTAGTCTTACAGTCTAATTTTGCCGTAGAAATTCTATTAAACCGGAAGCAACAAGTCCCAACACATACATCAATAGGTCAATATAAGAAAAACTGTGGCCTATAATTATCCTGAGCCATTTTTCGCCATGAGCGAAATCCATAGGTAGCAGTTGTAAAAATTCCAGAGTAAACGAAAATATTAATACTGCTAACAATCCCTTTAGTATTGAAATTGAACTGATGCTCATTATAAAGCAATAGATCATAATAACGACTAAAAAATCGCCCAGATACGGCCTGATAAACCTATCGTTAACGTACATAGCAATGGCAATTTCCGTAACGAACAGGAATATAAAGCCAATGAAATAATATATTTTGCTATTGCGCTTCATGCTGCGAAATACGGGATAATCTCTTCAAAAACGGCTCTGCAGCATAAAAAATCGCACTCAGAAAAATACCACAGCAAATGGTTACTGCAAATACCGGCCAGTTATTCACAGGATTTTTTATAAAAGCAAGGTTGTCACGTAAAAGTTGAATGGGATTACTCAAAATATCCCACGAATTATATCTTAAAACGCGACCTAAATAAATGCCATAACCACAAAGGAAAAATATAATTTGAGTCATGATATTTAATTGCTTCCGCGAAAATCTATAGCTGAAAAATGATCTCATTTCACAAATTGAAAGAAGCCCGGCAAAAAGTGAAGCAACGGCAAATGCAAATATGATCACAGTGTCTGCCAGCAAAGCTTGAGAATATTGCAGGTGTATAAAATCTGTAATGACATAAGGCGAGTTTGGCAAAAATAGTAACCAGATACAAACCGCTGCGATATTTAATAGATTTGATGTACTATTCCTGCTCTGCAACCACCAGACCACGATCAATGGTATTATTGCCAGAAAAAGATTCCACACCAGGAATAAATAAAAGAACTCATGTGTTATTTTGAGTTTAATGCCCAGCATGAAAATACTGGTCGCGCAGCTTAAAAATAGAACCTGCAGTGCATGAAATTTATTGATAATTAAGGTTTTCATGGAAGGATGAGGATTTTGGGGACCTGCAAGGTTTTTGAAACCTAGTAGGTCTTAATATTAGAATACATATTTTCATAGTTTAAATGTAACCCTCCCGTCTTCTCTCTGCTAGCGCGAAAGAAGCCACCTTCCCTTGATAAGGGAAGGAGCTCTGAAGATTAGATTTTTTCCTGTTCCCAGTCTATTTTTCGCGAAGCAAACATAACTCCCGTGAGAATGGCAAATAGCCCAATGCTGCCTACAAGTAAAGCGTAGCTCTCAAGCTGAATGATGATGTAAATAAAACTATATAGAGCAGATAGCGAAATAGCGATTAGAAGTGGAAACCTGAAGTTTTTTAGAATCGACCTTGAGTAAAATGTTATGAGCAGAATGACCGAAGATCCTGCAATTAAATAGGCTTTTAAAAAGCTGCTATGTTCTGAAATAGCAATTAGCAGCGTATAGAACATGATTAATGAAAGCCCTATCATCAGGTATTGAAAGGGATGAATGTAAATTTTGCTGAGCGTCTGTATCAAAAAGAAAGTAAGAAAAGTCAAACCAATTACAAGAAAACCATATTTGGCAGCGCGTTCACTTTTTTGATACTCATCAACAGGAATCATAAAATTGACTCCAAAAGCATAATCTGTAATCTGCGGTAAATAATCATATGAGGTTTGTGAAAAGGGGCGGTTTATGTCTAATATCTTCCAGTGAGCATCAAAGCCATCTGTTGAGATTTTTTCACTGTTGTAGGGCAGAAAATTGCCCATAAAATTGCTGGTTTTCCAGTTTGAAACAATTTGAGCCTCTGTGGTTTTACCTATAGGTATAAATCTAATTTGTTCACTGCCATTAATGCTGAGATTAAGAGTAAATGAGACTGCTTTGTCTCGTGGCATGTCATTAGATTTTAATGGTTTACTTTCCATTTCATGAAGTTGTAGTTTTTGAAGTTGTACTGTGTTACCCGCCTGATAATGCGTCGAAAAATGATAATTATTTTGACCAAAAGAAATCTCCACCTGATCGTTTACGCCTTTTAGATTTGAGGTTTGTAGAAGAACTCTGGCTTTATCCCAAATTATATTTTCTGATGAAATATCTTCTTCTGAGAAATCAGGAGTTGTAAAAGTACCTGTCAACACATTTTTGCTGTTAAAAACAGTGGTTTTGTATATGCCTCTGCTCTTTATCTCAGGATTTACTTTGCTATTGATCGATAGTTCTTCAGGAAAGAAATATGCATATTTTATTTGTTCTATTTTTTCTGTTGTAATTTCTTTCGTTTTAGTGTCCGTTGTAGATTTTTCATTGTAAGTTTTGTACGGCACTTTTAATACGGGGCCGTAAATAAGTACTTCGCTTCCCCATTTATCATTGATCTCAGAAACAACATCTTTCTGTCTTTGTGCACGCTCTTTTATAAGATCTTTAACAAAGAATAAGGGAATAAGTAAGATGAGGGTAAGAAAACCCACCATTAGCATTCTTGCAGTAATTGAGTTTTTAATCCAGCGGCCTATCTTATTGATAGATGATTCAGTTTGGTTCATAATATAGAATTAAAGTACTTTGAATTTCAAAGTTTATGAATAAAAAAAATTTTAATGTTTATTAATTATATTATCTGCAGCAGCTTCGTATTGCTTAAGGCATTTATCCAGCGGTTGGCCGTTTATATGTATGCAGTTACAGAATTCAGCTCCGGCTGAGGAGCGGTTAGTTCCTTTAAATTGTGCATTGCAGTCGCCTAGTGTGTTTCTGGGTATGACTTCAAAAGCATTAACAGCGAATGCGGTAACACCTACTAAAGTGATTGCTACAAACGTGAAAAAGGTCCACGGGAATTTCTTATTAAGTTCTTGTTTGGGCAGAGAAGCAGGGAGTGACTTTGCTTGTAATGGTAAAAGATATTTTACCCGGTCAAAGTGCCACCACAGCAAGTACAGGCAGGCAATTACCATAAGGGGTGAAGTGAACAATGATCCTTCAAACCGTACCGACCAGGAAAGTATACAGATATTCAAAATGATTGGGAGATAGATAATAACTCCTAAAAGTACCGTACGCGGAATAAGCAAAAAAACACCTGCTACGATTTGCATAATACCAATAAAAGTGTAATAATAACCCGTCTCAAAAAGAGCCTGCAGGTAATGCCCCATAGGCTGATTGTTATGCAAATCGGTAAAGCGCTCATCAATAATTTTAACATAACCAGGAAAAATAAAACCTATCGCCAGAGCAATTCTGGTAAAAAGAGTAAACAAGAGCAGCCACCAATTTTGTCTGAACCAAAGGTGTAGATTATCAAGTTTTTGTATGGTATTCATTTGAGTCATATAAAGTACTTTGAATTTCAAAGTAATGAATAAAAAATTTATTGGTTTATTAGTTTTTCTAAAGCTTCTATATGTTTACTAAAAGCCTCACGACCACTTTTAGTGGCGATATAACGGGTATTGGGTTTGCGGTTAATGAATGATTTTTCTACTACAATATAATTCTCTTTTTCCAGGGCTTTTGTATGACTTGCGATATTTCCATCTGTGGCACCCAGTAATTCTTTAAGCATATTAAAATCGGCATATTCATTAACCATAAGTATGCTCATAATACCCAGGCGTATACGATGGTCAAAAGCTTTATTTATATTGCTGATTATATTTTTCAATCCTGATTTTTAAAAACTGCCTTATTTAATGCAAAAATCGCTTTTTTAAGCCGATTTTCGGTCGTATTTGTTGTACATGATGATACCGTAAATTATATGAAGCACCCCAAAACCCAGTGCCCAAAAGTATAGACCGTAACCTATAAATTGAGTCGAGATAAGTCCTAAAAAGACATTGATTAATCCAATATATTTAATGTCACCTACGGTGTATTTACTAGCATTAATGAGAGCCAGACCATAAAAGAGAAGGGTAGCAGGAGCAACAAGAACTACAACTCCGTATTGCACGAGCACAAGGCAAAAAAGGCCACCACTAAATAACGGGATGCAAAAACCGGCAAGTAAGCGCTTGCTTGTTGAGGTCCATATTTTCTCATTATTCTTTCTGGCTTTTTTAGTGGTAAGTACAATCGCGGTGAGTGTTGCTAATACCATTACACTTGAGGCAATGAGTATAAGATCAGTTACAAGTTGTTCTGAAATAGCATAAGTTGTCACATCATCATAATTACTATAAATGGTATCGTAGTAACTAAGATAATACTTGGCTAATGCAGCACCCACTAGTGCATAAATACCAGCCATTATTCCGGAAAGTCCGCTTAAGGAAATAAACCGCGAAGAGCGATTCATCATCTCCTTAATGTCTGAGATATCCTTAAGATAGTTTTTTGCTTCCATATTAAAGTACTTTGAATTACAAAGTAAAGTAAAATATATGATATGATTATAATTATTTTTTAATAATAAAAAGCCCTGATAATTCTCAGGGCTTATGATATATAATGTACGTAAACGTTCAAAAATAAGAATAGAATTCTATTCAGCAACAACTCTTCTAATCGCTACAAGTTTAGTTAATAAACCTTCAAGTAAATCAAGATTAAGCATATTAGCACCGTCACTTTTCGCATTAGCGGGATCAAAATGAGTTTCAATAAAAAGACCGTCTACTCCGGCTGCGATCCCTGCTTTTGCCATTGTACCTATCATTTCCGGTCTTCCCCCGGTTACACCACTTGACTGGTTAGGCTGTTGTAAACTGTGCGTAACATCAAGCACGGTGGGGGCAAACTGGCGCATTGTGGGGATGCCTCTAAAATCTACAATAAGATCCTGATAGCCAAACATAGTCCCGCGATCTGTTACCATAGCTTGTTGATTACCGGTTTCTGTAACTTTAGTCACAGCATGTTTCATACTTTCGGGGCTCATAAATTGGCCTTTTTTCAGGTTCACAACTTTACCAGTTTCCGCGGCAGCGACGACCAAGTCTGTTTGTCTTACCAAAAATGCAGGAATTTGCAGTACATCTACATATTCTGCAGCCATGGTTGCATCTTGTTCTGTATGAATATCTGTAACTGTAGGTACGTCAAAGGTTTCAGATACCTTACGTAAGATCTTGAGCGCTTTCTCATCGCCTATACCCGTAAAACTGTCAATGCGGCTACGGTTAGCTTTTTTAAAACTGCCTTTAAAAATGTATGGAATACCTAAATTATCGGTGATTTTGACGATTTTTTCGGCGATTCTTAATGCCATTTCTTCACCTTCAATTGCGCAAGGGCCGGCTAAAAGAAAGAAATTATTAGTATCTGTATATTTTATTCTGGGTATAAGATCAAGTTTCATTACTTCAATATTTAGACGGTAAATTTACATTTTTTTCAGCAAGGAATATCTTGTTACTAAGAATCTATACATCTATTCTAAGATTTTACATTTTGTTAAAATGTAATTCTATTCTCGAGATTTTAATAAACGTATCTTGATAACTATTATCTAATACTTTTTTATGAAAATACGTGAACTGCTTATTCCTGAACTTGAGCACGAAGTGGCATTAACCGAAAAGTTTCTGGATCGTATCCCAAAGAATAAAATGAACTGGAAAGCCCACAAAAAGTCAATGACGTTGCAACAGTTGGGAAGCCATTTAGCTGAAATACCTTGGTGGATTACAGGAACAATGTCTAGAGATGAAATGAATATGGATGATTATAAACCACCGCTTAACAGTTCGCCAAAAGAGATGATTCAGGTTTTAAAAGCCGCCGCAGCAGATGCAAAAGCAGCTATGGAAGTTGATGATGCAGAATATGAAAAACCATGGAGAATGATAAAAGGAGGGAAAGTAGTTCTTGAGATGTCTAAATATAAAGTCCTGCGATATGTGGTTCTTAATCAAATACCACATCACCGTGCACAACTGGGAGTTTACCTGCGATTACTGGGAGAATCTGTACCATCAACTTATGGTCCCTCTGCAGATGAGCAATAAAATTTTAGCCTAAAAACCTGCAGGTTTTGACATACACAAAACATTTTTAAATAGATAGCTAATTATCCGTTAATTACCACTATCTTTGCGCCCTCTAAAAAAGGGTATCCTTATGAACATCAAAAACATAGCTATCATTGCGCACGTTGACCACGGTAAAACTACGCTGGTAGATAAGATAATGTACCACTGCCAACTTTTTCGTGAAAACGAAAATACGGGTGATCTAATTCTAGATAATAACGATCTTGAACGTGAGCGTGGTATTACTATTACTTCAAAGAACGTATCTGTTAATTACAAAGGCACTAAGATCAATATTATTGATACTCCTGGTCACGCCGACTTTGGTGGTGAGGTAGAGCGTGTACTTAATATGGCAGATGGTGTACTACTTCTTGTAGATGCTTTTGAAGGACCAATGCCACAGACGCGTTTTGTACTGCAAAAAGCGATCGATCTTGGTCTTAAACCTTGTGTGGTAATTAATAAAGTAGACAAAGAAAACTGTACTCCTGAAGAAGTTCACGAGAAAGTTTTTGACCTGATGTTTGAATTAGGTGCCGAAGAATGGCAGCTTGACTTCCCAACTGTTTATGGTTCTGCCAAAAACAACTGGATGAGTGATGACTGGAAAAATGAAACTGATAATATTGAGCCTTTGCTTGATATGGTTATAGAGCACATTCCTTCTCCTGTTATTAAAGAAGGAACTACTCAAATGCTTATTACTTCATTAGACTTTTCTTCGTTCACAGGTCGTATTGCAATAGGCCGTTTACAAAGAGGAATTTTAAAAGAAGGCATGCAGATATCTCTTGTAAAAAGAGACGGAAGCATTAAAAAATCTAAAATAAAAGAACTTCACACTTTTGAAGGTTTAGGCCGCATGAAAGTTGAAGAAGTTCAGGCAGGTGATATTTGTGCACTTGTAGGTCTAGAAAGTTTTGATATAGGCGATACTGTTGCAGATATTGAGAACCCTGAAGCATTAAAATCAATCGCAATAGATGAGCCTACAATGAGTATGCTTTTCACAATTAACGATTCTCCATTTTTTGGTAAAGATGGTAAATTTGTGACTTCACGTCACATTAAAGATCGTCTTGCAAGAGAACTTGAGAAAAACCTGGCTCTACGTGTTGAAGATACAGACAGTGCAGATAAGTTCATGGTATTTGGCCGTGGTGTACTTCACCTTTCTGTTCTTATCGAGACTATGCGCCGTGAAGGTTACGAGCTACAGATAGGTCAGCCACAGGTTATCATCAAAGAAGTTGATGGTGTTAAATGTGAGCCGGTAGAAGAACTTACTATTGATCTACCAGAGAATGTTTCTGGTAAAGCTGTAGAAATGGTGACTATGCGTAAAGGTGAGATGCTAAGCATGGAAGCTAAAGGTGATCGTATGGTGTGTGAATTCATGATCCCATCACGTGGTATCATCGGTTTGCGTAACCAGTTGCTTACCGCTACTGCAGGTGAAGCAATTATGGCACACCGTTTTAAAGAATATCAACCGCTTAAAGGTAATATTCCAGAACGTAATAACGGTTCTCTTGTTTCTATGGAAAAAGGACAGGCAATACCTTACTCTATAGATAAACTTCAGGATCGTGGTAAGTTTTTCGTAGATCCGGGTGAAGATATTTATGAAGGTCAGGTAATTGGCGAGAACAGCCGCCAGGATGATATGACTGTGAATATCACTAAAACCAAAAAACTTTCTAACGTACGTTCTTCTGGTGCAGATGATAAAGCAAAGATCATTCCTGCTATAAAATTCTCTCTTGAAGAGGCTTTAGAATATATTCAGAAAGATGAGTATGTTGAGGTAACTCCTAAACATTTACGTTTAAGAAAGATCTATTTGACTGAAAATGATCGTAAGCGTAATAAGATAAACTAAGAAAAATCGGTTTAAAACCAGTAAAAAGCCTCCTTTTAGGGGGCTTTTTCGTTGTATAAAATGAAATTTTAAATTTCACTAATGTTCTGGGAAAAAACTATGATGAAATCACACAGAATTTGTTTGGAATAAAAGCTAGTAAACACATAATCTTTTATAAAATTATAGATGATAATTATGTGGATATTATAAGAATTTTGCACGAGCGAATTGAATTGAAGAAAAGAATTACCGAATAACACTACTCGTTGCTTTTTCGTATTTTCACTTTAATAAATACTAAGCATTTGTCCGGCTATCAGATAAAACGTTATACTCCTGCACATAAAGCCCAATGGGATAACTTTATAAAAACTGCAAAGAATTCCTCTTTTCTACACAAAAGAGATTTTATAGGCTATCATAAAGACAGATTTGAAGATTTTAGTCTGTTGATTTTTAGAGACGAAAAATTACTTGCCGTCATACCTGCCAATAAAGAAAATAAAACGCTCTACTCGCATAAGGGACTAACGTATGGCGGAATTATCCTTCCGGATGGAATTGGTTTTAAAAAGGTAAAATTCATTTTTGAAGCCTTTCTTGCTTTTCTTGAAGAACACAATTTTGAGAGTCTGGTGGTAAAATGCATACTGGAGTTCTACACAAAATTACCGTCACGAGAAGTAGAACATCTTATGTTAACAAAAGGAGCTAAAGTTATAAGTAGCGAGCTTAATTATGCTGTTGATTACGAGTTGCCAGACACGACAAGTAGTAAAAAATTAAGATATTTTAGAAAGAATGAAAATCGCGATTTTACCATAAAAGAAGGTGATTTTGAGGGTTTTTGGGGAGATATTTTAGTGCCCAGATTGTCATCTCGTTTTAATGCAAAGCCGGTTCATACTTTAAGTGAAATTCAAAGTTTAAATAAGTTATTTCCAGAACATATTAAGCAGTTTAATCTTTACCATGATGAAAAGTTGTTAGCCGGTATCACTGTTTTTATAAACGATAAAATAGCAAAGGCGCAATACGCAGCTACTTCGCCTGAAGGCGAAAAAATGCGAGCTATGGATCAACTTTTTATATTTCTCATTAAAAAATACAGAGAACTGAATTTTGAGTATTTTGATTTGGGCACCGTAAAAGGAGGGAAAGAACCTTATAATTTTGGTCTCATAAAACAGAAAGAAGAATTAGGTAGCGTTGCTTTTTTACAGCAAACCATTAAACTTAAATTATAATGGTTCCCTTTTTTGATCTTAAGAAAATAAACCTGCGCTACCAAGCTGAGCTCATCAGCGCCACTTCTGGTTTTTTAGATAAAGGGCAATACATTCTGGGTAATGCTGTGTCTCAATTTGAAGATGAATTTGCTCGCTATTGCAAGACGCAATATTGCGTGGGTGTGGGCAATGGTCTTGATGCTCTGCGACTCATTTTAGAAGGGTATAAAATATTAGGAAAATTGAAAACGGGAGATAAAGTCCTCGTAGCGGCAAATAGCTATATCGCTACAATTTTAGCGATAAAACAAGCAGGTATGATTCCCGTATTTGTAGAAACTGAAGCAAGATTGTTCAATTTTGATGTTGAAAAATTACAGCAGATTCAGCTTGATGGGGTCAAAGCCGTTTTTGTGACGCACCTTTACGGTCAGTTAGGTCCTATAGAAGATTTAAAAGCTTTCGCGAAAGCTAATGATCTATTATTAATTGAAGACGCAGCACAAGCACACGGCGCCCGATTTTCAACAGAAAACAGCGAAAATTCACTAAAAACCACCGATTTTTTAGCTGGTTCTTTGGGCGATGCCGCAGGTTTTAGCTTTTATCCTACTAAAAATCTTGGTGCGCTGGGCGATGCGGGTGCAATCACAACAAATGATAAAGAACTCGCAGATATTATTAAACAGCTGCGTAATTATGGTTCTTCAACACGATATATCAACGATTATTTAGGGTTAAATTCAAGACTTGACGAGCTACAAGCTGCATTTTTGAGCATTAAATTAAAAACGCTTGATGCAGATAATGAGAAGCGCATAACTATTGCTACCCGTTATTTAACCGAAATAAATAATGAGCAAATTAAGCTTCCATTTTATGCAGGAGATGAAAGTCATGTTTTTCATTTGTTTGTGGTGAGGGTCGAGAATAGAGAGCGCTTTATTAAACATTTAAATCAATTTAAGATTGGTTCTTTAATTCATTATCCTGTTCCGCCTTATAAGCAAAAGGCACTTGCAGAATACAATCATTTAAACTTTCCGGTTACAGAGAGATTAGCAGATGAAGTTTTGAGCATACCTATAAGCCCGGTAATGTCTCACGAAGAAGTGACTGAGGTTATAGATTGTATAAACGCTTACCATGTTTAAGTATCTAAAACAGGTAATAGGTGCAAATGCACTTCTTAGGTTGACATCGTACAATGCGATGGCTGTTTTTGTACGGATTGTAACTGGTTTAATTACTTCAAAATTGATCGCTTTTTATCTTGGCCCACAGGGAATGGCGCTTCTTGGTGAATTGCGCAACTTTCTCTCTTCGGTACAAAGCGTTTGTACGTTAGGTTTTCTTGATGGTGTTGTAAAATACGTGTCTGAATTTAGGACCAATAAAAAGGAACTAAAAAAAATACTTTCTACCGCTTACTATGTGGGTTTTATAGGAGCGATCCTCACCGGTTTTACTTTGTACATAGGCGCTTCTTATTGGAATACACTCATATTTAAAAACGACTATGATTTTACCTACATTTTTGAGATCATGGCTTTTAGCGTTCCTCTTTATGCGCTCAATATGTTTTGTATCGCAATACTAAATGGTTTTGCTAAATATAAGATCATAATACAGCTGAATATTGCTACAAATCTTATAGGTGTCTTTATCACAGCAGCGCTCATTATTTTCTTTAATATAGACGGCGCTTTTCTCGCAGCGATCCTGGTGCCGGCAATCGCTTTGGTTCTCACGATAATTCTAATTATCAACAGGAAGAATTTTATAAAATATATAAAGACTGAAAAAATAAGCAAGGCGTACATTATTAAGTACAGTTCATACATGGCAATGACGGTTTTCTCGAGTATGGTCTCGCCATGGGTTTACATCGCTATTCGTCGCAGGATTATCGATACAGATGGAATAGAAAATGCCGGACTTTGGGATGCGATGCTGCGCCTTTCTGATTATTATCTCATGTTTGTAACCACAATTCTTACGCTTTACATTTTGCCAAAATTATCGCGTTTACAGACCGATATTGCTTTTAGGCGTGAGATATTCAATTACTACAAAACAATATTACCGCTCTTTGCGGGTGGATTGATAGTTATTTATTTCTTACGTGGGTTGATCATAAACTTGCTGTTCACGCCTGATTTTCTGGCAATGAAACCCATTTTTATCTGGCATTTGCTGGGTGATCTTATCCGGGTGGCATCTATAGTTTTGGGATATCAATTTATCGCAAAGAATATGCTTAAACATTTTATAATTACCCAGATCATATCACTCTCTGTGATTTACTTTAGCAGTGTTTATTTTATAGATCAATATGGGTTTGTGGGGGCATCAATGGGGCACGCGTTTAGTTTTGCATTTCACTTGCTAATGATGTTGTTCATTTTTAGAAAACAATTATTCTTTAAATTACAGCCAGAATAAGTTGTTATGTTGCATAAAATCCTGAAACATTACCGCATTTTTAAATACCGCTGTCTTTCTGAAAAGATAAGCGTTAAAGGCGATTTTATATGCCACCAGCCGATTTTATTTAAAGGCAAAGGAAGAATTGAAATAGGAAACAGGGTAGAAGTAGGAATTTATAATTCGCCAAATTTCTACAATACGTATGCTTATTTAGAAGCACGAACAGAAGATTCCGCTATTTTTTTTGGAAACAACATCCATATAAATAATAACTTTTCTGCTATTGCTTTTAAAGCAAATATTGAGATTCAAAATGATGTTGTAATTGGTTCAAACTGCAGAATCATAACAAGTGACTTTCACAATTTAGAAGCCAAAAATAGAAATACAGAAGTAACAGGAAAAAATGTAATTATTGAAAGAAACGTGTTCATTGGCGATAATGTAACCATTCTTAAAGGAGTGAATATAGGTGAGAATTCTGTGATAGGTAGCGGAGCTGTTGTTACAGGCAATATCCCAAAAAATACTGTGGCAGCAGGAAATCCAGCTCGGGTTATTAGAAATCTTTAAACTTCTGTTGATTAATAGTTAACCATGCATTGAGATAAGTCTGTGCTACATCTTTATAATTGTGATGTTCTTCAATAAATTTTCTAGCGTTGTTAGAAATTTCTACGATTCTTTCTTGATCTTCAATCAGGTTTTTCAGCTTATTGTAAATAAAATCTGCATCAGGAATAACATGTATGGCTACAGAATCTGACTCTAAAATATAATGGGCACAAAACGCTTCCCCGGCGCCCGTAAAAACAACTTTGCCCTGTGCCATAGCCTCTAATGCATTATAACCCTGATCAAGCGCATACACCTGATCTAGTACAATGTGAGCTTCTTCATATTTCTTGATGTATTCCAGATACGGCAAATCTTTAACAGTAGCAATTATAACCTTGTCAGCATATTCTGCAGCTATTTTTTCTAAAGCTTTTTCAAAGAAGTCATTTCCTTTTTTATGATAATTTACGGCGTTTATACCGTGAAAAATGACGATTTTCTCAAGCGGTGGCAATTCCTGCTTAGGCAATCTGTCTGTATTTACAGGGTTTGCAATCATCCCAAAATAATCGCTTCTGCCCTGATAAACCGTATGATAATCAAGATCTGAAGTAATAATCATATCTTTTAATTCAAAAACCAGATCGTGCAAACGCCGGTGCTTTTTGGTTAGGTTTCTTTCGCTATAAGCGAAACCAATATCCTTATGAATTCGCGATGGGTGATATGGTATTTTATCAAGATTGCTCATAAAAACATAATCATCACCGCAACCCAAAACGACCAGTCTTTTGGTCAGGTTTCGTAATTTCCTGATGAGTTTTTTTTCCAGAAAGTAAGGAGTGTCCAGCGGGTATTCATTAATGAGCTGAATGACGTCAAATTGCTGCATTTTACGCAAAACGAGCCAGGACCGTAGCGCAGTTTCAAATAATGCCAAATCTATTTTAGTCACTTTAAAAACAGCCTGCCTCAAATAATTAAGAAACTTATTATCCTGACAAAACTTCCCGCGCACATTAATATCTGCAGGAAAACGCTTAAAAGCATCACCCGTGGCGAGAAGCGTAACTTCGCATCCCAGCGCCTGTAAACCTTGTTTAAGGGAATTGTGCAGATTGCTATATTCTCCCACAAGGAGTATTTTCATGAGTTTAATTGTATTTTAGACGGTCAAGATAAAGATTTAGTGACAGAGCAAAAGAAAAAAGTTTGCATATTGGTAGAGCAATTAGGCAAAGGCGGGGCAGAACGTGCTGCAGGTATTCTTTCTGGTATGTTACACGATCGTGATTTTACAGTTTATGTGGCAACTATTACCAGCCTTATAGAATACCCTTACAGCGGTAAACTTATTGATCTGGGAGTTTACAAAAATGACAAGAACGACATTTTTGACAAGTTTAAACGTTTTAGAAAATTTGCCCATTTTCTAAAAACAGAACAAATCGATATCGTTATTGATTACAGAATGCGGCAAAGCCTCATCAAAGAGTTTTTGATCTCAAAACTACTCTATAGATCTGTTGAAGTTATTTACACCGTTCACAGTTATAAAATCTCGTATTATTTTCCGCTGCAGCGAAAGCTTACAAACCTGCTTTACAAGAAGGCTTTTTCTATAAACACGATTACCAGCGGAATTAAAGAACGCATTGCAAGTGAGTTTAAGCTGACGAATGTTTCGGTTATTCCCAACGCTTTTAATTTGGTGCAAATAGAAAAACTTGCTACTGCGCATTGCGATATTAAGCAGCCATTTATTCTCGCGGCTGGCAGGATGGATGACGATATAAAACAGTTTGATAAACTTATCGAAATCTACGCTACAAGTGAATTACCACAAAACGGAATTTGCCTGGTAATTTTGGGAAAAGGTGCTTTACAGAATTCACTTAAAGCGCTGGCTGCGAAATTGAACATTAGCGAAATGGTAATGTTTAAAGGATTTCTGTCTAATCCTTTTCCGTATTATAAAAAAGCGATGTTCTTTGTGCAGTGTAGTAAATTTGAAGGTTTCCCAATGGTGATGTTAGAAAGTCTGGCTAGTGGTACTCCTGTAATTGCTCTCGATTGTAAAACAGGACCGGCAGAAATTATCAATCACAATATTAACGGATTGCTCTTGCCTTACAATGATTTTAAGGCTCTGCGTGATGCGATGAATAAGTTGATTAATGATCCCGATTTACTTGATAAATTAAGTAAAAACGCTAAATCAAGCGTTGCTAAATATTCAACCGAAGCAATTATCCTGCAGTGGGAAAACCTGCTTAAAACAGCTAAAAAATGACCGTAAAGCGCATAAAACTGCCTAAAATAAAGGACCGTCGTGGCAATCTTTCTGTAGTTGAGAAAGATGTAATTCCGTTTGAATCTAAACGCGTTTACTATTTGTATGATGTGCCCAGTGGCGCGAGAAGGGGAGGTCATGCCCATAAAGAGCAGCACGAATTTTTAATCGCTTTAAGCGGAAGTTTTAATGTCATCATTGATGACGGCAAGACCAAAACCAGCTACACTTTAAATAAACCAGACGAAGGTTTGCTCATACCCAGCGGTTTCTGGCGTGAGCTTGAAGATTTTTCTTCTGGAGGAATTTGTCTTGTGCTTGCTTCTGCAGAGTTTCTGGAGGATGATTACATTAGGGATTATTCAAATTATTTGAACTTTAAAAGCTTGTAACCCGCCTACCGCGTAAAATAAGTTGTCTTTTAATCTTTTTTAACCAAAGCAATAAAAATCGGGGTGTTTTGAGTAAAAATCGCTGTTTTGGGGTCAAAAGCTCCATTACTAATTGATCTCTAATTTTAGAGAATGCAGTCATACTTCCTTCCGCTTTGTAATTCATCGCCAGAAAGTAGCGCTCTATATTGATGTACTTTTTTAACGAAATATGCTCAGGATTTTTAGAGAGATATTTCTCAAAAGCAGTTACATTTTTGCTGCTTATATGGTCTTTTGTGATCTGGTTTTCAGAATCTCTTCTGTATAAACAAGTGGTATGGTTGTGAAAGGCAAACTGATATTTTAAATGCACTCTAATGAAGAAATCTACATCCTCACCATAGTTAACAGTAACATCAAAGCGATTAGTATTTGCCACTTCTTTTTTAAATGCAAACGAACTGGGAACTGCGAGTGGCTGGTTTAAATTGCTTTCAAAAAAGTTTGAAATAACTCCTGTTTTAAAGTGTGCAGGGAGATTGTATTGCGGTTTGTTTGTGTTTCCGTTTGGGTAAAGTTCTTCATAGCGCGTAGCAAACAAAGAAGCTTCCGGATTGTGGCGGGCTAAATTATCAATTACTTGTAAATGGTCTTTTAACCAAATGTCGTCTGCGTCTAGCAAAGCTATTATTTCGCCTTGAGCTAAATCTATCCCGTGATTTCGTGCATGTGAGAGTCCGCTATTTTTTTGTGTGACTATTTGTATTCGCTTGTCCTTAAAACCTTGTGCAATCTTGAGACTTTTGTCTGTTGAGCCGTCATTTATGATGAGAATTTCATAATTTGAAAATGACTGTTTCAAAACACTTTCTATTGTATTTGCAATAAAATGTTCTTTATTGTAAAGCGGAATGATAACACTAAAGCGCAGCGTCATTTAAATTTGTAGATTACAGTATCTTTATAACAGACTAATTTGTTCTTTTAGCCTATTCAATTTAATTTTTACAAATATAGCTTAATCATAATTGCTAATCTTTTAGTTAGTTCAGGATGTCTGGTACAGAGTTAAATATTGTTTCTTTTGAAAATCCGTATCCACCAGATTATGGCGGTGCGATCGAGGTTTTTTATAAATTGAAAGCGCTGCATAAACAGGGCATTGTGATCTATCTGCATATTTTTGTAGAGAATAGAACAGATTATAGCGGACTCAAAAAATACTGCAAACGTGTTTACACATATTCAAAAAATAAAACCTTCACCAGTTATTTAAGCCTAAGGCCGCTTTCGGTTAAATTTCGTACCAATAAAAAACTGGCAGATAATTTAAAAAGAAACAGCGCCCCCATACTTTTTGAAGGTTTACATACAACTGCGGTTCTCAATAAGCATGATTTTAAGGAAAGAAAATTAATAATGAGAGCTCATAATATTGAGCACCATTATTACCGTGGTTTGGCAGGCAGCGCTACCAATCTGTTTTATAAATACATGCTTACTTATGAGGCTCACAAATTTAGCAGGTACGAGAAAATTGTAGATAAGGTAGATCATCTTCTTACGATTTCTAATCATGAGTTTGATTATTTTAAAGAAAACTATAAGCCCAATTGTCATTATATCCCGGCTTTTCAGAGTTATGATACCGTGAAAAAGCTATCGCAGTTTGGTGAATATGCGCTTTATCATGGTGATCTTTCAATCATTGATAATTTACGTACCGCCAGATTTTTTATAGAAATTTTTAGTGAGTTAGATTTTCCGTTAATAATTGCCGGCAGTAAGAATATGCGCATGTTGATGAAAGAAACGGCAGAATACAGTAACATAAGTTGTAAAAGAATAGAATCAAGATCTGACCTGCAACATCTCTTTGCGAAATCACATATCAATCTGTGTTATTCTTTTCAGCGATCTGGCACCAAGCTAAAAGTAGTTCACGCACTCTATGAGGGCAGACATTGTTTAGTAAACAAAAATGTAATAGATGAGCAATTGATCCTTGATCAATGTACGGTTGCAGAAAGTAAAGAGGAAGTGATTGCTGCAATACAAAAATTTCAAAAATCACCTTATAAATTCAATACAGAGCGACAAGAAGCACTTGATAAGGTTTTTAATACAGAAGTAAATGCGCGTAAAATAATCGCTCTTTTAGGTTGAAAATCGGTTGTTTTAGATGGTTTTTTGAACCACTTCAAACACTTTATTCCCGTCGCATTTTAAGGTTTTTGACGGGTATTTTAGTAAAAGCGCATAATCGTGCGTGGCCATAAGAATGGTGTTTCCGTTCTTATTTATCTCCTGTAAAACAGCCATAACTTCAACAGATGTTTGCGGGTCTAGATTTCCTGTAGGTTCATCTGCCAGAATAAGTTCAGGATCGTTAAGAAGCGCGCGAGCAATCGCCACACGTTGCTGCTCACCACCAGAAAGTTGGTAAGGGTATTTAAAACCTTTGGTCTTCATGCCCACTTTATCAAGAACGCGGTCAATGTTTGTATCCATTTCGCTTTTATCCTTCCAGCCGGTAGCTTTTAAAACAAATCGCAGATTCTCACTTACCGTGCGGTCGTTTAATAATTTAAAATCCTGAAAAACCACACCCAGTTTTCTGCGTAAAAAAGGGATTTGCTTTTCTTTGAGTGAAGCCAGATCAAAATCTACAATGTGCCCTTCTCCCTGTTGCAGCGGCAGGTCGCCGTACAGCGTTTTCATGAAACTACTTTTGCCAGAGCCGGTTTTACCTATAAGGTAAACAAACTCACCTTTATTGATGGTCACATTTACATCTGAAAGAATAAGGTTTTCACGCTGAAATATCGCTGCGTTTTTTAACTCGAGTACCGCGTTTGGCATAAATAAAAGTAATTTTTAAAGATAATCTAACGTCAAAAGTACGATATCTATTTCACTTCAATGGTTAAGAAAAAACGGCTAATTTTTACTTAAAATCGGTTTTTTAGATCAAAAATCAGCAGACCAGCTTTAGCTATTACACTAAGATCGAATGCCTTTTGTAAATCATTGCAATTAGAACTGCGCAAAATGAATAGCTATAAACTTCTACAGAAAACAAAGCTATATACATAGTAATCATAGTTTTCTTAAAAAATAGCAGTGCTCAAATTCTCTTAACATAATTATCACAGATTTGTAGCGTTATTACACAATAGAAGCCCCTATATTTGGGCGGCGAAAACGTCCATTTTGGTAAATAAATAATTCCCTTTATGATCAATAGATTTTTGATTCTTTTCATGGCTCTTGTGCTCTCGGCGCCTTTAATGCAGGCGCAGCAATCTGCAGCTTATACTAACGAACTTCTAAAATATAATAAGGCACTTACCTTATACAACAGCAAGCAGTACCTGGCTGCACAAACGTTGTTCGATGAAGTAAAGCAAGACACTAATGATCCTACCATAAAAGGAGATTGTGCATACTATATTGCAAATGCTTCTGTGCGGCTTAATCAGTCTGGTGCAGACCAGATGATGCAGGATTTTGTAGATGAATATCCTACCAGCACAAAGCGCAATTCGGCTTTTCTAGATGTAGCAGATTATTATTTTGAGAATGGAAAATACGCTTATGCGAAAAAGTGGTACGAGCGGGTAGATCTTGCACGTTTGAATAATCAGGAGATGGAACGCTACAACTTCAACATGGGCTATGTTCATTTTAAAACTAACAGTCCTGAAGATGCTAAGATCTATTTCAACAGAGTACGCGATTCTAAAAAATATGGCTCTCAGGCTAAATATTATGAAGGTTTTATCGCTTACGACAGCGATGAGTATGAAGAAGCAAGTGAATTGTTTGATGAGGTAGAAGCACAGGGCGGAAGCAGAGAAGAATTGGCTTATTTTAAGGCAGATCTTAATTTTAAACTAGGCAAGTTTGAAGAAGCCATTAAATTAGGAAAAGAACAATTGCCTAATGCAAACCGCCAGGAAATATCGCAGCTCAATAAAATTATAGGAGAAAGTTATTTTAATTTAGGTCAATATGATGAAGCTCTACCATATTTAAAAGAATACAAGGGTTTAAGAGGTAAATGGAATAATACAGATTACTATCAGCTGGGTTATGCTTACTACAAACAAGGCGATTTTGAGAATGCGATTAGCGAATTTAACAAGATCATAGACGGTCGTAACAGCGTAGCACAAAATGCATATTATCATTTAGCAGATGCGTATTTACAAACAGATCGTAAGCAGGAAGCTTTGAATGCTTTTCGCAACGCATATCAAATGGATTTTGAACCCAAGATAAAAGAAGATAGCGGTTTAAATTATGCTAAGCTGAGTTATGAAATAGGTAACGCCTACGAACCTGCTCCAACGGCAATTAGTAATTATCTTGAAAGTTACCCAGATTCACCTGCTAAACAAGAGTTGGAAACCTTGCTTATAGATTCTTATATCACTTCTAAGAATTATGCTCAGGCGATGGATTTACTTGAGAATAACCGAAATTTTAATGATAAAGTAGCTTATCAAAAAGTAGCTTTTTACCGCGCTATAGAGCAATATAACAACAGCGATTACTCGGGAGCGATAGACAATTTTGAGAAATCGTTAAAAGAACCACGCACTCCAGAATTTACTGCCAGAGCATTATACTGGAAAGCAGAGAGTGAGTATAACTTAAACCGAATAGATGATGCGTTGCTTACGTTTAAACAGTTTGAGCAAAGCAGCAAAGCCTCTACATTGCCAGAATATAAGGATATTGCTTATAATTTAGGCTATGCCTATTTTAAAAAGAAGAATTATGATCAGGCAGCAAATTATTTTGATCGTTATGTAAAATCAGGCGATGTAGATGAAACAAGAAAAGTAGACGCTTATTTAAGACTGGGAGATAGTTATTTCATCAGCCGTAAATACTGGCCAGCAATGGAGGCTTATAATGCAGCGGTTGATTTGCGCGGTGGTGATCGGGATTACGCCACTTTTCAAAAAGCAATAAGCTATGGTTTTGTAGATCGTAACAATCAAAAAGTAGAAGCGTTGGATAATTTTGCAAATCAGTTTCCTACTTCTAGTTATCGCGACGATGCCCTTTATGAGTTGGGTAATACGTATGTGGCGATGAAAGATAATGAGAAAGGTATCGCAGCTTACGACAGGCTGGTACGCGAAGTGCCAAAGAGCAAGTTTGTTTCTAAAGCTTTATTAAAAAAAGCACTTATTTATGATAACACAAACCGCAGCAATGAAGCATTGAACCTTTTTAAGAGAGTTGCTACAGATTTCCCCGGGACGCCAGAAGGTGTTCAGGCGGTTGCTTCAGCTAAACTTATTTATATTGATCAGGGTAAAGTAGATGAATATGGAAGATGGGCCAGCAGCCTTGATTACATTTCTGTAGAAGATTCTGAACTTGATGAAGCCGCTTTCTCTTCAGCAGAAAAGCAATTTGTGGCAAATAACAGCGATCAGGCTATTCGTCAATATGAGAAATACCTGCAGGATTATCCTAACGGTCAACGCGCGATGGATGCTCATTTTTACCTGGGTCAATTATACTTTGGTAAGGATGATTTTGATCAAACGATTCCACATTACAAATATGTGATTAACAAAGAGCGTAGTGAGTTTACAGAACAGGCTCTAGCAAGATTAGGTCAGGTTTATTTAAGCAAAAGAAATTATACTGATGCCATACCGGTTCTGGAAAGGCTTGAGAAAGAATCTGATATTCCGCAGAATACGATTTTCGCGCAAAGCAACTTGATGAAATCATATTACGAACTGAAACAATATCCTAAGGCATTTAGTTATGCAGAGAAGGTTCTGGCGAATGCTAAAATAGATAACTCAGTTAAAAGTGATGCACAGGTAATAATTGCCCGCAGCGCAATGAAGACTAATGATGAGAACAGGGCAAAGCAGGCTTACGCTGAAGTGCAGAAAATAGCAACAGGTGAGCTGGCGGCAGAAGCACTGTATTATGATGCTTATTTTAAGAATAAAGCAGGAGACAATAAAGCTTCTAACGAGGCGGTACAAAAGTTAGCCAAAGACTACAGCGGTTATAAATTGTATGGAGCCAAAGGTTTAATACTTATGGCTAAGAATTTCTATGCTCTGGGTGACGCATACCAGGCAACTTACATTCTTGACAATGTGACTTCAAACTTTACAGATTTTCCTGAAGTGGTTGAAGAAGCTAAAGCAGAATTAAACAGAATAAAGACAGCAGAAGCTAAGACTAACTCCTCTGTAGAAAACAATAACTAGACCCTTAATTCATCACTATAAACAGTTCTCATTTATGAGTAATCCCAATAGATCAAAAGTTCTACTAAGCAGTATTTTATTTGTGTTCATTTTTGCCTTTCAGGTAAATGCCCAGGATGAAGACAATCTGGGTACAGAGGTTGTGAATGTTGTAAAACCATATACACCAGAGATAGGCGATGCCTTCAAGGTAAAGGCAACTCCGCAATTAAATGACTCAGTAAACACCGCAAAGAAAAAAGTTACTTATGGTATTTTTTCTGTACCTGTAGCTTCTACGTTTACTCCGGCAAAAGGTAAAGCTGCGACTGTAGAGCAAGCTAAAAGAGTGAAATTATATGATAACTATGTGACGCTGGGTTTTGGTACCTATACAAGTGCTTTAGCAGAGTTTTATAGCAATTTTGAGGTGAGCAGAAGTGATAATTTTGGTATTTATCTCAATCACAATTCATCTCAGGGTGGTATAGAAGATATTGCACTTGATGATAAATTTTATGACACTAATCTTAATTTGAATTATAGTTCACGTAACCGTGGTATTAACTGGCGCACAGATCTTGACCTGAGTCATCAGCTTTATAACTGGTATGGTGTAGATGACTTTACCGCTGCCTCACCAGAAACCTTAACTAATATAGATCCACAGCACAGTTTTTATGGTGCAAAAGTAGGAGGTTCTCTAGAGCTTTATGATTCTTTCTTTAAAGGCGGAAAAGCTCAAATAGGTTACTTTGGTGACTCAAACAGTTCTTCAGAAATACGCGCAATTGTAGCGCCTACTTTTAACTTCCCAATAACGGATGAAGATATCACACTGGGCCTTAAATTAGATTATGTAAACGGCAGCTTTGACCGTAATTATGATAATACACAGGATATTAGTTACAGTCAATTAAATATTTCTGCTAGTCCTAGTTTACAAATTCTTCGTGATGACCTTACTCTGAGACTAGGTGTAACTGCTGCGGTTAATCTGGACACAGAAAACAGCACAACTAATTTTTATTTATATCCTAAAGTAACTGCTTCTTACCGTGTAGTAGATGAGTATTTTATCGCTTATGCAGGGGTAGAAGGTGAGCTTGAACAGAATTCTTATCAGGACTTTGTAAACGAAAACCCATTTGTTTCACCTACGCTTTTAATACAATCTACAGATAAACCTTACGAAGGTTATGTAGGTATGAAGGGGAAAATAGTAAATACAGTTGGCTATAACCTAAGAGCAAATTATGCTTCAGAAAATAATAAGGCGCTCTTTAAAAATAATCCCAGATACAATGATGGGGCAGGAAGTTTAGGTAATGAAGATTATCAATTTGGTAATTCATTTGATGTTGTTTACGATGATGTGAAAACTTTCTCAGTTTTTGGTGAATTGAATTTAGATGTAAACAGCAATCTAAAGATGCGTATAAATGGTGAGTTCTTTAGTTATAATTCATCAAATGAAGCAGAAGCATGGAATTTGCCAAGCTATAAAGCTTCCCTTTTTGCAGATTATCAAATTAGTGAACAATGGTTTGCCGGTGCTAATCTGTTTCTTGTAGGTGAGCGTAACGATGAAACTTATGTAACAGGGCCTACAACACAGTATTTTGCAACACCTGTAACATTAGAAAGCTATTTTGATGCAAATGCCCATGTAGGTTACCGTATCAATGATCAATTATCTGCATTTGCCAGAGTTAATAATATACTTGACAACGGGTATGATAAATGGGTAAATTATCCTGTACAAGGATTACAGGTTATGGCAGGCGCCACCTATAAATTTGATTTTTAGTACAAATAATAAAATTAGATAAAAGTTTTTTTAGTTCTTGTGTTAGAGAACTAAAAAAACTTTTTACATTTGCACCGTATTTGTACGATGAAAAACCAACTTAACAAAAAACAGGAAGAGCTAATAGAGCGCTATGGCGTGATACAGGAGCAGTTTGGTCTTTCGCCAGCGGCTGCTCGTGTAAACGGACTGTTAACCGTTGCAGATCAATTAGAATTTACTTTTGATGAAATAAGAGATGTTCTCAGTTTAAGTAAAAGTGCTACTAGTAATGCTATAAATACGCTTTTAACATTAGACTATATAGGTTACAGGACAAAAATGGGAGAGCGTAAACGTTACTTCTATTCTAAACTGGATCAATGGAAGGATAAAATGGAAAAAGGCCTAAATCGTTATGAGGAGTATAATAAGACTATGAAAGAAATTTTAGCCCAACGCACTCCAGAAACAACAGATTACAATAATAAGCTTGAAGAATTGACACAGTTTATGGATTATTATATGCAAGAAGCACAACAGATCATTAAGAACTGGGGGAATCTGTAATTTCTATATTTTTTGTAGAATAGGTTCTTTTAATTCAGAACTAAGAGTTTAAAATGAGGTTTAAAATATCATCTACAAATTTGTGTTATTGAGCGTTATAAAAATGTTGTTGGTATAAATAGATCATATCTCAACTTATAAATATTCAAATTTGACTTTTTTAATCTCTTTTTGTTTAACCAATACGAGGTTTAACTAAATCACCCTAATAATATGCTATCCTTTAAAATCAAATCTGACGACTCCTTGACTATCAATATTAACGATGAATTAAATACTGGTGAATTTGATAGAATTTCCCTTTTTATTGAATCTGTTTTTGATGTAAATCCTTACAGTGAGATCTTTTTCAATATCGATTCTAATCTAAATGAGGGATTTGTAAACAGACTACGGGAGTTTTGTTACAAGCTTCGTTTTGGCAATCTTATTATTCAAAGAGCAATATAATAAACTTGATTTTTCACTGTCCTGCAAACACAATATTATTTAGATATTGATCATCTTAAGAATTTTGGTGTAAGCAATGTTATGAAAAGATCTGGAGGATCTTTTATTCAACTAGAGAAAGTACATCCTTAAAGAATAATGTATAATCAACGTTTGCACTTTTTAAAACTAATTAATTACCTAATTTGATGATCAGAATAGTACTATTTACAATTACCTTTTTTACCGCTTTAATAGTAAGTGCGCAGGAGCAGGAAGGGCAATTTCAGGAAGAAGCTGCAAAAAAGATACGAGCCGAGTTTCCCAGAGCACGCGTTCTTAATTTTGAATATGGAAGTTCATTTTCCAGAGATTTTGATTCCAGGCTTTTTGATGAAGATTTCCAGACAGGTAAAATAAAAGACCAGAAAACCTTTAGAGCTTCAGCAAATATTCCCCTTTATAAAACTCAAAAGTGGTCATTAACAGGTTCTGCAGACTACGTTTTTAACGAATTTGAATTTAGTGAACTTCGTAATATTTCGTCTCAAAACACATATAATCAGAATAAAATTGCCGATTTTCATAAATTTTCAGCCGCATTAAGTTCTACTTACTTTTCGGTTTTATTTAAAAAACCGGTAATCTATAACGCAAGCTTAATTGTAGACGGTAACGATAAGGGAGCTCAGCGTTTAAAAGGGTTTCTGGGAGCGTCTTTAATTATGAAAAGAACAGCACGCACCACAATTACTTTAGGTGCAATTGCATTTATAGATCCTACTTCGCAGATTCCTTTCTTTCCCACTTTTACATACAATCATCAATTTAAAAATTCTGAATGGGAGGTAGATTTTATTTTACCACAACGTCTATTGTTACGCCGCCCTTTGGGACAAAATGGGCGTTTGTCTATAGGTAGCACATTTGGCAGCAATGGTTTTTATGTAAACGTAAATGCTCCTGATTTTCCAGATGTGTTTGAATATAGCCAGTTAGAGATTAATTCCGGGCTGATTTACGAACATAAACTCACGCACAACATAATTCTTACGGCTAAAGGTGGTCTTACAAATTTTATCAGTTCCAGACTTACTGAGAAAGGACAACCCAACAAAGATTACATCTATAGAAATGAGCAAGGCGCTACTGGTTATTTTAATGCAGGTGTGTCATTTGATCCTTTTACAAAAAAGCGCTAAATATTGCCTTTATAGGCGAAAAATCGGTCAAAACAGGTCGATTTTCTCGAATTTACTTTTGTATTTTTGGTCAAAATTTTACGAAATGAAACTCCTTTTTGGGCTACTCACCCTTGCTGTTATTTTTAGTTGCGATACTGATCAAAAAATAAAAGTAGATCTAATTGTCAAAAATGCAAAAGTCTATACTGTAGACACTACTTTCTCAAAAGCGGAAGCTTTCGCCGTGAGCGAAGGTAAATTTATACAAGTAGGCAGCACCGCAGATATTACAGCAAAATATATAGCTGATAAAATCATAGACGCTTCAGGTAAGACTGTTCTTCCTGGTTTAATAGATGCGCATTGCCACTTTTATAGATTTGGTACTACATTACAATCAGTTAATCTGGTAGGAACAAAAAGTTATGATGAGGTCATAGAAAGGGTACAGACTTTTCAGAAAGAGAAGGCTACAGATTTTATCTACGGTCGTGGCTGGGACCAGAATGATTGGGACGATAAAAACTTCCCTACAAAAGATAAATTAGATTCTTTATTTCCAGATATACCTGTTGTTTTGCAGCGTATAGACGGGCATGCGCTTCTAGTGAATCAACGAGCGCTTGATCTGGCAAAAGTTGACAATACCACAACTGTAGATGGCGGCGAGATCGTTAAAGATGGAGACCAGCTTACTGGCGTACTGATTGATAATCCTATGGATCTTATTTTTAAGATCATGCCAAAAATTACTCGCGAGCAGCAGGCACAGGCGCTTATAGATGCGCAGGAATACTGCTTTGATTACGGCCTCACGACTGTTAATGACGCAGGTATTTCCAGACAGACAATAGAACTTATAGACAGTCTACAACAGGCAGGAGCGCTCGATATGCGTATTTATGCGATGGTAAGTAATGAGCCCAACGATGTAAATTATTTCTTAAATCACGGAATTCTAAAAACGGACAAACTCGACGTGCGTTCTGTAAAAGTTTACGGCGACGGTGCTTTGGGTTCTCGCGGTGCTGCTTTACGTGAGCCATATGCAGACAGGGCAAATCATTATGGTGCGATGGTAACTCCGGTAGACAGTATAAAAGCGCTGGCAAAGCGAATTGCAGCTACAGATTTCCAGATGAATACACACGCTATAGGTGACTCTGCAAATACTGTTATTTTAAAAGCTTACGCCGAAGCATTAAAAGGACAGCACGATCGCCGCTGGAAGGTAGAGCACGCGCAGGTGATCTCGCCAGAAGATTTTGACTATTTTGACGACAATATTTTACCTTCTGTGCAACCTACGCATGCAACTAGTGATATGTACTGGGCCGCAGACAGGCTGGGCAAACAGCGCATGAAAGGTGCTTATGCTTATAAAGAATTGCTTGATGAGGCCGGTGTGATCGCATTAGGAACAGATTTTCCGGTAGAGCAGGTAAACCCGTTTTATACTTTTTATGCCGCTGTAGCGCGAAAAGATCTACAGCATTTTCCTGAAAGTGGTTTCCAGATGAAAGATGCTCTAAGTCGCGAAGAAACCTTACGCGGAATGACCATCTGGGCGGCTTATTCTAATTTTGAAGAAAATGAGAAAGGCAGTATAGAAGCCGGAAAGTTTGCAGATTTCATAATAATGGATGATGATATTATGACAATCAACGAGGATGAGATTCCTAATCTAAAAGTTTCCGAAACGTTTCTGGGAGGCGAAAAAGTGAAGTAAAAAAGCCGATTTTAGACCTTTTCCAGCTGATTTTTAACCAGAATATTCTTATTCATACGAATGATAGAAAAGGTTTTTGAAACCTCGTCTGCGATCTCATTAATCTCAATAACTTTCTCGAGTTCTGTTCTGGCTTTAGTTTTGTCGCTCTGCAGCTCATTTTGGGCTGCTTTTGTTAGATAATCTGCCAGATTCTCAAAATGTCTGGAGTGAAATTTACGCTCTTGCAGGTAAGATTTTATTTCGCCTTTAGGCAGATTGAGAATTTTTTCTACATCAATATCAAGTTGAGCCAGCAAACGATCATTAGTATGTTTAACGAGTACGTCTGTCTTATCTTCTAACTGAAATTCATAAAACTCTTCAAATATATTTTCTAACTCCTTAGTGAATTGTATTAGGAATTCTTGTTCTTTATTTCTGCGTAACATATTGAATAGAGGTTGATAATATAAATAAAGGCTACTGTTTTATTAACTAATTTTTGGCCTTTATTAATTCTGAAAATTAGTCATTTTCTCTAACTTTATTATGGTAAATGATTCTCAAGAATATTTTTATGGTTAAAGTTTATCAAAAGTATTTTGTGTTGAACCCTAAAAAAAGATAGATATGAAAACAGAAATGATAGCTGTAGTATTGACATTTCTTAGTCTTACAGGTTGTAAAGGGCAGGAGAATAATGAAAAACCGCTACCTGAAACTCATAAAAATCTAAGTGAAAATATAGACACGACAAGACCTAAGGAAAGCTGGAAAGTGAATAAGCAGGTTGATGAGAATGGTAATGTGGTTAAATATGATTCTATTTATACCTGGTCTTATACTAATCGCACCGGTGATTCTGTATCTGTAGATGTGGACAGTTTAATGGCTTCTATGAATGACTATTTTAATGAGCGTATGCCTAATTTAATGGAAAAAAATTATGCTATCCCTTTTGGCGATAATTCATTGATGCAGCGTGATTTTTTTAGTGATGATTTCTTCCAACGTAATGGTGCAGAAGATTCTACAAGTGTGCAGTCTATCTTAAGACAAATGGATTCTTTAAGAAAACAGTTTTTTAATGAAAGTTATCCCGGACTTATTCCGCCAGCAGCAGAAAAGGACACATTAAGTCATACATAAAAGCTAAAAAAACCGCCTTTTTAGGCGGTTTTTTGTAATAAGTAGATTTTTTCTAGTCAAACAAAATACAAACAGGACTAGGAGCGTCTACTTCCCCCACAAACTCTATTCTGCCAGTGGTTTTATCTCGTTTAAACGATGTGATGTTATTAGATCTTCTATTGGCTACGATCACATAATCTTCATTTGGTGAAAGTGCAAAATTGCGAGGCCAGTTACCATGTACAGATTCATACTGAATAGGAGAGAGGCTTCCATCTTCATTATTCACTTCAAAAACAGTAATGCTATTGTGACCGCGATTAGAGGCATACACAAACTTACCGTCTGATGAAATATGAATATCTGCACAAGCGCTTTCACCGGTAAAATCTTCAGGAAGAGTAGAATATGAATTTTTTCTGATATATGAACTGTCGTTGTCTTTAACAACCTGGGTAACGCTGTTATTTAACTCACTTATTACGTAAATCCATTTGTTGTTAGGATGAAATGCAAGGTGTCTTGGCCCCGCGCCAGCCTCCATACCCAGAGTATCTGGAGGAGTATTTACAAGTTTTTCATCTTCAATTTTAGAGAACCAAAGCTGGTTAGTGCCCAGATCTGCCGAAATGATTGTGTTTTTATCGGGAGCAAACCATGAAGAATGTGCATGTGGTCCTTTTTGCCTGTCTGTTATATCACTGCCCTCATGTTGAGAAACATTAAGTAAATCTGATAATTTGCCCTCATTCTGTAGTTTTAAAAGGCCCACATTGCCGCCATTATAATTAGCAACTAACACATTACCCTCTTCATCTACATTTACAAAGCAAGGCGCTGCGCCTCCTGATTTACTTTGACTTAATAATTCTAAACTATCAGGATGAACAGCATATGATTCTACCGTGCCCTCACCAGCTTCATTAATAGCAAGGAGATATTTTTTGTCTGGCGTTAAGGCCACAAATGAAGGATTAGATGTTTTCGCCATAAGGCCAATTTTAGACAGGTTTCCTGTGCTGTCTAGTGCATATTTATAGATGCCTTCACTATCAACATCTGTATATGTGCCTACATAAAAGGTTTGAGAAGAATTGGCGGGTTTAGCTTCGGGTTTTTCTTTTTTGTCCTGACAGCTGGTGGTGGCTAAAATGACGATGAATATAAATGGAAATTTCATTACAGGTTGTTTAATGCTTTGGTTGCAGTATTAAAATTAGATTATTTTAATTTATACCTGCAAATAATTGTCAAAACTTCTGTAAAAAGTATAGTATTTATGATGGCGCTTGTTAGCGATAGTAGTTTAATCTTTGAAGTCTGGTCTGTGAATTCTAACTAATTAGTGATAAGTCTCACCAATAAGGTAAACTTTCTGCTCTGTGGTCACACCTTTTAAAACCATCGTACGCACGCCTTTAATTTCTGGCGCATTCTTCAAAAGTTTATAGGTGTTTTCTGAAATGATAAAGGAGTTATTTAATTCTTTTGTTAATCCTTCAAGCCTTGCTGCAATATTTACAGGATAGCCCATAACGATCTCATGATCTTTATTATCCAGATGTATTTTACCAACTGCCACTTTACCCACATGAAGCCCCATACCAATAGCTATTTCTTCATTAAAATGTTTTACGAGATAACTTTCATTAAGGTGAACAAGTTCGTCCAGAATCATGTATGCTGCTTTTACAGCATCATTTGCCGCTTGTTGCAATTGGGTGGTAAAACCGAAGGCCGCATAAAGACCGTCGCCGGCAGTTTCTATAACCTTACCATCAAACTGCTTAATAATATTCTCAAAAGTGGAGAATAATTTACGTACCAGATGAACGACATCAAAAGCGAGATGTGTTTCTACGAAGTGTGTAAAATCGCGAATATCAAGAAAGAGAAGCGCCATATGCATCTCTCTACCCATCGCTTCCTGCCCATCCTGCTGGTTAGGTAAATAAAGTGGGTAATCTGTCTCATCTTTCATAATACGATTAACCCTTACATTGCCTCCTTTTAAAAAGGTCTGGCAGGCTAATCTTGATTTCTCAGGAAGGGTGATGCGTTCTTTTAGAAGTTTCTCTGCTGTGTTAATCGCTGTAATATTTTGATCACCACCTGTAATAAAAATGCGGCAGGTAGAGCAACGTGCCTTACCGCCACACTCAGAACAAAATGGAACTCTGCCAGCTAAAGCTGCATCAAGTACAGATTGACCAGGCACATAGCTTACTTCATGTTCTCCTATCTGGAGTACATTTTTATCGTCTACAGCCATTTTTAAGTAGTTTTAACCCGATTTTTATGCAATTATAATAGATAATGGAATTTACTCTGCACTCAATCTTTCTGCCAGCCAAAGAAATTCTGTGACAAAAGTATCGACATTTTTTTGAAAAGCCGGAATTTTTAAAGTTCCATTTTCTTCAAATTTACCTGTGACATCTGGCACGATAAGCATCATAGGAGAAGCAATACCAAAAAATCCCGGGACCATTTGTAGCAATTGCTGAGCAGCACGCATACCACCCATCATACCCGGCGAAGCTGTAACCAGACCAAAGGTTTTACGAGATTGTTTAGGGAAATGGTCAAAGAAATTCTTTAGGGCAGGGGTGTAGCTTCCGTTATATTCTGGCGTGCAAATAATAAAGGCATCTGCATTAAATACGCGCTGTGCATATGATCTAATCTCTTCTGGAGCGTCGCTGGCCGTGGTAAAGACCTTTTCTACAAAAGGAAGTGTTATTTCGCTCATAGCGATCAATCCCACTTCATGATCTGTAGTGCTTTTTAAATTGCTTTGTAGATGTTTTGCAACGCGTATGCTAAGACTTTCGTCACGGGTACTGCCAGCTATAATTTCAATATTCATGATTTGTTATTTATTATTAATCCCACCTGTTTGAGACTGAGACTGCAAATTTTCCTGCACCGGTAAAGAATAACGCCAAAGCTCCAAAGAAATATAAACCCTGCAATTCAAGCGTCCAGCCACCGGTAGTGCTTAATGTAAAGATATCATTGATGTGTACAAGCATCACCGCTATTAACATATTTATGGCGTAAACAAGGGCAGCTATACGCGTTCTAAAACCAATAACAAGTAATATGGGCACGATCACTTCACCTATTAAAACCCCGTAAGCGATAACTGAAAGTAAACCGTAAGATTCTAACATTCCCTTTATGCCCTCTAGACCATTCATCATTTTAGAAAAGCCGTGAAAAAGCATTAAAATCCCCAGAGTTACCCTTAAAATTAACAAACCTAAATTTACTCGTGTCTTTTCCATAGATATTTTTTTAAAGTTAAGTAAAATCGGTAGCTGCCCATACTCAGAACAACCACCGATTTTTAATAGATTATTATGCGTTTTCTAAGTTTTTAGCAACTGTTTCCCAGTTTACAACATTCCAAAATGCATGAATATATTCAGGACGCTTGTTTTGATAATTCAGGTAATAAGCATGTTCCCAAACATCGAGACCTAAAATAGGAGTTCCTTTAGCGGGAGCTACGTCCATAAGCGGATTATCCTGATTAG
Organism: Leeuwenhoekiella sp. A2; assembly: GCF_047946655.1. Classification (GTDB taxonomy): domain Bacteria; phylum Bacteroidota; class Bacteroidia; order Flavobacteriales; family Flavobacteriaceae; genus Leeuwenhoekiella. The sequence continues at coordinate 3,035,877 of NZ_CP172311.1, forward strand.
GAGTTGATGTGATTTCTATTTTTCCCTCTGCATTAACAATTAACCAGGCCCAGCCAGAACCAAAACGTGTAGAAGCGGCGGCAGTAAATTCTGCTTTAAAATCTTCAAAAGAACCAAAGGCTTTCTCTATCGCAGTTTCTAATTTACCTTCTGGTTTACCACCATCGTTAGGAGAAAGAATTGTCCAGAACAGGCTGTGGTTATAATGACCACCGGCATTGTTGCGTATAGCGGGAGAAAGTGTGCCGGCTTTCGCCAAAATATCCTTAAGCTCAGTCTTCTCAAGATCTGTTCCTTCTATGGCTTTATTTAGATTATTTACATAACCCTGATGATGCTTGCTATGATGAATCTCCATAGTTGCGGCATCAAAATGAGGTTCTAACGCGTCATAAGCGTAGTCTAGTGTTGGCAGTTGATGTGTCATAATTATAATATTTATGATTGTAAATTTTAATTTATAAGGCAAATGTAGTACGTTTGTTTAATAAACCAAATAATTACTTTGTTTATTATGAAAACTTTAATGGAGAATGAACGGGCGCTGTTGATTTTAAAGAGCAAAGGAGAATTACCGCTGGCTGTTTTAGCAAGAGAATTAAATATTACTACAGAAGGAGCACGGTTTAATCTTTTAAAGCTTGCCAAAGAAGGATTGGTTCAAAATACAAGTAAATCTAAGGGTAGAGGCAGGCCACAGCAGATATGGTCTTTAACTGAAGCTGGTCATGAGCGCTTTCCTGATGCGCACGCAGATCTTACTGTGCGATTGATACAGCAAATGAAAGATACATTAGGAGAAGAAGCTCTTGATGCTGTAATTATGGCTAACGGTAATGAGAATGTGGCGCGTTACTCTAAAGTGATGAATATTAACGATCAACTTGAGCAACGTGTAGCTAAACTTGCAGAAATGCGAAACATAGAAGGTTATATGGCCACGTATAAGAAGGATGATAATAAATATTTGCTTATTGAAAATCATTGCCCCATCTGCGCGGCAGCGGCTACTTGTCAGGGTTTTTGCAGATCTGAGTTAGAAACATTTAAAACCGTGCTTGGTGAAAATGTAAAAATAGAACGCGTAGATCATATACTTTCAGGAGCCAGACGTTGTGCTTATGAGATTTCAGGATTAGAATAAAGGAAGTCAATTAGGGCCTAATTTGCTCTTAAAATTATTGTTATTCCATCAAAAAAAATCCGTTCTAGGGGAGGGAAATCGACCAAAATGCATCAAAAATCGACCTGTTAAATGACAGTTTTGAGCAGATTTCAAAAGATAATTTTGGTGTAAAACAAATACAAAAAAGAAACGGGGCAGTGCCCCGTTCTAATTAAATATTGAAAAATGATTTTGTTTAATAACCTGGATTTTGGGTACTTAAATTGGGATTATTTATCAATTCCGGACCAGGAATAGGGAATAACAAATGTTTTTCCTGTAATGCCTGATTAGAGTTGAGGTTAACATGACCAACGAAATTATCAAAACCACCGGTTATGTTGTTGTAGACCTTTCTCAAACGTACCATATCAAACCAGATTTTCATTTCAAAGGCTAATTCATGCCATCTTTCTCTCCATACAGCTTCTCTAAATGATGCCTGGTCAAATTCGGCTAAAGTAGGTGTAGATAACTGCGCTCTATCTCTTATTTGTTTCAAGGCATTTACCGCAGCCTGATTAGGACCACCATTAGCCTCGTTATAAGCTTCAGCATAAATCAATAGAACTTCAGCATACCCAAATATCTGAACATTTAAATTATCCTTAGCAGTTCCTGTCACACCAGAAGTACCGTTTGCAGTGACATTAAAATGTTTAAATATAAAAGGTGCTCCTAAGTCAAATAATTCGCCGCTGCCATTTTCGTAATAACTGGTATAAAACCAACCTTCTCTGTCAACAGCTCTCAAATCACCATCTTCGTATGAATTGTAAAATTCCGGAGTTGGTATTGTACTCCCTGTACCATCAGGACCACGGTATGTAACCGGTTGAAAATTAGGACGCATATTGCCCATAGGATTTTCAGCTACAAGATCATTGTATTGTAAGCTAAAAATATGCTCTCCCATATTATTTAAACTTTCATCATGCACTTCTGCATATGTGTCAAAAAGGTGAATAGGACCTGCATTATCAATGATCTCTTTTGCTTTGCTGGCAGCATCAGCATATCGAGCTGTTTCATTTAATGGATTTCCAGCCATTGTAAGATATACTTTCGCCAAAAGGGCTTTTACGGCAGATTGTGAAACTCTTCCGCTTTCATCTGTCCAAGGTAAGCCTGCACTTTCAGCTTCTAAGAGATCACTTACTATTAAGTTGTAAACTTCTGTTTGCGGACTACGAACGGGAAAGAAGTCTTCTGAGTCTGCACTTTGAGGTAAAGTAATTAAAGGCACATCTCCCCATAGTCTAACTGCGTAAAAATAAGCCCATGCTCTTAAGAATCTCGCCTCTCCCAGAACCTTGGTTTTATCAGCTTCATCCATTTGAATATCTGGAACGTTTTGAAGAACCAAATTTGCATTACCAATAACTTTATAGAGACCGCGCCACCAGTTTTTTACATGCCCTGTATTGGGGTCATAAGAAAGTGAATACAGATTATTAAGATCTGAGTTTTGTGCTGTCTGAGTAGATGTAATCCCAGTAGGCGCCATTAGCATTTGCCAGTTAGAAGAAAAAATACCGGCACCATCGCCTATAAATCTTGCATCTGCATACACTGCAGCGACAGCAGACTGAGCATGTTTAGCGCTAGTGTAAAAACTGTCTGGTGTAAGATTAGAAGGATCTGATTCATCCAGAAAATCTGAACAGCTGAAGGCTCCACATAATAGAACCAGCAAACAGACTACTTTGCTTTTATTTTTGAGTATATTAATTTTCATAATATTAGATCTTTATTTTTTTATTAATTAAAGGCTTACTTGTAAACCAACCACAAAAGTTGTTGATTTAGGATATTCGTGCCATTTCATACCTTGTGAGAAAGCATTGTTACTAGCATCTCCTCTAATAGGAGTTACTTCAGGATCTCCCAGTAATTCATCATCAACGATCAGGAAGAAATTTTGTGCAGAAGCATAAAGTCTTAATTTGTTTAAGTGCAGTAAATCAACAATTTCTCGATCAAAAGAGTACCCCAGCATTATGTTCTTTCCTCTTATAAAAGAACCATCCTGAATCCAGTGTGTATCAACATTAGTAACATAACCCGCACGTGTATCTCTCACCTGAGCGATCATGGTATTTTGATTATCTGGAGTCCATGCGTTTAGAACTGTCTTGTAGCTGTTTGCTAAACTTTGTCTATCCTCACTTGAGTGAAGGTTCATATTCATCACATCATTTCCATATGAATACTGAAGTTCTAAGGTGAAATCAAAGTTTTTATAAGTAACATAATTAGTAAAAGCTCCCCATGCTTTAGGGCTACCGTTACCTATAATTGATCGATCTTCATCATTTATGATATAATCACCATTAAAATCCTTGTACTTAATATCACCGGGAAGAAGGGTAAGTCCATTTCTATAGCTCACATATTTAGCAGCCTCTTCAGCTTCATCTGTTCCCCATACTCCTAATCTGGTTAATCCCCAGAAAGCACCTACAGGTTCACCCACTCTAATAATGCTGGTTTCATTTGTAATACCTGGTCCACCTACTCCAAAAATGTCAGATGGCGTGGCTAATGATAAAACCTTGTTTTTGTTCATTGAAATATTAAAAGAAGTACTCCAGTTTAAATCAACGGTAGATATATTTGTTGATGTAATAGAAAACTCAAATCCTTTGTTCTCCATAGATCCCACATTTCTTCTAATTGTTGCATAACCGGTAGATTGTGGTACAGGAGCATCTAACAACATATCTGTAGTTTTGCGGTAATAGAAATCAGCTTCAATAGAGATCCTGTTTTTAAACAAGCCTAGCTCAACACCAAAATCATATTGTGCAGTTTTTTCCCATTTTAGATCAGGGTTTGCAAGCCTGTTTAAACCTGTACCACCTATAGGATTGCCATCCCAAATAGCTTTGTAATTTGAACTTAGGAGTGAAAGTGAAGAATAAGGAGGAATTTCTGAGTTCCCGGTTACACCATAACTTGTTCTAAGTTTAAGATTAGAAATAACCTCACTATCAGCAAGAAAATCTTCGTCAGATGTTCTCCATGCAAAAGCAGCGGAAGGGAAAAGAGAGAATTTGTTATTATCTCCAAATTTTGATGACCCATCTGCTCTGGCAGTTACAGTAAATAAATACTTTTTCATGAAGTTATAATTAACCCTTCCGAAATAGGAATTCAACGCTTCACGATCTGCTCTGGAGCCTACTACAAGATTATCTGTTCCTGCTCCCAGGTTGTTATATTCAAAATAATCAGTCGGAAAATTTCGCGACTCAGCGTTAACGTAGAAGTTATTTGACTCCTGCCATGATATCCCAAGCAACGCGGTTAAAGCATTATTTTCATCAATATCTTTAGTATATGTTAGGTAGTTCTCTAAAGACCAGAATGTATTCTTCTCATTACTAGAAGAAGCGAATGCCCTACCGTTACTATCGAGTGTGCTATCGCTAAATTCATTATTCTCCTGAGTAAGAACATTAGTCCCTAAAACCGTACGCATTTGTAGATTTTCGGCGAAATTAATATTAGAATAAACACTCCCCGATATCGTTTGCGTATTTAAAATATATTTTTGACTATTTAAGCGGTGTACAGAGTTTCTTGTACCTTCTGCAAAAGGATAATCCCTATTATCTGCAAATTCACCTTCTTTGGGACCACTTTCATATCTTACCGGCAAGAATGGAAAATCCTCTACCATTCTGCGTGGCACTTCATCATTTGTGTCTGCAAGATTTTCAGTTTGATAGTTGTAACTTAGACTTCCACCTATTTTCAACCATGATTGTATTTGATCATCAATAGAAAACCTGCCTGAATATCTCTTTAGATACGTGTCTTTAAGTAAACCCTGATCATCTCTAATACCAAGAGAAATGGCATATGTTGTTTTCTCATTACCGCCAGAAAAACCTAGTTGATGATTTTGTGATAAATTATGCTGTACTACTTCTTTAGACCAATCTGTGTCATAAATAGCATTGCCATTGCTGTCAAATAAATCGGCCATTAAAGGGTCTGCTCTTTTAAGTCTTGGCTCGTATTGAGCATAATTTCCTGCTGCCCAACCTTCGGGATCAAATTTTGCAGAATTTTCCCAGGCTAATTGCTCTACCATAGCATACTCTGCAGAATTGAGGACTTTTGCTCTGTTAGGACCAAATTGGTTTACACTAAATGTAGCATCGTAAGTTACTCTGCCCTGACCAGCTTTACCTCTTTTTGTTGTTATTAAAATAACGCCATTAGCCCCTCTTGCTCCATAGATTGCGGTTGAGGATGCATCTTTTAGAACTTCTATAGAAACCACATCGTTAGGGTTGAGGTAATCAATAGCAGAACTAAATTGATCTAAATTGCCTTGAGGTAATTGAACCCCGTCGACGACATAAAGCGGATTGTTAGACGAATTAATAGAACTAAACCCCCTAATTCTAATATTCGATTTTCCTCCCGGTCTTCCTGAGTTAGTATTTACCTGAACCCCGGCAATCTTACCAGAGAGTGCCTGATTTAATGAGGTTGCTGGTCGTTCTTTAAGTTGTTCAGTATCGACCTGACCTACAGCACCGGTTAAATCTGATTTTCTTTGAGAACCATACCCAATTAAAACCACTTCGTCTAATTCGCTGGCATTTTCTTCTAGTATTACATCAATAGAAGATCTGCCATTAACTTGTATTTCTGTTGTTTGAAAGCCTATATAGCTATAGACTAGTGTTGCGTCATTAGATACGTTGTCTAATGTGTAATTTCCGTCAAAGTCAGTTTGCGTTCCATTGGTTGTTCCTTTTACCAATACGTTAACCCCTGGTAACGGTCCCGTTTTGTCTGAAACTATACCAGTTACCGTTTGTGATTTTACTAATCCAAAACACAATAATGTGCCTAAAAGTAGTAACCTTTTTAATAATTTGCTCTTCATGAAAGATGGTTTAATTAGTTGTTTATATTGAGTTAGATGTACTTAATACTTGGTTGTAAACTAATTTTATCGAGATCACGACTTTAAGGAAATAGACCCATTTTTAAAATATAAGTATGGAGCTATTTTAATTACTTAGGTTTTTGATCTGGATCTTAAGCGTATTAATTAAATAGATACTAATGGGGGCATTTAGCTATAGCAATGATTGTAGAAAAGGATTATTTACTTATTAATATCCATTTTCAAAAATTGAGAGATATAGCTAAAACGTTTTACTAATATATATTTAATTGTTAATTAAAACAAAAATATTTTAGCAATTATGAATAATGGGTGTTAAATTTTAGATATCACTAAATTTAATTACGTTTTTTTTGAAGATGAAATAATTCGTGATGCTGCAGTCTGTAAGACTCCAGAGATTTATTAGATACTTAGACATATACTAAACATTTTTTTCTTGGCTAGGTGCCAAATGCATTAGTTTGATGTTATTTAAAACGAAAAATCCGCTGAAGATTATTCTCCAGCGGACTTACAAAAAGCTTATTTCGCTTAAAGCTTATTCCATATCAGGGTACCAGTCTAACTGAACCACTTCAATATCTGCATCTCCAGCGTTTACTAATTCTTTAAATTTGTCTACATCGCTTAAACCTTCTGTGCCACGGTAGTGATAAGGATAAACCTCTTTTGGTTTGAAAGCTAATACAGCTTCAGCAGCTTTATCAACAGTCATGGTGTAAGGTAAATTCATACACACAAATGCTTTGTCAATGTCTTTTAGATCACGCATTTCAGGAATATCTTCTGTATCACCAGAAAAATAAACACGCATTCCGTCTTTTTCAAGAACATAGCCATTACCACGTCCTTTTGTATGAAACTGCTTTGCTTCTTCACGCAGGTTGTACATTGGGATTGCTTCTATGCTAAAACCGTCTATAGTTTGCGTTTCACCATTGTTGATGATAGTTAACTGTGATTTAATATCACCTTCAAGTTGATCTGCAACCGCTTGTGGTACAATAATTTTTGTACTGTCTCCTTTTATGGCATTTAGCGTTTCTGCATCAAGGTGGTCACCGTGAATATCGGTTACTAATATAATCGCTGGTTCTGGCTCACCGTCATAAGCAGCCGCACCACCTACGGGATCGATATAAAAAACGGTATCATCCCAGTTAAAAACCGCCGAAGCATGCGAGATAGGAGTAAGATCAAAATCAGAAGAAGCAGTTTCTTCTGTTGTCATTGCAGTTTCTTGAGTTTCTGTAACTTCTGCTTCCTGACTTTTGTTGTCGGTCTTGCAGGCGATAAGCGCCAATGCAGTAAGCCCGGTTAATGCTAATTTTTTCATACTTTTTTAATTGATAGTTAGTTTCATTTTTATATCTGCCCGCTCATAGGGAAGATTATCTTCAAGCGGTACTTCTACGAATCCAAATTTATGATAAATGTAAATTGCGTTTTCAAGTCTTCTATTAGAATATAATATAAGACTATCAATTTTTCCGTTTTTAGCGTACTCCAGGCAGTATTTTATCAGTTTTTGACCGATTTTTTGACCTCTTAATGATTGGTCAACCGCCATTTTTGTGAGTTCTATTTCGCCATTACCTAATTTCATTAAAGCTACAACGCCAGCAACTTCACCATCTGCCAGAGCTACCAGAATATGACCGCCGGGCGAGATTATATATTTTTCAGGATTGCTAAGAACCTCTTCATCATGCGGTTCTACATAAAAATACTCTTCCAGCCATGCTATATTTAATTTTTTAAAAGCCGCTGCATATTCGGGTTTGTATGTGTCAAAAGTTATTGTCAAGGTATTTGATTTTCGTTAGAGAAACAAAGGTAAAACCTATTCGTATAAAACCTGTATGATAAATTTCTTCTATTCCTTTATTCTGGCGGCAAACGGTAAACGCTTCTATATGTATTTTTGTATTTTTAGCTTTTAAACCACTACAGCTATGATCAAGAAAAAACGAGGCTTAAATACGATTTGTACTCACGTAGGTGAGGTGCACGATAAACAATATAAAGGAGCAATTTCTCCTATTTACATGTCAACTTCATATGCTTTTGAAGACGTAGATGTAAAACGGTATCCACGTTATTTAAACACGCCTAATCAGGAAGCGCTTTGCAAGAAGATTGCTGCTCTGGAAGGGGCAGAGGCTGCTTTGATCTTTGGCAGTGGTATGGCAGCCGTAAGTACAGCTTTACTCGCTTTTTTAAAACATGGTGATCACGTGGTTCTGCAAAAAACGCTTTACGGTGGTACTTTTAATTTGGTTACCGAAGAATTTGACAATTGGGGTATCGAGTATACGTTTACAGATGGTTTGAGTGAAGAAGCTTTCGCGAAAGCAGTACAAGACAATACTAAAATTATTTACATAGAAACTCCGTCTAACCCTTTGATGACAATCACGGGGATGAAAATGGTTGCAGATCTTGCTAAAAAGCACGGAATAATAACCATGATCGATAATACATTTGCTTCACCGGTAAACCAAAACCCAATAGATTTTGGTATAGATATCGTGATTCACAGCGCAACAAAATATATGGGCGGGCATAGTGATATTCTGGCTGGCGCTGTAGCTGCATCGCAGGAACATATGGATAAAATATGGCATAAAGCCAAAAATCTGGGCGGCAGCCTGAGTGATTTTACGGTTTGGATGCTTGAGCGCAGTATGAAAACACTTGTTTTACGTGTTCAAAAACAGAATAAAAATGCCAAAAATCTGGCAAAATGGCTCGAAAAACACGATTTAGTAGAGCAGGTTTATTATCCCGGTCTCAAATCACATCCAGATTATGAGCTGGCCAAGTCACAAATGTCTGGCTTTGGCGGCATGCTTTCTTTTGAGTTAAAAGAAGGTCTTGACGCTACACAGTTTCAAAAAGAATTAAAATTAATAAAATCATCTATGAGTCTTGCGGGAGTTGAGTCTACCATACTTTCGCCTACAAAAACATCTCATGCTTTATTAAGTCCTGAAGAGCGAGAAAACCAAGGAATAAATGACGGGTTGCTTCGTTTTTCGGTTGGGATTGAAGATAAAGAAGACCTTATAGAAGATATAGAGCAGGCTTTAAAAATCATTACACAACACAGCCTGATCGCAGATAAATAATAAAATTTAATGAAATTAGATATACTCGCCGTGGGCGCACATCCCGATGATGTTGAATTGTCGTGTGGAGCTACCCTGGCAAAAGAAGTAGCAAACGGAAAAAAAGTAGGTGTTCTTGATCTTACACGTGGCGAATTAGGCACGAGAGGCTCAGCAGAACTTAGAGACAAAGAAGCAGCAGATGCAGCAAAAATATTGGGTTTAAGCGTACGCGAAAACATAGCTCTTGAAGACGGTTTTTTTCAGAATGATAAAGAATCTCAGCTCAAGATCATACAGATATTACGTAAGTACAAGCCAGAAGTTGTTTTGTGTAACGCTATTGACGATCGCCATATTGATCATGGTAAAGGCAGCAAACTGGTAAGCAATGCTTGTTTTTTAAGCGGATTGATTAAAATTAAAACAGAACTTGAAGGAGTAGAGCAGGAGCACTGGCGACCCAAACATGTTTATCACTATGTACAGTGGAAGAATATTACCCCAGATATAGTTGTAGATGTGACCGGTTTTATTGATACTAAAATGGAAGCAGTGCTGGCATATAGTTCGCAATTCTTCAATCCTGATATAAAAGAAGGTGACACGCCTATCTCGAGTGCAAATTTTAAAGAAAGTATCAATTACAGAGCACGTGATTTAGGGAGACTAATAGGGACAGAATATGGAGAAGGCTATACAGCAGAGCGATTTCCTGCGGTAGATTCCCTTTTTGATTTGATCTAGTAAAAAAATGAAATAAAAGTGTTGCTCAGATTGAGTAATTCACTTACATTTGCACCCGCATAATTCGGTAATGAATATGTGTTTTTAAATGGTGGTTGTAGCTCAGTTGGTTAGAGCGCCTGATTGTGGTTCAGGAGGTCGTCGGTTCGAGACCGATCTTCCACCCAAATGTAAAGCCTTTCAGAAATGAAAGGCTTTTTTTGTGGCTATAACTTAAGAATGGGAAGATGGTCGAGAAGTTTATCCTGAACACATTTCTGTGAAATGTGCTGAAGGGAGACCGATCTTCCACCCAAATGTAAAGCCTTTCAGAAATGGAAGGCTTTTTTTGTGGCTATAACTTAAGAATGGGAAGATGGTCGAGAAGTTTATCCTGAACACATTTCTGTGAAATGTGCTGAAGGGAGACCGATCTTCCACCCAAATGTAAAGCCTTTCAGAAATGGAAGGCTTTTTTTGTGGCTATAACTTAAGAATGGGAAGATGGTCAAGAAGTTTATCCTGAACACATTTCTGTGAAATGTGCTGAAGGGAGACCGATCTTCCACCCAAATGTAAAGCCTTTCAGAAATGGAAGGCTTTTTTTGTGCTCATTATTTATTTTCGTCAATCTGAACTAGTTTCAGATTCGCACAAGAAGAGACATAAAATGATGCGATTCCGAAATAAATTCGGAATGACGTTCTCTTAAAACAAAAAAACCTTTCCTGTTATGGAAAGGTTTTTTCATGCTATTCAATTAAGCTTTATTTCTTATCTACTACAATGCGCTCTGGTCTGTTAGCAAGTTCCCATGCTGTTAAGAAAACCAGTTTAGCACGTTTTGCAAGAAGCGGATAATTGATCTTATCCGGAGTATCAGAAACCTGATGATAATCATCGTGAACACCGTTAAAATAGAAGATTACCGGCACACCGTTTTTAGCAAAGTTGTAATGGTCAGATCGGTAATAAAAACGGTTAGGATCGTCTGGAGCATCGTATTTATAATCAAGTTCCAGATTGATGTATTTGTTGTTTATTTCTTCAGAAATATCATGTAGCTCTGTACTTAACATTGAAGAACCAATAAGATAAACATAATTGTCATCATCAGGATGATCATAATCCTGACGACCTATCATATCTATGTTAAGATCTGCCTCTGTATTTGCAAGTGGGAAAACAGGATGCTCTGCATAATATCTTGAGCCATAAAGGCCTTTTTCTTCTCCTGTAACATGTAAGAAAAGTATAGAGCGTTGTGGTCTGTAACCATTTTTAACGGCCTCATTAAAAGCATCTGCAATTTGCAACACTGCAACAGTACCAGAACCATCATCATCTGCACCATTAAAAACAACACCATCATCGCGCACACCTACATGATCAAGGTGAGCAGAAACTATGATAATCTCATCTGGTTTTGTGCTTCCTTCTATATATGCCAAAACATTCTCTGAAGCCTTTATACCGCTGTTTGCAGCAAAATAAGACTCAGGTACAGTTTGAAAATAAGTAGTATCTAATGGCGATTTTATATTATGATTTTCATAAAAATCCCTGAGAAAAGCAACCGCTTTTTTCTGACCTGGTTCCCCGGTCTCACGCCCTTCAAACTCATCTGAAGCATACGTGTAAAGCAAATCTTTAAGTTCTTCTGTGGTGATAGTCTGTGCATAATCCATAGGGTTTGCATCAGCTATATTCTTAGGGTGGTCAGAGTGATTTGTTGGTCCGCAGTTTAGCAGGAGCAATGACCCCATAAGGGCCGTGGTAAAAATTAATCGTTTCATATATTTTATTAAGAGTCGTTAAATGTACATTATTCAGATATAAATTAAATAGCCTTCGCTAAAATTTAGCCTGTGATTGATTGTGTGTTCTATAGATTTATTTCGAAATAACCATTTTCCTGAGCTTTAGAAATCGAGGAGTTTGTATAGTCATTAATGAATCCTGCAACTGAAGTTATATTGCTAAACTCCTCAACCTTATGAGTAGTTGTAATTACAATAGCGTGTGAGTTTGCATTTTCTGCTGCTTTAGCTCCTGTAGGACTGTCTTCAAAAATCACACAGTCAGTTATGGGAATATTAAGTTGCTGTGCAACTTTCACAAAAACCTCAGGATCTGGTTTTCCTTTTGTTACCATATCTGAACTTACTACTGTGCTAAAATACTTTCTCAGGTTAAGAGCATCTAAAACAAATTTTACGTTCTCTGGGGGTGCAGCTGTACCAATTCCCATAGGAATTCCTGCCTCAACAGCTTGATTTAGAAATCGCTCTAAACCATCAATTAACGCTATTTTATCGGCAAAAATCGTTCTGTATTCCTCTTCCTTGTCCCAAGCGATCTGCCTGATTTCTTCGTCATTAAATCTATCGCCAAAAAGCCTGCTAATGATCTCTTCATTTACGCCATGAATTTCCTGCATGACCTGCTCAATCGTCATTTGCTTACCTAGAGAGGCGAGTTTACGCTGCCAGGCTTTGTGATGCACCATCATGTTGTCTATCATAGTGCCATCCATATCAAATATTAGAGCTTTTACTTTCAGCGATTTTTGCATGTTTTGGGTGAATTTTTGGCTTTAAAAGTTACTTTTTAGATCTACGCCAGAGTATATACAGAATGATTATTATCAGCGGAATGACAATGTAAATGATGACATCCTGTAGATTATTAAGATCTAAAGCTGAGTTATCATTGGGATGAGGTAAGTCTTGTGATATCTGAATTGCCATTTTTTCTTTACAATTTAAATAATTTAACCTGAGTAAACTTATTACGAGAGCGTTATGACTTTACATAAGCCCAGCTTTCTTGCCCTGATTTTAGCGTTACTTTTTTTCTTTTGTAGAACACACCTTCATAATTGTCTGCAATTAAAATTTCCTCAAGAGACACTTTAAAGACAACGCCTTCTACTTTATCCTTATCATTTCCGGTATATTCAATAACAGGATAGATACTTTGTACTTTATTTCTGGGCAGTTTTATTTCGCTTGAGCTATAGCCTACAAGTTCATCTGAAGTACCACTTAAAGTACGGTTGAATAATTTTTGTTGAACAGACTCTTTGGCCAAAGTGCCATAAGTAAAAAGATATTGATCTATCATCGTATTTTTAATTTGTTAATCTATATTAATTCTTCTATATCTGGCTAGCAGTATCATAAAAACCCCGTAAGCCAGCAATCCCAAAGCTACTACGCCAAGCACAATTGCACCAAATTCATTTTTTAGAAATTTAAAGGCTTCTACTTTTCCACCGGCCTCCTGCGAGTTGGCTGTGTAAGCTGCTTTAAATAGCAGGAACGAAATAATTGCAATTACAATTCCACGGGCGGTAAAGCCTATTTTACCAGAGCGTATAAGTGCTTTTTTACCATTTTCATCGATATCAGAATCATGAATTTTATCTCTGAACCTTTCTGAATAAGCCCTGTAAAATTGAAAAATTGCTTTACCTAAGAATCCCAAAGCGATAACGCAAATAATTATCTGCCCGTAGGTTTCTTTAAGCAGTTCCTGAATGTAAGATTGTTTACTTCCGCCAGAATTTGAAGCCGCGCCTATAATTCTCTTTATTACTGAAAAGGCTAAAAAACCATAAAAGATCGCACTGGTGGCAAATCCTAATCTGGTTACTATTCCGGAGGTATCATTGCCTTTATTTTCATGATCAAAAAAGGTCTGGTATAACCGCTAAAAAACAAAACCTATTAAACCAAGTGCAGTAACGCCAAGTAATACTTTACCAAATGGCTGTTTACTCAAAAATTGAAAAACACCGTCGCTGCCTGTAGTGTCACCACCTAAATTAAAAGCCGCCAGCGTAGTTAATAAACCAATGACACAGTACACAAAGCCTTTAGTAGCGATACCAAATCGAGCCAGTTTCTCTCTTTTATGTTGTACCATAAATTAGTTCTTTAAAGTGAAATGACCCTTTTTTTCGGTTCTAATTCCTTCTACATCTACCAGAACCATATGAAACCAATAATCATCTGTAGGCATACGCTTACCTTTAAAAGTGCCGTCCCATCCCAGATCGTTTCTTAGCACTGCTAATAGTTTGCCGTAACGATTAAAAATGGTTGTTGATACTTGCGTATACACATTTAAATCTACACCCTGAGCAGCCCAAATATCATTGTAACCATCGTTATTAGGAGTAAAATATTGTGGAAAACCTAAAACCGAAACTTGCGTGGCAAGAGTAGCACATTGATCTATACCTCTCACGTATAAGATATGAGTGCCTGCTGTCACATTTGTAAAAATAGGAATGCTTTTGTATGCACCTTCCGCATCATCAATCGCAAATTCTACATTACCTGCATATGATCCTGAATTGTATGCTACCTCTATTTCATACAAATTTCCGTTATCTGAAATTATAACCTGATCACGCTCTATTGCTGGCGGCGGATCTTTGACAACTACCTGTACAGCTTCTCTGGAGCCGCTAAGACAATCAGCTGGACTTGCCGCTACATAAAAAGTTTTGGTTTCTGAGATATAAGGTGTGTTGAATGTATTTCCTTTGGCTATAGGCTCACCACCAGAGGATGTTTCATACCAATAAATTATGCCTCCATTTGCAGTTGCATTGAGCGTTGCATTGCCAGGAGCACAGAATTCGCTTGACGTTGTAGAAGTTATTTCCGGTATAGTTAAATGTGTACTAGCAGCTATTTTAAGTTGGGGATCACCCGGTGTGCCCCCATATTCTACGATAAAACCGCGAGGTATATAATCTGCATCCTGTTCACCCACATTCCGAAGGTCATTCCATGAACCGGCTAAGCCTATTCCTGGCGAAGTTATGTGCGCATAATCTTCATCATTTAGATTGTTGGGTTCACCATTATTCCAAAAAGCGAAATTTGGTGAACTGCCGTTTACACCGCCATTCCAAAAAACAGTTCCTGCTTCGGGGCCTGTCACCCATTTCCAGACGCCTTCTGTTTCTGCATCACTACCGCCTATCCAGCCAGAGCCTCCTGCCTGCTTGCCACAAAGCTGAGCTTCATCTTCTGCTAGTATTGTAGCAAGATAGCCCTGCAAGCCATAATAGGTGCTATTTTCTGCTCTGTCTTTTGCATCTGCCCAGCTTATATTATCCTGAGCCACATATTGGTAATAATGATCTGTAGAAGGTAAATAATTTGAGTTGCCTATAGTTATGGAAAAATACCGCTCTCCTGACGGGTTAGCAGCAGTACTTTCATAAACCACATTATTTACAGCGGCTATCATGTTGTCAATATCTACGGTAGCGGCATTTAAGCCTGATAGAGTTAATTTGCCGCCATCAACATCCCAGGAATCAGCAATTGTGGGATGATTACCAATAAGATAAAGCTTGTCTTCACTTTTTATATAACCTGTTGAAATTTGTAATGATATACTTTCAATTGTAGTATCATCAGGATCTGTAATATCAAAATACGAAGTGATATAGACCTGACTACCGGCACAGTATTCTATTTCGCCTTGAGCTGTTAATTCCGGCGGCATATCTGCCTGTGAAAAAACTGCTGTACTAAAAAGTAAAAAGCAATTGAATAAAACCTTTTTTATCATGTGGAAAAGTAGTGATTTAAAAAATCACCACATCTGGTGAACAGTGGGTTTTATATATGCTTCATAAATGGCATTCATTTTTTCTATTTTCTCTTCTGTAAGAGCTGGCAGATCGTAGATTGAAAGGTTAGATTCTACGTGCTCCACTTTTGATGCACCCGGAATAATGCAGCTTACTTCGTTAAAATTCAGAATCCATTTTAGGGCAATAGGAGCGAGATTTTTAGTGTCTGGGAAGAGTTTTTTAAGCTCTTCTACCGCTTTTAGTCCTAGCTCATAATCTACACCTGCAAAGGTTTCACCTTTATCAAAAGCATCACCATCTCTGTTGAAGTTTCTGTGATCGTCACTATCAAA
Organism: Leeuwenhoekiella sp. A2; assembly: GCF_047946655.1. Taxonomy (GTDB): domain Bacteria; phylum Bacteroidota; class Bacteroidia; order Flavobacteriales; family Flavobacteriaceae; genus Leeuwenhoekiella. The sequence goes on from NZ_CP172311.1 coordinate 3,051,769, forward strand.
AGAAGTATTCTCGTCAAATTTACCAGTTAAAAGACCACTGGCTAAAGGAACACGTACAATTATACCTACATCATTTTTTTTAGCCTGGCTAAAGAACAATTCTGAAGGGCGCTGTCTAAAAAGGTTGAAGATTATCTGAACCGTGTTTACATTAGGATACTGCATCGCTTTTATAGCTTCTTCTACCTTCTCAACACTAACACCAAGATTGCGTATTTTACCCTCATCTTTTAGTTTGTCAAACATTTCAAAAATCTCAGGGCGATAATAGGTGTCTGTAGGCGGGCAGTGCAATTGCACAAGATCTAAAACATCAAGACCGGTGCGTTTTAAGCTGTCTTCAACATATTTTTTTAGTATTTCTGGCTGGTATTTTTCATCGATATGTGGATTTATTTGTCGCCCACATTTCGTGGCAACGTGAATCCATTCTGACCGGGAATTTACAACTCTGCCTACGGCTTTTTCACTCAAACCATTTTCATAAACATCTGCTGTGTCTATGAAATTCACGCCATTGTCTATGGCAGTATTTATGATATGATCTGCTTTTTTATCATCAAATTTTGATCCCCATTTGCCACCTACTTGCCAGGTGCCTAATGAGATTTCTGAAACTTCTATATCTGATTTTCCTAGTCTGCGATATTTCATGCTAATGCTTTTTAAGTTGAAGTTTTTAAAAATACAAATTGTGTGTTTTAAAGCTGATTTCTACATCAATCTTGTCATTTTTTTAACTTCTGCGACCCATTTTTTAGCCTGTTTACTACGGTTGTAGTTTTACAATAAATACCTGTTCTGCCTTTTCTAAAGTCTGAAAGCCCTTATGAAGTGCAATTTGTTCAACATCATAAGGATAAAATGAAACCGGCTCAATACAGACCATATTAGGAACTTCGGTCCAAAGCATAAAGTTGCCAAAGCCTTCTGTTTTTATGGTGATCTCCTTCTCATCTTTAAGCGTGATCTCACTACAATCTGGTACAGAAAGTGCGCGACTACCTACCGCAAGAACTTCTTCTAAAGTAATGGTTTTATCAAAAGTTTTTATTTCAGGTTTTGAAATATGCAGATTAAAAGCAGGATGATAGCCCAACATAAAAGGCATATTTTCTTCCCCTGAAATATGAAAGGAAATAGTAAGACCTTTTGAATCTAATTGAAATTTTTTCACAAACTGAAAATCATAAGGCCACGATAAATATTCTATAGAAGATTTTGCCGGGTATTTAGAATTGAGAACCGGCGTATTTCTATGATATATCTTTTCATAAACAGCTTCTGTGGCAGATGATGATTTGAGTTTATATTTAAGCTCGCGTAACAAACCATGCTGGTCCTGAAAGGCATTTCCTTTTTCAGTTATTACTTTAAAACCTGCCTCATTTGTTGGTCCTATTATAGGAAACATTTCAGTATCTGAATTTCTCCAGCCCGGACTGTCTTTTTGATGAATGTACTCGTATCCTTCTACGCTGAAGCTTACAAGTTCACCTTCATCAATTTGTACTACTGCTTTATTGAGAGTAAGTTCTGTCATAGAAATGGTTTTTTAGGTTTGCCGAAAATTAGGCTTATAAAGCCGATTTTGCGGTTATTTCGGCGATTTTTATGATTACTTCTACCGCTTTTTGCATACTTTCTACAGGCACATATTCAAACCTGCCGTGAAAATTATGACCACCGGCGAAAATATTAGGGCATGGTAAACCCATATATGAGAGTTGAGAGCCATCTGTACCACCGCGAATAGGTTTAATTTCTGGAGTTACACCCACAGCTTTCATAGCTTCTTCGGCAATATCAACAATATGTATAACTGGTTCTATCTTTTCACGCATATTAAAGTATTGATCTTTTATTTCTAAAGCCACGATCTCTTTACCATACTGGCTGTTGATCTCTGTAGCCAGATTATACATTACCTCTTTGCGCGCTTCAAAATGCTTGCGGTCATGGTCACGAATAATGTAGTCAATTTCGGTTTCTTCTACATCTCCTTTTATATTATGCAGGTGAAAAAAACCTTCTCTTCCTGAAGTGTGCTCTGGTGTCTCAAGTCTGGGTAGCGAACTGATAAAATCCTGGGCGATATACATGCTGTTTATCATTTTGCCTTTAGCGTAGCCGGGATGAACACTTTTACCTTTTATAGTAACTTTTACACCGGCAGCGTTGAAGTTCTCGTATTCTAGTTCGCCAATCTGGCTGCCATCCATCGTGTAAGCCCATTCTGCGCCAAACTTTGCGACATCAAATTTATGTGCGCCACGACCTATTTCTTCATCTGGCGTAAAACCTACTTTAATCGTACCATGCTCTATCTCTGGGTGATTTTTTAAATATTTTACAGCTTCCATTATTTCTGTAATACCTGCTTTATCATCTGCGCCAAGCAAGGTTGTACCGTCTGTAGTAATTAAAGTCTGACCTTTATATTGAATTAAATCGTCAAAGTCATTAGGCGAAAGAATAATGTCCTGATCTTGATTTAGAATTATATCTTTTCCGTCATATTTTTCTATAATTTGAGGCTTCACATTTGTTCCTGTAAAATCAGGAGTTGTGTCATAATGAGCAATAAAACCAATTACAGGAGCTGTACTTTTAATTGTGGCGGGTAAGGTAGCCATGATGTAACCGTTATCATCTATGGTAACATCATCTAGATCTAACGCATTTAGTTCATCTACCAGCTTTCTGGCCAGATCCCATTGTTTGCTCGTACTGGGAGTACTCTGGCTCGCTGCATCACTTTGTGTGTCTATTGTAACGTAGCTAACAAAGCGGTCAATAATTTGAGATTTAGGTATCATAGAGGCGATTTTTTACTGAAATAGGGCGGTTTTTAACTTAAAAAGTTCATTTTCTTGTTATTACGGCCTTTTAAGGGTTTTCTTTGAGTTATCTTTAATGTTCAAAAATCAATTTTTCACTAATCAAAAATAGAATTATGATAAGAAATTACATCATTATGTTATTGTTTTCTTTTGGGTTAACCATGACTGGTTATACACAAGAAGTTACAGGTACGGTCTTAGATGATCAATCTACACCTTTGCCCGGTGTTTCTGTAGTGGTAAAGGGCACAGATAGAGGTACAATTACAGATTTTAATGGCGTTTACACTATAGAAGCATCTCAGGAAGATGTGCTTGTTTTTTCTTTTGTAGGCTTTGATACGCAGAGTGTTCCTGTTACAGGAACCACTATAAATGTCACTATGAAATCTGGTGTGGCACTCGATCAGGTGGTTTTAATAGGAACACGTAACCCCAGCAGAACAGCAATAAATTCTGCAGTGCCTGTAGATGTTCTTGATGTGGAAGAAATTAAGGAGAATTCGCCACAAATTACGGTTACAGAAATTCTTAATTATGCAGCTCCTTCATTTTCATCTAACCCACAGACTATTTCTGATGGTACAGATCATATCGCTCCTGCTTCATTACGAGGTTTAGGGCCAGATCAGGTTTTGGTACTTATTAACGGTAAAAGAAGACATAAAACTGCCCTGGTTAATATAAACGGAACTTTTGGTAGGGGTTCTGTAGGTAGTGATCTGTCTGCAATACCAACAAATGCAATTAAGCGTATTGAAATTCTAAGAGATGGTGCTGCTGCACAATATGGGTCAGATGCAATCGCCGGAGTTATAAATATTGTATTAAAAGAAGTAACTAATGAACTCGCTCTTGATGTGACTACGGGAGCAAATTTTACCAGCGAAAACCCAGATGATGGTATTGATGGTGAGAAAATAAATATTGGTGCTAATTACGGTTTGCCCATAGGAGAAGATGGCGGATTTGTAAACCTTACCGGGAATTTCAATTTTAGAGGAGCAACAAACAGAATGCAATCATATACAGATCAAATTTTTAACGGCTTTAATGCTGTAGAACGCGTTGCAGATCAAAACGGCGCAGATCTTCTTGATCTGGAAACTAATTTTGATGCTATCGTTAATTATGCTCAAAGCGCTGGTTTACCTTCAGATGTTTTAACGGCAGTTAATAATGCTGATGATCTTAGCGATCTGCAAACAGCATTAAATTTTGATAATACACAGGCAGAACTTGCTGCAAGAGGGCAGGATAGAAGTGATTACAATATGAGAGTTGGTCAGTCTGAATTAAGAGGAGGTCAGTTTTTTGGAAATCTCGAGATCCCTTTAGGTGATGATCTGGCTCTTTATTCCTTTGGTGGATTAAGTTTTAAGAACGGAAATGCCGCAGGTTTCTATCGTTTACCTTTTCAGGCTAGAGCTTATACACCGGCCAGACTTGATGGCTTTCTTCCGGAAATTAATTCGAATATAAAGGACAAAGCGATCGCTATAGGAATACGAGGTAAAGTAGGAGAGTGGAATGTTGATCTTAGTAACAATACTGGTAAAAATGATTTCACTTACAGAATTAGTAACTCGCTAAATGCGTCTTTACAAAACTCAACTCCTTTTGAAGCAGATGCAGGTGGTTTCTATTATGGTGAAAACACTACAAATCTTGACGTAAGCAGATTTTATGAAGATATAATGTCTGGACTCAATATTGCATTTGGTGCAGAATACAGAATTGAAAATTACGGTATAACTGCAGGAGAAGAAGTCTCTTATGCGCAATACAACACTTTAGGTAATGTACATGACCCTACAGATCCTGACTCTATGGTGCCTACAGATTTTTTAGGAGAAGAAAGACCGGGAGGTATTCAGGTTTTTCCTGGGTTTAAACCCGAAAATGAAGTAGATGCTTACCGTAATTCTATCGCCGGTTACCTCGATGTAGAAGCAGACATAACTGAAACATTTAGACTTACAGGTGCTTTGCGGTATGAAAACTTTTCAGATTTTGGCGGAACGTTGAATGTGAAATCTTCTTTCTTATTAAAAGCAACAGAGAATTTAAGTTTTAGAGGTTCTGTGCAAACAGGATTTAGAGCACCTTCACTTCATCAAATACATTATAATTCTACTTCAACCTTATTTGTTGATGGTGTGCCGCAAGAGGTGGGTATTTTTCCTAATACATCGCGGGCAGCACGTATTATTGGTATAGATGAATTGAAAGAAGAGACTTCGCTTGGTTTTACAATAGGAGCGACGGCTAATATTCCTGATGCCAATTTAAAACTTACGTTAGACGGTTATCTTGTGAATATTGATGACAGGATCATACTTACAGGCCAATTTGGTTCTAACGGCGATCCTGAACTTGCACGTTTATTTCGCGAAGCAAATGCAACGCAGGCAGCTTTCTTTACAAATTCTGTAGATACGCAAACTAAAGGGATCGATTTTGTAGCAGATAACAGGGCCAGGCTTTCAGATAACTTAAGATTGACAAATACATTGTCATTTACTATTTCTAAAACAACCGTAGAAAATGTCAATATCCCACAAATTATAACAAATGCCGGTCTTGCCGAAACTTTCTTTGACAGAACAAGCCGTATCTATCTTGAAGCAGCGGTGCCCAGAACAAAGGGTACGCTTACCAATAATTTAAGCGTAGGTGAGGATTGGAATGTATTTTTACGAAACAGTTATTTTGGCGAAGTTGAAGAAGCTACAAACACGGTAGACGGTGTTGATCCTTATTATGGAGGTAAAGTCGTGACAGATTTGAGTTTCTCTCATAATTTTGCAGAAGGTGTACGATTTACATTAGGAGCAAATAATTTATTAGACGTTTACCCTGATGAAGCAGATCCTTCATTTCAATCTGGTGGCAGATTTATATATTCAAGAAGATCTACACAGTTTGGTACTGCAGGAAGATTTCTATTTGCACGACTTAATTTCACTATAAAATAAATAAGTAATTCAATAAAAAAAGGCTCCTTATAATGAGGAGCTTTTTTTATTTCAGGATATTCCACTAAACAAACTTTTAATTTGTAGACGAGCGAATTACCTTTGGCTCAATTTTATCCCGATATGTATAAATCACTTATAAGACCGCTATTATTTCGTTTTGATCCTGAAGAAGTTCACCATTTCAGTTTTAAAATGATAAAGATTATGAATCAATTAGGACTGGGCGGACTAATAAAAAGTGCTTTTACTGTAGAAGATCCTTCCCTCGAGCGTGAGGTATTTGGTTTAAAATTTAAAAATCCGGTAGGCCTGGCCGCAGGGTTTGATAAGGATGCAAAACTTTACAAAGAGCTTTCTAACTTCGGCTTTGGGTTTATTGAGATTGGCACCTTGACACCTAAACCACAATCTGGCAATCCCAAAACAAGGCTTTTTAGATTAAAAGAAGATAAAGCGATAATCAACCGCATGGGCTTTAACAATGGTGGCGTAGAAAAGGCGGTTAAGAGATTACAGAAAAATAAAAATGTACTTATAGGGGGTAATATTGGTAAAAATAAAATAACTCCTAACGCCGAAGCGATTACAGATTATGAGATCTGTTTTGAAGCTTTGTTTCCATATGTAGATTATTTCGTAGTGAATGTGAGTTCACCTAATACTCCTAATCTTAGGGAGCTTCAGGATAAAGAACCCCTTACCAGATTGCTAAATGCGTTGCAGGTAAAGAATAATCAAAAGGTAAAAACCAAGCCAATACTACTAAAAATCGCCCCAGATCTTACAAATTCGCAACTTCTAGATATCATTGCTATTGTTGAAGAAACAAAGATTGACGGGATAATAGCCACAAATACGACGATTTCAAGAGAGAATTTAAAGTCTGAAGTAAAAGGCGAAACAGGTGGAATGAGTGGGGCACCGCTTAAAGAAAGATCTACCGAAGTCATTAGGTTTCTAGCCGAAAAAAGTAATCATGCTTTCCCTATTATTGGTGTAGGCGGTATCAACAGTCCGCAGGATGCTATAGAGAAATTAGAAGCAGGGGCAACCCTTATCCAGGTGTATACGGGATTCATTTATGAAGGTCCCGCGTTGATAAAGCAAATAAATAAGGAACTCCTTAAGAGAAATAGTTAATATTATTATAAGTTAAAGTTGCAGAGTTTTTATATACGCTAAAAAGCAATATTTTTCGTTGTTTAAAATAAAGTTTTGACCAATCAAAAACCTAACTCAATTATTAATTTATCTAAAAAGGAGAAGACAAGATTTAAATTTTTACTGTGTTTTTTCCTTATTCCGCTCAGTTTTCTAGGGCAGACGACAACTATTGATTCGCTCAAAAATCTCCTTGAGCATACAAGAGATACACAAGACCGTATTGATCTCTATGAGAAAATAGGTTATGAGTTTCTTTATAAAAATCCCGATACTGCAAATGTCTATATAGATAAACTTATAGATTTATCTGAAAATGCTGGCTATGACAAGGGTCTTGCTCTAGGTTACAACCGCAAGGGAACTTATTATATCATCACTGCTCAATATTCTCATGCGATAAGAATGCTTTTAAAGGCAATACCTTATTATGAGAAATTACATGATAGCTCTGGTATCGCAAAAGTTTACGGCAATATAGGAGCGCTTGATTATTATTTACGTGATTATAAATCTGCTCTTGAGAATTTTAACAGGGCGATGAATTATGTGCCAGAAAATGATTCGGCTAATAATGCAAGCAGATTTCTCACCAATTTTAGTGGTGTTTATCGCAGTATGAATATGCCAGATAGTGCATTGGTGTATGCAAAAAAGGCTATCAGGATTAACACACAGCTTAAACAGCCACGCGAACTCTCGATCTCATATGTAAATATGGGAGCTGCACAGTTTGAACTTAAAGAATTTAATGAAGCTTTAGCTACCCTAAATAACGCTATAGATTATCCCGAACTTCCCACTCAATTTTTATTAATAGCACGTATCTATAAAGCAAGAACTTATATAGCTTTAGGTCAAATTGACGCTGCAGAAGAAGAACTTAGGGATCTTGAGGATCAATGCGATAAACTTAAAGATCAGGATTTATTGCTTCAGCTTTACAAGACAAAATCAGAATATTTCGCGAAAAGCAATGATTACAAAAGTGCACTTACCTATTCAGAAAAATATATTGGCCTAAACGCAAAACTGCATAATACAGAGCAAATACAAACGCAGCAGAATTTAAAAGTTCAGTTTGAAACGAAACAAAAGGAAGATCAAAATAAAATTTTAAGACATGAGGCCGAACTTCAGGAATTAAAAATAAACAACCAGTGGTTTGTACTTCTGGGCGTGGGTATTTTCATTCTCGTGCTACTCATGTTGCTTATCATTATGTATCGTTTATATAAGATGAAGCAAAAGGCCAATAGTCTTCTTTATGAAAAGCACCAGATACTAAATGCAAATAACAAGAATCTGGAACAAATAAATTCTCAAAAGAACAATCTCTTTTCTATTGTTGCTCACGATATTAAGAGTCCGTTAAGCGTTATAATCTCAACCGTAGATATGCTTAAGGAGAATATAAATTCTTTTAGTAAAGAAGAACTGCTTATGCTCACCACAGAGCTAAGTATTCAAACAAAAGGTATTTATCGCCTTCTGGACGGGGTACTTGCATGGGCCAGATCACAAATGGATGGTTACGTTTTTGATAAAAACCCGGTAGAATTAAACAGTGTTATTCAGGATATTCTTATTTCAAAATCGACTCGGATTGAAGAGAAGAATATAAAAATTGAGAACAAGATTGCGCCCGGACGAACTATTATTTCTGACGCACAGGTAATAGAGGTAGTGATACGCAATTTTACTGATAATGCTATTAAATTCACTCCGGTGAACGGCTCAATTTCCTTTACTATAGAAACCATTGATAATGAATATCGCATTGCTGTTTCAGATACTGGTGTCGGGATGTCTCAGGAGACAATAAAAAAGATATTTGAAGATTCTACTCGTCATACTTCAAAAGGCACAAATCAGGAAGTAGGTAATGGTATAGGTCTTATTTTGTGTAAAGACATTGTGCACAAATTAGGGGGAGATATTGAGGTTGAGAGTGAGCCGGGCAAAGGATCAATATTTACTTTAGTTTTACCCTTACAATAGTATCTAGAGTTTTTTTTGAAAAGTAGTTGTGTATATTTGATGTTACAATTAAATATATGCCCGAAACTATTAAAATCATAGAATGCCCTCGCGATGCAATGCAGGGAATAAAACAATTTATTCCTACTACAGCAAAAGCACAGTATATTCAGTCAATATTGCGTTGCGGTTTTGATACCATAGATTTTGGTAGTTTTGTTTCGCCTAAAGCAATCCCACAAATGAGTGACACCAGTGAGGTTATTGAACTTCTCGATCTTAGTCACACAAATACTAAGTTACTTGCTATCGTTGCCAATGTAAGAGGAGCGCAGGACGCGGTAGATTTTGAGAAAGTAAGCTATTTAGGCTACCCTTTTAGTATTTCAGAGAACTTCCAGATGCGTAATACCCATAAGACGATTGCCGAATCTGTTGAGGTTTTAAACGAAATACTCGAGCTAGCAGATAAAAATAATAAAGAAGTTGTAACCTATATTTCTATGGGTTTTGGTAATCCCTACGGTGATCCCTGGGATGTTGAAATAGTAGGAAACTGGACTGAAAAACTGGCAAAAATGGGGGTAAAAATACTTTCTCTTTCAGATACGGTGGGCACTTCAGATCCTGAAACGATAACTTATTTGTTCTCTAATCTTATTCCAAAATTTCCTGAAGTAGAATTCGGTGCTCATCTACACACCACACCTTCATCGTGGCATGAGAAAGTTGATGCTGCTTATAAAGCAGGATGTAGACGCTTTGACGGAGCGATACAAGGTTACGGAGGTTGCCCAATGGCGAAAGATGAACTTACGGGGAATATGCCAACAGAGAAAATGCTGTCTTATTTTTCTGCCGTAAAAGCTGAAACGGGTATACGCACAATGAGTTTTGAGAGCGCTCATAATGAAGCCTCAAAAATATTTTTAAATTATCACTAAACCGCTTTTAAGCTACCGCATTTTGTGGCGCCCAATGTGAGCATAACATTCCTGGTGCAGCTTTTTGAGGATGAGCACATGTGGGTCCTTGATAACGTGCACAAGTTGTACAGTTAGGGTCATCTTTCAACATCATGATCATATCAAAACTATCACAGGTATGTCTTGAAGTGACAGAGGTTTCATGTTCGGTACAAAATTCACCTTCAACAAAATGATTGCAGTTTACGCAGCTATTTCCTAATCTAATTGCCATAATTTTTTAATTTTTTCTATTAAAGTTAAGCTTAATGATTTACATTTTAGATTTAACTATCATATTTTGAGTAGTTTATATTTAGATCGCATAAGAATATAGACTAAAAGTCCCCTTGATTTTTAACGTTTTCAACCGATTTTTCACCTGTATGGGCAGATTTTAAAATTATATATCCCACAACTGTCGCTTTATTGCTGTACATTTGCACGCAATTAAATCTTAATTGCGATGACGGCTCACGAATCTAAAATAATTGGAGAAGGTCTAACTTACGACGACGTACTCCTTGTTCCAGCCTTTTCTGATGTTCTTCCCAGAGAAGTAAATATTCAATCAAAATTTTCCAGAAACATTTCACTCAATGTGCCCATTGTATCAGCTGCTATGGATACTGTGACTGAGTCGAGAATGGCAATAGCTATTGCGCAGGAAGGTGGTATAGGTGTTCTTCATAAGAATATGACCATTGAAGAGCAAGCCTTAAAAGTGCGCCGGGTAAAACGTGCAGAGAGCGGGATGATTATAGATCCTGTCACCTTGCCGCTTACGGCTAAGGTTAAAGATGCTAAACGCAGCATGGCAGAGCATGGCATTGGCGGGATTCCTATTGTAGATGAAACAGGCACCTTAAAAGGTATTGTGACTAATCGTGATCTAAGATTTGAAAAGAACAACGAGAGAGCCATTATTGAAGTAATGACAAGTGAAAATCTTGTTACAACCTCAGAAGGTACTTCTCTGGCAGATGCCGAAGATATTCTACAGGAAAGCAAAATTGAAAAGTTGCCCGTTGTCACGAAAGAAAATAAACTTATAGGGCTAATCACCTTTAGAGATATTACAAAACTTACCCAGAAACCTATAGCTAATAAAGATCAATACGGTCGTTTACGCGTTGCTGCAGCCGTAGGTGTTACAGGAGATGCTGTAGCCAGGACTGAAGCACTTGTAAATGCCGGTGTTGATGCCGTAGTAATAGATACAGCTCATGGTCATACTAAAGGTGTGGTAATGGTGCTCAAGGAAGTGAAGAAAAAATTCCCAGATCTAGATGTTGTTGTGGGGAATATCGCAACAGCGCAAGCAGCTAAATATCTTGTAGATGCCGGTGCAGATGCTGTAAAAGTAGGTATAGGTCCCGGTTCTATTTGTACAACCCGTGTAGTTGCAGGTGTAGGTTTTCCGCAATTTAGTGCGGTGCTGGAAGTTGCCGCTGCAATTAAAGGCAGCGGAGTGCCTGTTATCGCAGATGGCGGAATTAGATATACAGGTGATATTCCTAAAGCGATCGCTGCCGGTGCAGACTGCGTGATGCTGGGCTCACTTCTTGCAGGAACTAAAGAATCTCCAGGTGAAACGATTATCTACGAAGGTAGAAAGTATAAAACCTACAGAGGTATGGGTTCTGTTGAGGCCATGAAACAAGGCTCAAAAGATCGTTATTTTCAGGATGTTGAAGATGATATTAAAAAACTAGTACCAGAAGGTATTGTAGGTCGTGTGCCTTACAAAGGTGAGTTGTATGAAAGTGTTCATCAATTTATAGGTGGTCTGCGTGCAGGTATGGGATATTGTGGATCTAAAGATATAAACACGCTTAAAGAAACAGCGCAGTTTGTAAAAATTACTTCAAGCGGTATTCATGAGAGTCATCCACATGATGTTACAATTACTAAAGAAGCTCCTAATTACAGCAGGTAATGAGATTGAATTATATAAAATAAAAAAGGAGCTTTTCATCATGAAAAGCTCCTTTTTTGTATCAAAAATCGGGTGTTTTATTGCTTTAAAGGCACACCTAACTTATCTGCTACAGCTTGTGTAAGATCGTATGTTGGGTCAAAATAACCTACACCAGAATTTAAAGTAAGTACTTGAGAATAGTTCTGTGCTTTTGCAACTTCATCAAGAGCTTTACCTACTTTTTCATAAAGTGGTTGCATCAACTCATTTTGCTTGATCTGGATCAAACCCTGAGAGTTTTGACGAAATTTCTGGATGTCTTGCTCTAAGCCTGCAAGATCTTGTTGCTTAGTTTTCTTTTCTGCATCTGTAGCAGTAGTTTCAACGCTTTGATATGCTTTAACCTTCTCCTGATATTTAGATACTAAGTCGCTAAACTGCTTGTCAAGATCAGCACCGTATGCTTCAAGGTCTTGTTGTACTTTAATAAGTTCAGGAAGGCTTGCTAATACAAGATCACTGTCTACAGTACCTACCTTAGTTTGAGCAAAAGAGCTGAAACTAACAAAAAGAATAACAAGTGGTAAGAATAATTTTTTCATTTCTGTTATTTTAAATAAACCGGCATGATTAACGTTAAATCCGGCAGGGGTTAATTGATTTTCTAAAAGATGAATTAAATAAAGTTTGGCAAAGATAAAAAAGCAGCTTACCTGTCAAAGCATTTAGTAATTATTCTTTAATCAGTGGGTTGCTCAAAGTATTCACCGCGATGAGGCTTTAAGCGATCACGTACTTCGCGCATCTGCTCTTCTTCTACAACAATATATGCGAGACTTTGCATATTGTTTATCGCTTCAGTCCCAATTAGATTTTTATTGAGGTGCTTTTCGCTATTAGCGTAATCTAATAAATGCTTACTGTGATGTTCTGCTATTTTAGCTGCTTCCGGGCCCTTAAAGTCCCAGATGAGTTTAATTAATTTTGCCATAGTTTTTGAATATTCAATTCTCGTGCCAGAAATTTTAAGTTTGATTTTCCTGCAAATTACCATGATTATTTAACCATAGTAACTAAAATGGCAATATAGCTATTGCGGCAGCGTTGTAGAACAGCTTTTAATTGTTATTTTTGCTCACTATTTATGCGATTTACAAAAATTAAATATTTCTCTTTTTTTCTCGTTTTTTGCGCTGCGTCAATTTTACATGCCCAGGATCAGGTGTTGATGACGATAGATGGCGACCCGGTTTATGCAGACGAGTTTAAACAGGTTTACCTTAAAAATATTGATCTTGTAGAAGATCAGGAACAACGAGAACTTTCTACTTATCTAGAGCTTTTTAAGAACTACAAATTAAAGCTTAAACAGGCTTATGATCTGGGTCTTGACAAGCGTGAAGATCTTACCCAGGAATTAGATGGGTACAAGGCGCAGCTCGCTCAAAACTACATGACAGATGGGCCGGTGACAGATGCTTTAGTAAAAGAAGCCTATGAGCATAGTGTAGATGAAGTGCGCGCAAGCCATATTATGATAAGCTTGCAAAATGTATTGACAAAAGAAGATACACTGCAAGCGCTTGAAAAAATTAAAGCTATACGCGAAAAAGCCATAGCAGGTGCCGATTTTGAAGCGCTGGCAAAAGTGGAAAGTGAAGACCCTTCTGCTGCAAATAATGGCGGTGATCTGGGCTGGTTTAATGCCTTTAAAATGGTTTATCCTTTTGAAGTGGCTGCTTATAATACGCCTGTTGGCGAAATTTCAGATGTTGTAAAGACCAGATTTGGTTATCATATTTTAAAAGTCACAGATCGCAAAAAATCTCAGGGCGAGGTTGAGGTGGCTCATATAATGGTTGTCTTTGATCAAAAAGATGAAAGTATAGATCCTGAAACCCGTATTAATGAGATCTACCAGAAATTAATGCAGGGAGAATCTTTTGAAACATTAGCCGGGCGCTATAGTGACGATTCTAAAACAGCAAGAGTAGGTGGTAATTTAGGTAGATTTGGTGCAGGTGCTCTTAATAGTCCAAAATTTGAAGAAGTGGCTTTTTCTCTTAAGGAACCTGATGAAATAAGTAAACCATTTAAGTCTGAACAAGGCTGGCATATTATTAAGCTCATTCAGAAATACCCAGTTAGTTCGTTAGCAGAAATGCGTTCCTATCTTGAGAGCAAAGTAAAAAATGACAGCAGGTCACAACTCGCAAGTGAGGCTTTGGTATCTAAGTTGAAAAATCGGTATAAAGTGACTAAAAACCCCGATTTTATTACCGATTTTCAGAAATTGAAAACACTTTTTTTAGAAATGAAAAGCTGGCAGACTGCTCTTTCGCCGGAAGAGCGAAGTAAAGAGGCAGTGAAAGTTGAAGATGCTGTTTATACGTACGGTAATTTTGCAGATTATTTACAGCGATGGGCAAATGTGAAGCAAGATTGGGGAAGTGAAGATGCAATCGCACAGCTTTATAAGGGTTTTGAGAATATTGTTTTAAAAGAATATTATCAGTCACATTTAGAAGAGGCAAATCCTGAATATGCCAAGGTTGTAAAAGAATATGAAGAGGGTGTTTTAATTTTTGCCTTAATGGAAGAGAAGATTTGGAACACTGCAAAAAATGACACTACAGGTCTTTCGGCTTTTTATAAAGAACATAAAGCTCAATATACCTGGCCTAAGCGTTACGATGTCATTGTAGCGAGTTCACCAGATCTGGATAAAGCGAGTGAAGCCAGAGGACTACTCAAAAAAGGACTTTCTACAGAAGAAATAAAGAAAACAATAAACAAAGGTGGTAAGGTAAATATCTTTATAACTCATAAAAAAGTTGCACTAGAAGATAAATTGCTTCCGGAAGAATATATGCCTGTTTCAGGAGTTTCTAAAATATATAAAGAAGGTGATTATAGTGTTGTTGTTTTAAAAGAGATCATTCCTGAAAGTACCCAAACACTTAATGAAATTAAGGGAAAAGTAATAAACGATTTCCAGCAGGAACTGGAGAAAAAGTGGATGGATGATCTTGCAGCTACTCACGATATTGAGGTGAACGAGAAAGTTTTTAATAAAATAAAGCAAGAATTGTCACGATAAATGAAGAGTTCAGTCCTTAGTTTAATGATATGTTTTTTTGCATTTACATCGTGCGATTATTTTAAGAAGGAAGATCCTGGAGTACCTGTAGCTCGAGTAAATGAGAATTATTTGTATCAGGAAGATGTATCGGCTTTAGTAACACCAGAAATGAGTGTAGAAGATAGTTCACTTGTTGTGAATGGTTTTATAAACAGATGGGCAACGCAGCAGTTGTTAATAGATGGTGCTAAGCGCAATATTAATATAAGTGATCAGCAGCGTCTTGATGATCTGGTAGAGCAGTACAAAACAGATCTCTACTCTCAGGCGTATAAAGATGTATTAGTAGAAAAAAGTCTTGATTCTGCAATTAGTGACGCAGAGGTAAAAGAGTTTTATGAGGAGAATGAAGCAAATTTTAGACTTAATGAGGAGCTTTTAAAACTTCGGTTTATTCAGATAAACGATACAGACTATAATATACGGACAATAAAAGAGCGATTTATAAGATATAATGCAGAAGATAAAAAGTACCTCGATTCTATAGCAGTACAATTTCAGTCTTATAATCTTAATGATTCTATCTGGGTAAGTAAGGATAAGGTTATAAATACGATAAAACCTATAACCCCTGAAAATGAAGAGCGGTATTTAAATATTACTAATTTTCTGCAATTGCGTGATTCATTAGGGTTATATTTGGTCGCTATAAATGATAAGCTAAATCGCAATGAGTATGCACCTTTAGAGTATGTGGTGCCTACAGTGAAACAGATAATTTTAAATAAACGTAAGTTGGAGTTGGTAAAACAACTGGAAAAGGATATTACTAAAGATGCAATTAAAAACAAACAATTTGAGATCTATAATTAAAGCAGCAGCAGTATTAGCAATACTGGTTAATTTTTCTAGTATAACTGCGCAGGAAGTTGTAGACACAACAGAGGTAGCAAGTGCAACTGTACAAGACACAGTGAAAGCTGAAAAACCGCAGGGTTTTAAAGTAGACGGTGTAGCGGCAGTAGTAGGGCAGTACGTGATTCTTGACAGCGACATTTCGCAAGCTTTAGCCTCCTTAAAAAGTCAGGGTGTTTCTGACGGTGTGGGTAAATGCCAATTGCTTGATAAGCTTATGGAAGATAAGTTATATGCACACCAGGCAGTAATAGATAGTATTGACGTACCAGAATCGCAGGTTAGATCTTATACAGATCAACAAATCGCATATTTCTTACAACAGTTTAATGGTTCTGAAGAGCGTTTATTAAAGTTCTATCGTAAGGAGAAAATGGAAGATCTTGATAAAGATCTGTACGAGCTCAATATGAACCAGGAATTGGCTAAAGCGATGCAACAAAAGATCGTTGAAGATATTGAGATAACTCCGGAAGAAATTAGAAGTTACTACAATGACGTTTTAAAGCCAGACCCACCGGTTTTTGGTGTAGAACTGGAGATTTCTAAAATCCTGATCGAGCCGGAAGTTCCCGAAGCTGAAAAGCAAAAGGTTATTGATGAACTTAATGGTTATAGAAGAGATATTGTAGAGAACGGAAGCAGTTTTGCAACTAAAGCTGTTCTTTGGTCTGAAGACGAATCTTCAAGAGGAGATGGTGGACTTATGAGAGACGTGACGCGTAAGTCAAGTCTGGTAAGAGAATTTAGAGATGTAGCATTTAGTTTGCAGGAAGGTGAAGTAAGTGAACCTTTTGAAACAGAATTTGGTTTTCATATAATTCAGGTTGATAAAATAAAAGGACAAAAGATAGATTTACGTCATATTCTAAGAATTCCTAAGGTTACAAAAGAGTCTGAAGAAAAAGCAAAAGACCTTATAGATACGATTAAGAAACGTGTAGAAGCTGGTGAGCTTACTTTCGCAGATGCGGCAAAAGAATTCTCAGATGAGAAAGAAACAGCGAGCGATGGAGGTATTATGATAAACCCGGTAACACAAGATCGTATGTTTGAACTTAAAAATATGGATCCAGACATTTATCCTAAAGTTCAAAATCTAAAAGTAGGTGATATTTCTCAGGTATATAACAATCCTACACGTACAGGTCGCACGCGATATGAGATCTATACAGTTTCAGATCGTGTAGAAGAGCACAAAGCAGATTTTGCTCAGGATTATGTGAAGATTAAAAATCTGGCTTTACAAGCGAAACAAATAAAAGCGGTGCAGAAATGGCAAAATGAAAAGATTGCCGAAACTTACATCAAGCTTAATGGCGATTACCGTGATTGCGACTACAAGAATAACTGGCTAAAAAAATAAGTATGTCTGATGTCGCGGCTATTGATGGCCTTGTACATAAATATAAAACCCTTAAACAAGAGATTGCACAGGTAATTGTAGGGCAGGATAAGGTTGTAGATGAGATCATCATTTCAATTTTTTCCGGAGGTCACGCTTTGCTTATTGGTGTTCCCGGGCTGGCAAAAACCTTAATGGTTAATACTATCGCAAAAGCGCTGGGATTAGACTTTAAGCGTATACAATTCACTCCAGATCTTATGCCCAGCGACATTCTGGGATCTGAAATTCTTGACGAAAGCAGACACTTTAAATTTTTAAAAGGTCCCGTATTTGCAAATATTATACTTGCAGACGAGATAAACCGTACGCCACCTAAAACTCAGGCTGCTTTACTTGAGGCAATGCAGGAACATGCCGTTACAGTTGCCGGTAAACAATATCCTTTAGGTAATCCTTATTTTGTACTTGCAACCCAAAATCCTATTGAGCAGGAGGGAACATACCCTTTACCAGAAGCTCAGCTGGATCGATTCATGTTTGCAATTAATCTTACTTATCCTACTTATGAGGAAGAAGTAAATATTGTAAAATCGACTACAACTGATAGAAAATCGGTTGTAAATGCTTTATTTTCGGCTGAAGAAATCGTAGAATATCAGCAACTACTTAGAAGAATTCCCGTACCAGATAATGTAGTAGAATATGCGGTTAAGCTGGTGGGGAAAACAAGACCAAATTCTGAGTTGGCGCCACAATTGATAAAAGATTATATAGACTGGGGAGCAGGGCCCAGAGCTTCACAAAATCTTATTCTTGCCGCCAAAACCCACGCTGCCTTACATGGTAAATATTCTCCTGATATTGAGAATGTACAGGCTGTTTCAGAAGGTATTTTACGTCACAGACTTATTAAAAACTATAAGGCAGAAGCCGAAGGTTTGACTATTGAAGGAATAATAGCAGACTTGCTATAGGAGATTTTGGTTTTCGTAACTAAAATTATAACGTCATAATTTTGCATTAAAATCAGTAATAAAATGATCTCTTTGTTTTTATAACAGATTGATAGTTATTTTTTTAGCGTTTGTTGCGTTTTCTTCAAATTTAACATAATGCTTTCTCCAGCATTCTATTACACTCAAAATCTTTATATTTCGCCCTGTTTTTCGTACTTTCGTACCACTTTTTAAGTAGGTATTTTTAAAACTTTTTAAATTAATAAAATTAGATATGGCATTTGATATCGATATGATCAAATCGGTTTATGGTAAGATGGCAGAGCGCGTTGATGCGGCACGAGCTGTTACCGGAAAACCACTTACGCTTGCAGAAAAAATATTGTACTCTCACCTTTGGGATGGCGCAACAGATAAACCTTATACCCGTGGTAAAGATTACGTTGATTTTGCTCCCGATCGTATTGCTTGTCAGGATGCGACAGCGCAAATGGCATTATTGCAGTTTATGCATGCAGGAAAGCCAAAAGTAGCTGTGCCTACAACTGTACATTGTGATCACTTAATACAAGCTAAAGTAGGGGCAAAAAAAGATCTTGTACGTGCAAACGAAACAAGTAACGAAGTATTTGACTTTCTAGAGTCAGTTTCTAATAAATACGGTATCGGTTTCTGGAAACCAGGAGCAGGTATCATTCACCAGGTTGTTCTTGAGAATTATGCATTCCCGGGCGGGATGATGATTGGTACAGATTCACATACGGTTAACGCCGGTGGTTTAGGAATGGTTGCTATAGGTGTAGGTGGTGCAGATGCTGTTGATGTTATGGCAGGAATGGCCTGGGAACTTAAATTTCCAAAATTAATAGGTGTAAAACTTACCGGGAAACTTTCGGGTTGGACGGCGCCTAAAGATGTTATATTAAAAGTTGCCGGTATTCTTACTGTAAAAGGAGGAACAGGAGCAATTATTGAATATTTTGGTGAAGGAGCCCGTTCTATGTCTTGTACTGGTAAAGGTACAATCTGTAACATGGGTGCTGAAGTTGGTGCGACAACATCAACTTTTGGTTATGATGAGTCTATGGATCGTTACCTGCGCTCAACTAATCGTGCAGATGTAGCTGATGCTGCTAACGAAATCAAAGAATATCTTACAGGTGATGATGAGGTTTATGCAAACCCAGAAGCTTATTTTGACGAAGTTATAGAGATCAATCTTAGTGAATTAGAACCACATCTTAATGGTCCTTTCACTCCAGATTTAGCAACTCCTATTTCTAAAATGGGTGAGGCTGCAAAAGCACATGACTGGCCACTACGTGTTGAATATGGTCTTATAGGATCATGTACAAACTCTTCTTATGAGGATATTTCACGTGCTGCTTCTCTTGCGAAACAGGTTTCAGATAAAAAATTAAAAACCAAATCTAACTTTACTATAACTCCAGGCTCAGAACTTGTACGCTATACTATTGAAAGGGATGGTTTTATTGATACTTTTGATAAGATAGGCGCAACAGTTTTCGCGAATGCTTGTGGACCATGTATTGGTATGTGGGATCGCTACGGCGGAAAACAAGGAGAGAAAGAGCGCAATACCATCGTTCACTCATTTAACCGAAACTTTGCAAAACGTGCTGATGGTAACCCTAACACGCTTGCGTTTGTAGGATCACCAGAACTTGTAACTGCAATAGCAATTTCAGGTCGTTTAGATTTCAATCCACTTACTGATAAATTGATCAATGAAGATGGAGAAGAGGTAATGCTTGATGAACCTCGTGGTTATGAGCTGCCTCCAGAAGGATTTGCAGTTGAAGATGCAGGATATATCTCTCCTGCAGAAGATGGTAGTGGTATTGAAGTAAAAGTTGCTAGCGATAGTGAGCGTTTACAATTACTTGAGCCTTTTAAACCATGGGATGGTCAAAATCTTATGGGGGCCAGATTATTGATAAAAGCATTAGGCAAGTGTACTACAGATCACATTTCTATGGCTGGACCATGGTTGCGTTTCCGTGGTCATCTTGATAACATTGCAAACAACACGCTTATAGGTGCTATTAATGCATTTAATAATCAAACTAACTTCGTTAAAAATCAATTGACAGGTGAGTATGATGCAGTGCCTAGCGTACAACGTGCTTACAAAGCTAAAGGTATATCAACTGTAGTGGTGGGAGATCATAACTATGGTGAAGGTTCTTCTCGCGAGCACGCAGCTATGCAACCTCGTCATTTAGGAGTAAAAGTTGTAATTGTAAAATCATTTGCACGTATTCACGAAACAAACCTTAAAAAACAGGGTATGTTAGGGTTGACATTTGCTAATGAGAATGATTATGATCTTATTCAGGAAGATGATACTTTTAACTTTATAGATCTTCATGATTTTGCACCAGATAAACAATTAACTATCGAGGTGGTACATGCAGAAGGAAGCAAAGATGTAATCAAAGCAGATCATACATACAATGCGGGGCAAATCGCATGGTATAAAGAAGGTTCTGCACTTAATTTGATTAAAAAACAGAACGCTTAAATTTCAATTAGAATTTTATAATAAAGCCAGGCCTATTATAGGTTTGGCTTTTTTTTGAATAATAAATACGTAGTTAAATAAGAATTACGTTATATCATAAAATAAAGAGAGTTTATATGTATAGATTAAAAACGATTTTACTTTTAGTATTAACAGCGTCAATTATCACTTCCTGCTCAAGTGATGACTCAGGATCTGGTGAAGCAACCCTAACTCTTGACGTTATTGGATTGCAAAAATTGAGTTCAAATGCAGAATACGAAGCATGGATAACTGTTGCAGGTTCACCGGTATCATTAGGACGGTTTACTGATGTAAATTTTCCTAAAGAATTTAAAACTAGTTCTCAAATGCTAAATGCGGCAGATAATTTTATGCTAAGTATAGAGCCGGGAAATGACGGTAGTGCAGGAATTTCAAATTCAGTTATTCTTAAAGGAAATTTCATGGGTAATTCAGCAACTCTATCTGTTGAACAGGCAATTGGCAGTTTTAGTAATGCTACCGGTAAATTTGTTCTTAAAACACCTACAGATAATGCAAATGGTGTTGATAACGGAAATGATGAATCTGGTATTTATTTTTACGATCCTAATACTGCAACACCGGGCCTTAGACTGCCAGATCTGGGTGCCGGGTGGTTATATCAGGGTTGGGTAACTCTGCCAACTGCAAAAGGAGATGTCTACGTTTCAACAGGGACTTTTACAAGCAGTACAGGAGCAGATGACTTTGCACCTTATAGTAGTCAAAAAAATCCTGCACCTGCATTTCCTGGTGAAGATTTCTTAAATAATACGGTTGCCCCGGCAGGAATAACATTTCCTACAGATCTAAGAGGAAAAAATGTTTTTATCTCAATAGAGCCTCAAAATGATACATCTGCAGAGCCATTCTTCTTGCGTCCCCTTAATGGGAGTGCGACAGATTTGTCTCCTGTATTAAATGCTATGAATTTTAATTCGGCTTCTTTTCCTATAGGTTCAGTAGCTATAAGCGACTAAATAAAAATCGCGCTTAAAACTAAAAAATCCCGGTTTTACCGGGATTTTTTAGTTTTTAAAGTTTGCTTATTTTTTCAATGAGTTTGCTCATATCCTGTTGAAGTCGTTCTACCTGACTTTCTAGATGCTGAACGCGTTTATTTGCGTCCATATCTATAATGTTTAATGCACTGGTAATTTTGCCACGCACGATCAATATCTCAATAACGTTATTTAACGAGTAAGTTATACTCTCATATTTGCTGTTGTCGCTTATAAGAATAATAGCATTGTTATTAAGGTCTTTCTTGATACGCTTAGTAAGCACAGATTTTTCAGTTACTATTACAGCAACAGAACCATCTAAAATCTCAGTTAGATCATCAGCCTTTTGAGTTATTAAAATATCACCGTGCATTAAAGTAGGGATCATACTATCACCTTCTACTTCAAAAAGTTTTTGGCCATGAGCCGGTTCAAATCCAGGTATCTTAAACATTTCAAGAGCACCCATCCATTCATCATTATCCCGGTTTTCTACAAAACCAGCTCGAGCTTCTACATTAATAAGAGGGACAAAGCCATTATTTGTAGACATTATGATCGAGTTTCTAGATCCTTTTAAGATAAAATCTGTGGGGACGCTATACAAGCCACTTAAAGTAAGCAAGTGTTCTGTTGTAATAGAGTTTTGTCCGTTTTCAATGAGGGAATAGGCTCCCTGCGTGATACCTAGTTCACCTGATACTTTTTTCTGAGAGTACCCGGCAGATTCTCGTAAAGATTTTAATTGATTTGAAATTGACATGTGTTGTAATTGAGGAGTTGGAAATTCTACTTATAATAATTTCGACAAATATAAAATAATTTTTAGGGATTATTGTTATTAATTATAGATTTGTTTAATGTTAGTTAGGAATTCTAAGAATAATTTAATTAATTTTAACAATATTAGGGTAATATTAATTATTTATAAAAATTTAAATATTATTTTTATTTATTAATTTCAGTTGAATTCTAAAAACAGATTTCTGATGTTAAAATGGATTGTTATTTTTTTAGTTGTAGCACTTATCGCTGCAGTATTGGGTTTTGGAGTAATAGCAGGTGCTGCTGCCAGCATAGCAAAAGTGATTTTCTATATATTCATCGTACTATTTGTAGTTGTACTGATACGTAATTTTGCCCGATGATCCAGGTGCATTGAGCAGTCTAAAAAAAATGACTGAAAGATTGATTTTCTGATAATTAATAGGATAAAAACAACAGTTTTCAATCAATTTCATATTCTAAGCGCATTGTAATACTTGCAGTCTTTTTCTTATCTACAGTGTTAAACGAGCCGCTCCAGCTATAATCTTCACTGCTGTTTTGACCCGTTATTTGAAAAACTCCCATTTTTGCGCTTTTAAGCTTGCCTAAATTACCACCACTTTTTTCAGCAATTTGTTCAGCGCGCATTCTTGCATCTTCTGTAGCTTTAGAGATCATTGCAATTTTGAGATCTGCTAACTTTGTGTAATAATATCTAGGCGGACTGCTCTGTAATTGAACTCCCTGATTGAGTAGTTCTGTAATTTCTCTGGAAACGAGTTCTGTTTTTTCTACATCTGTAGATTCTATTCGAATGGTCTGTCTCAGTTCGTAACCCACAAAAATACTTCCTGTAAAGTTTCCATTTTGATATTGATTTTCGCGTTGTTCATTTGTACGTACAGCTTCAAAAATAATACTACTCTCAGCAATACCTTTTTGTTTAAGATACTCTTTAACTATGGCTTTATCTTTGGCTAGATCTGCAAAAGCCTCTTGTAAATCGGGATTTACACGCACAAAATCGGCCTCCCAGACTATTAAATCAGACGTAAAATCTTCGCTGCCTAACCCCGTAACACCTATTGTGCCATCAGGGTTTGCACGATCAATATATGCATTGCCTAAAACAATAGCGGCAACTACTATGGCTATTGAAAATATTACAGCTGTGATATATTTCATAATTTAAATATTAACCTGTTTGATATATAAGTCTCTCAAGATAACATTTATTCTATTTCAAATATTGTGCTGTACTTACTCAGTGGAAGGCATAAAATAATTAGAGCACTTAGATTAAGGATGTACAACGACAAGTAAAGACACCCACTCTGTAGTATGAGCCTCTACAACGATTTCATACCCACATAAATTTTTTTTCCAAATACGGCCGGCCCATAAAAAACCGCTTTTCAGAATATCATTTTTGTCTTTATTAGTAAACTCTTCAAATCCCCTGTCATCAGGGCCAAAATGATTGTACAGCTTATTTACTAAATTTTTTAGTGCTTGGATATAATGATTAGTGACATCTACCGCTGAGAAAAAATAACGTGTTCTTTTAAAAGCAGGATCGTGAGTTACAAAGACCTTATGGAAAAGATCAGCTTTAGGCTGGGAGAAATGTTTCTGATACATTTTTACATTGCTTACCATCCTGTCTTCAAGCGTATCATACGAATGCGGGCAAAATGGTTTCAGCTTCAAATGTAAAATTTCATCGAGTAAATTAGAAGGGTGAGATCCTTCTTTAGAATGGTATTGGTTAATAGTTGGTATCACAGTTTTTGTTAGTTTTACTATTAAAATTAAGTCATTTAGTCTTAAATTTCTCTTAACTTGAATATAATTTTTATTCATAAAATATTATCTAATAATATGAATAATTATTTAGAATACTTAATCGCAATCCTAAAATCATTAATTCTACAGCGATTTATATTGACTCGTTTAGAATCACTTTTTATATACAGAAGGGAATAAAAATCTTAAATTTGCCAGCAATTCATAGCAACAAGAGCCGACTTGAAACTTTGGTTTCTAAATGGCTCTCAAAGTTTCCTTTATGCACAATAATGTTCTTATTCTAGATTTTGGTTCTCAGTATACTCAACTAATAGCAAGGCGTATACGTGAGCTAAATATTTTCTGTGAGATAAAACCATTTAATAAACTGCCTGATGATATTAGTATCTATAAGGCAGTAATTCTTTCGGGTTCACCTTTCTCAGTACGAGGAGAAGATGCTCCACATCCTGATTTAAGCGAGATAAGAGGCAAAAAACCTTTACTGGGCGTTTGTTATGGTGCCCAGTATTTAGCACACTTTCATGGGGGTGAAGTTGGCGCTTCTAATACGAGAGAATATGGCAGGGCTAATCTTTCATTTATTAAAGATGCAGAGCCTTTTTTTGAAGGAGTACAGGAGGGAAGCCAGGTGTGGATGAGCCATAGTGATACTATTAAACATTTGCCTGAAAATGCGGTAAGACTTGCCAGTACGTCAGATGTGCTCAATGCGGCTTATAGGCTAGAGGGAGAAGAAACGTATGCTATACAATTTCATCCTGAAGTATATCATTCTACAGACGGGAAACAGATTCTTCACAATTTTCTTATCAATATTGCAGGCGTAGAACCAGACTGGACGCCGGCAAGTTTTGTAGAAGAAACAGTAGAAGAGCTTCAGAAGAAGATAGGTCCTGATGATAAGGTTATTCTGGGTCTTTCTGGTGGTGTAGATTCATCTGTCGCAGCAATGTTATTACATAAAGCTATTGGTAAGAATTTACATTGCATATTTGTAAACAACGGCTTACTGCGAAAGAATGAATATCAGGATGTACT
The DNA here is from genome assembly GCF_047946655.1 of Leeuwenhoekiella sp. A2. Lineage (GTDB taxonomy): Bacteria > Bacteroidota > Bacteroidia > Flavobacteriales > Flavobacteriaceae > Leeuwenhoekiella. The sequence goes on from NZ_CP172311.1 coordinate 3,077,112, forward strand.
TGATCAATATGAAGGCATGGGGCTCAATGTAAAAGGAGTAGATGCTTCATCAAGATTTCTATCAGAATTAGCAGGCTTAAGTGACCCTGAAGAAAAGCGCAAAACAATAGGTCGCGTTTTTATCGAGGTTTTTGACGATGAGGCGCATTTAGTAGAAGGTGCACAATGGTTGGGGCAGGGAACAATCTATCCAGATGTTATAGAATCTGTATCTGCTACAGGAGGACCATCAGCAACGATTAAATCACATCATAATGTAGGCGGACTTCCAGATTTTATGAAGCTTAAAGTGGTTGAGCCTTTGCGCATGCTTTTTAAAGATGAAGTGAGACGTGTAGGAGCAACAATGGGTATGGATAAAGCGTTATTAGGCAGACATCCATTCCCCGGGCCTGGTCTTGCAATACGTATATTAGGAGATATTACACCAGAAAAAGTGCGTATTTTACAAGAGGTTGATGCTATTTTTATTAATAGCCTAAAAGATTGGGGATTGTATGACAGTGTCTGGCAGGCAGGAGCTATGCTTCTTCCGGTAGACTCAGTGGGCGTTATGGGAGATGAACGTACATATGAGAAATGTGTGGCTTTGCGCGCTGTAGAGAGTACAGATGGTATGACTGCAGATTGGGTAAATCTTCCTTATGCTTTTCTACAAAAGGTTTCAAATGATATAATAAACAAAGTAAAAGGCGTTAATAGAGTAGTGTATGATATAAGCTCAAAACCGCCCGCTACAATTGAGTGGGAATAATCTTAAAAGCTCCTTATTTTAAAATTTTATGTACATGAAAAATGCTTCTTTAATATTCCTTTTAATATTCGTTGTATTTAGCTGTGCTTCTATAGGGCAGCAGTCTTATGCAAGTCATCGGGTTGAGCAGGGTGAGACAGTTTCATCTATTGCAAATAAATACAACATAACTGTATACGAATTGTATAGGTTAAATCCTGAAGCAAGAGATAATATGTATCCAGGCCTGGTATTAATACTACCTGGTAATAATACTGTTTCAAATACCACAGATAGTGATAACGATGGAGACCCCATAAAGTTTAAATATCATAAAGTTAAAAAAGGAGAGACTTTATACAGCTTGTCAAAGACTTATGACGTGCCAGAAGATGTAATAAAGCGATATAACAAGCAGCTTTATGCAGCAGAGTTAAGAACCGGCGAGGAAATAAAAATTCCGGTGAATTATAGTGAGGCAATAACATCTGGTGATAAACCAGCAGAGACAAACAGAAAACATATTGTAAAACCTAAGGAAACGAAATATGGTCTGGCTGCAATGTACGGAATCACCATTGACGAACTTGAGGAGATGAATCCACAGATAGTTGATGGGCTTAAAGAAGGTGCTATCTTAAATGTACCAGATAAGTCGTATACTAACAATGCTGTTATAGAAAATTCTGAATTTGGATTTTACGAAGTAAAGCAAGGCGAAAACATGTTCAGATTAACTCGTCGCTGGGATATATCTGAAGATGAATTGCTTAAGCTAAATCCGTCCTTAGTTGACGGACTAAAAAAAGGTATGATCTTGAAGCTGCCTAAAACTATACTAGGTGCAGAGGCGGCTTCCGGAAATGCGGGACAGGTAGATCTAACTCAACAACTTACTAATTTTTCTACAAAACATCTTGCTATGATGTTGCCTATTAACGTGAGCAAGACAGTGGGTGATACTTCAGATGTGAGAAAAGAAGCGCTTAAAGAGAACAGTGTCATGCGCATTGCACTAGACTTCTACAGCGGTGCTTTAATGGCGATAGATTCTGCTAAACAACTGGGTGTTTCCACGCAAGTGTATATTTATGATACCGAATTTACACGCAGAGAAAACGCTCAAAACTCACGTAAAATCGAAGATATTTTATCAAATAGCGACTTTGCAGATATGGATGCTGTAATAGGACCATTTGTGGGAGCTAATGTAGAAAAAGCAAGTTCTATTTTAGCACGCTACAATGTGCCGGTTGTGTCACCATTGACTCCCCGAGTTACAATGCGTTCAAATATTTTTCAATCTCGCCCAACTGAAGATATTTTAAGACAAAAAATGATGGATTACATAGCTATTTCTTCAAGCGGTAAGAATGTGATCATCATAGCAGACGGTAAGAACTCAAAAGTTAAGAACGATCTGCTTAATCGTATTCCAAATGCAAAAGTAGTTGACCCTAGAAAAGGGGATAATGGCTATTATTTGAATGCAAATGATCTTAATGCAAAAATTTCTGAAACTGCAGAAAACTGGATAATTCTTGAGACTAATGACATTCCTTTAATCAGTAATGTGACCACTAATTTAAGTACAAAAGTTCAGGATAAAAGAATCACACTTCTAACAACGTTTAAGGGTAGTGCGTACGAGAGTGATGATATTTCAAACATTACATTAATGAATTTGAACTTTCATTTTCCATCTGTAGATAAAGAGTTTCTCAACGATAGATCAAATAGTTTTTTCGAGCGATACACCTCAAAATATGGCATAGAGCCTAATAGCTATGCGATACGTGGTTTTGATATTACATTTGATACCTTATTAAGATTAGCTTCTGCAGAAGATCTGTATGCCTCTGCAGATAGCGGTTATGAAACGCATTATGTTGAGAATAAATTTAACTACGTAAAAGATTCAAACGGTTATAATAACAAAGCGGTTTACATTATGAAATATGGCCCAGAACTATCGCTAGAAGAAGTTTTGGTCCCTACAGATACTATAGATCGTTCAGGAATGCTTAAAAATTAATACCATGACAAGTACAGTCACCTATAAAGGAAATCTACGTACAGTGTGTACACATCTTAAATCGGGAAATTCTTTTATCACAGATGCTCCCACAGATAATAACGGCAAGGGAGAAGCATTCTCACCTACAGACACAGTTGCTACGGCACTGGCAAGTTGTATGATCACAGTTATGGGGATAAAAGCAGCTCAGTTAAATGTAGATTTAGCTGGCGCGAAAGCTGAAGTAACTAAAACAATGGCAGCCAACCCCAGAAGAATTTCTGCTGTTGCAGTTAAACTTGAACTTCCGGAAGCGGTAGATGAAAAATCAAGAGCAATATTAGAAAATACAGCCAGAACCTGTCCTGTTCTTCAAAGTTTACATCCAGATATGGAACTGGATATTACTTTGACTTGGAATCAGTAGAAAAATCGGTCAAAATGATATAAAAACCTCCTGTAAAGCGGAGGTTTTTTAGTTTATAAATTAAAAAAGCCGCTAGTTTAAAACTAACGGCTTTTTTTTATAAGCGGATAATGTTATTTAATAGGCGTGAGCCCTATTTTACTTGATTTACGATTGCTTCAAAAGCTTCAGGGTGATTCATAGCTAGATCTGCTAAAACCTTACGGTTAAGTTCGATCTCGTTAGCTTTTACTTTACCCATAAACTGTGAATAAGACATCCCGTGTAGACGAGCACCTGCATTGATACGGGTGATCCAAAGAGCACGGAAGTTTCTTTTCTTTTGACGACGGTCACGGTATGCATAAAGCATAGCCTTGTCAACCGCATTTTTTGCAACTGTATAGACGTTTTTACGTCTTCCAAAGTAACCTTTGGCTTGCTTAAGAACCTTTTTTCTTCTGGCTCTAGAAGCAACGGAATTTACTGATCTTGGCATAATTTTAAATTTTTTTGTAGCAGGCGGGCATTTACCACTTTAATAAAGAACAGGTGTTTTTATAAGTTCTTTGCCTAACTCCAGGGTTTATATAATAATTTTAACCGGTTACTTCTTATTTAAGGCGTAACATGATTTTTACATTATCCTCATCTGCTTTATGTACAACAGTATCATGAGTTAATGCAAGCTTGCGCTTTTTAGATTTTTTAGTCAAAATGTGACTTTTAAAAGCGTGCTTTCTTTTAATTTTACCAGTTCCTGTAAGCTTGAAACGCTTTTTAGCACTGGATTTAGTTTTCATTTTAGGCATCTTCCTAGTTATTTTTAATCCGCTTATTATCTTTAGTCAACCGCGATGATTGATCTATTTTGCTTTCTTAGGTGCGATAAACATAATCATACGTTTACCTTCTAATTTTGGCATCTGTTCTACTTTACCATAATCTTCAAGATCCTGAGCTAATCTTAAAAGTAAGATTTGACCCTGATCTTTATAAATTATAGAACGGCCTTTAAAGAAAACATATGCTTTTAATTTAGCCCCTTCTTCAAGGAACTTAATCGCATGTTTCTTTTTAAAATCGTAGTCGTGATCATCTGTGTTGGGACCAAACCTAATTTCTTTTACGATCACTTTAGTCGCTTTAGACTTCATGACTTTTTCGCGCTTTTTCTGCTCGTAAACGAATTTCTTATAGTCCATCACCTTGCAAACCGGTGGTTCTGCATTAGGTGATATTTCAACCAGGTCCAGGCCTTGTTCTTCTGCGATTTCCAGTGCCTTACTGGTGAGGGTTACGCCCATCTCTACATTATCACCTACTAATCGTACTTCGCGAGCACGTATTTTCTCGTTGATATTGTGTTTGTCCGTCTTCTGAACCCTTGCAGGGCCTCTTGATCTTTTTCTACGTATTGCTATGGCTATATAATTTTAATTAAACTTCAAATTTCTTTAGTGTGTGGTTGATCTGGTTATTGATGATACCCGCAAATTCTTCTACGGTCATCGATCCTAAATCTTCACCACCATGTTTACGTACAGAAACCGTACCATCATTTGCTTCTTTCTCGCCAACGATCAACATAAAGGGTAATTTATTCATTTCGGCTTCCCGAATTTTTTTACCCATGGTTTCTCCGCGTCCATCTATAAGGGCGCGAATTTCGTGATTTTCTAGCAAATTTAAAACATTTTCGGCGTATTTCTCATATTTCTCACTGAGGGTTAATATGATAGCCTGTTCTGGCATTAACCACAGAGGGAAATTGCCGCCCGTATGTTCTAACAGTATGGCAATGAAGCGCTCCATACTGCCAAAGGGTGCACGGTGTATCATCACCGGTCTGTGCTCTTCATTGTCACTTCCTTTGTATGTTAGTTCAAAACGCTCTGGTAAATTATAATCTACCTGTATTGTGCCCAATTGCCAGCTGCGACCTAAGGCATCACGTACCATAAAATCAAGCTTGGGACCGTAAAAAGCTGCCTCACCAGTCTCAATAACATAATTAAGCCCTTTTTCTTCTGCAGCATTTATAATTGCTTGCTCTGCCTTGTGCCAGTTCTCGTCAGAACCGATGTATTTTTCTTTATTATCAGGATCACGCAGAGAAACTTGTGCTGTAAAATTTTCAAAACCTAAAGAGCCAAAAACATAAAGCACAAGATCGATTACTTTTTTAAACTCATCGTCTAATTGATCTGGTGTGCAAAATATATGCGCATCATCCTGAGTAAAGCCGCGTACACGAGTTAAACCGTGCAGTTCACCACTTTGCTCATAACGATATACAGTACCAAATTCTGCAAAGCGTTTAGGAAGATCTTTGTAACTCCATTGTACAGAATTGTAGATCTCACAATGATGCGGGCAATTCATTGGTTTTAGAAGGAATTCTTCACCTTCTGATGGAGTAGTAATAGGTTGAAAACTGTCTTCACCATATTTTGCATAGTGACCCGAAGTCACATACAGTTCTTTATGGCCAATGTGTGGTGTAACCACCATCTCATAACCAGCTTTCTTCTGTGCAGCTTTTAAGAAATTTTCTAATCTTTCGCGTAAAGCGGCACCTTTAGGAAGCCAAAGTGGCAGTCCCTGACCTACTTTTTGTGAAAAGGTAAAAAGTTGAAGCTCCTTACCTAATTTTCTATGGTCTCTTTTTTTTGCCTCTTCAAGCAATTCGAGATATTCTGTAAGTTCTTTTTGCTTGGGGAATGAAATACCATAAACTCGGGTAAGCTGTGGATTTTTTTCATTACCTCGCCAGTAAGCGCCGGCAACACTCATTAATTTAACGGCTTTTACAATTCCGGTATTGGGAATATGACCGCCGCGACATAAATCTGTAAATGTATCGTGATCACAGAATGTGATAGTGCCATCTTCCAGGTTTTCTATAAGTTCTACTTTAAACTCATTGCCCTGGTTTTTGTAGAAATTGAGAGCTTCAGCTTTGGTCACACTTCGCATGGCAAAATCGTGCTTACCACGTGCGATTTCGAGCATCTTATCCTCGATTTTTTTAAAGTCATTCTCGCTTAAAGAACGATCTCCTAAGTCAACATCATAATAAAATCCTTTATCTATTGCAGGACCAATGGTCAATTTAACACCGGGATACAGCTCTTCAAGGGCTTGTGCCAAAATGTGAGAACTTGAATGCCAGAATGCTTTTTTACCTTCTTCATCATTCCAGGTATAAAGAACAAGTGAACCATCTTCTGTTAAAGGTGTTTTCGTCTCAACCGTTGTGTCGTTATATTTAGCTGAAATCACATTGCGTGCAAGACCTGCACTTATGCTGTTAGCTACATCTAAGGGAGTAGTACCCTGCTCAACTTCTTTTACACTGCCGTCTGGCAAAGTAACCTGGATCATACTTAAAATTTAGGTTGCAAAGATAAGCGTATGTTCAGTAAACATCAAGGTTTAAAACTTCAAAGTTTAACAGAATAATTTAAATACTGTCAGGTGGTTTTTTTGAAAGCAGAAAATGATTTCGAAAATGGGTTTTATTACAAGAAGTATATTTAATCTTATAAAATACCTCGTGCTTTTATCTCAAGATATTTATTTATGGTATTTACGGTTAGGTCTTTAGGTTTAGTAAGAACAGCTTGTATACCATATTTTTCTAATTCTTTAACCATTAATTTTTTATCATACTCCATTTTTTGAGCAATAGTTTTATGATAAATCTCTGCGGTATCTAAAGCTGGTTTTGTTATAAGGTCATCAAATTCTGTATTTTCAAAAAAGATGACAACCAGTACATGTTTTTTAGAAAGACCCATGAGATAGGGTAGTTGTCTTTGTAGAGAAGTGATGTGCTCAAAGTTAGTATACAATAAAAGCAGGCTGCGATGGGTTATTTTTCGTTTTACTTCAGCATAAAGCAGACCCATATCACTGTCAAGAAAACGTGTGTTTATATTGTAAAGAACCTCAAGAATAGTATTGAGATGTGTTTTTTTACTGCTGGCAGCAAGGTGATTTTGTATAGTATTGCTAAAGGTGACCATTCCCGTTTTATCTCCTTTTTTAAGCGCAATATTGCTAAAAGCAAGGGTGCTGTTTATAGCATAATCTAGAAGAGTAAGACCTTCAAAAGGCATTTTCATTACTCGGCTTGCGTCTATTAGCGAATAAACGGGCTGCGATTTTTCATCCTGAAACTGGTTAACCATTAAAGCGGCACGTTTTGCTGTCGCTTTCCAGTTTATGGTACGCACATCATCACCTGTGACATAATCTTTAATTTGCTCAAACTCCATCGTGTGGCCAATGCGCCTAATTTTTTTGAGTCCGTATTGTGTGAGTTTATTGTCAATGGAGAGAAAAGCATATTTTTTCATTTGTATAAATGAAGGATACACTTTTACAAGCTGATCTTTTTCAAATTTGTAACGCCTAACGGTAAGAGACAAAGCAGAAGATACATAAAGGTTAAGATTACCAAAAATGTATTCACCTCTTTCAACCGGAGTAATTTCATACGAGAATTTACCAGATGAACCTCCATTGATGTCCAGCTCTTTAGAGAAATCCCTTTTTTGAAACTGTACCGGGATTTCATCGATGGCATTTATATGTACTTTGAATTTGTATTTATTAGCGATAGTAACAGGAACAATATTGGGGTCGCTATTAGAGAATTTTTCAGGCAGATCTCTTGTAGCTGTGATCCCGTTTTTTAATCTAAAAAGAGCTACAGCGTCAATTGTAACTAATAAAAACAGGGCCCAAAGAGCTAACCAACCCGCCAGATTAAACAGGTGAAACCAATATGAAAACAGGAAAATAACCGCAATAATCGCAAGGGCGTAAAAAACGCGCTTAGTGAGATAAAGTGATTTTATAAAGTTTATAACGAGCACTAGCGGGGAATTTCAACAGCCTGTACAAGCATTTCTATTACAGTTTCCGGAGTCATGCCTTCCATTTCTCGCTCTGGCGAAAGAATTACACGATGTCTCATAACCGGGATAACAGATCGTTTTACATCTTCCGGAGTGACAAAATCTCTTCCGTTTATTGCTGCAAAAGCTTTGGCAGCATTCATAATGGCAATTGAAGCACGAGGTGAACCGCCCAAATATAAATGAGGATGTGTTCTCGATTTTACAGTTATTTCTGCGATGTAATTAAGAATCTTTTCTTCTATAATTACTTCATGAGTTAGTTGGCGAAAAGCCAAAAGTTTCTCTGGCGTAAGCACAACATCAATATTTTCTGTAGGTTTTACATGTCGCTCATGATGACTTTTTAAAATAGCGATTTCGTCCTGTAAGTCAGGATAAGAGACTTTTATTTTAAAGAGAAAACGATCCAGTTGTGCTTCAGGCAGGGCGTATGTACCTTCCTGCTCTATTGGGTTTTGTGTGGCAAGAACCATAAATGGTGGCTGCATGCTGTACTTATGCCCGTCTATAGTAACCTGTCGCTCTTCCATAACCTCAAAAAGAGCGGCTTGGGTTTTCGCGGGAGCGCGATTTATTTCATCTATAAGGACGATATTTGAGAAGATTGGACCGTTTTTGAACTCAAATTCGCTGGTTTTCATGTTCAAAATAGAAGTTCCCAACACATCACTTGGCATAAGATCTGGCGTAAACTGAATACGACTAAAGTCTGTATGCAACGTTTTAGCGAAAAGTTTAGCGGTAATCGTTTTTGCAATTCCGGGAACACCTTCTATCAAAACATGCCCGTCTGAAAGTAACGCCACGATAAGCAACTCGATAAATTCATGTTGCCCAATAATCACTTTACCCAATTCTGCCTTTAGCTTATCAACGGCATCGCGCAGTTCTTCTAAAGGAAGTCTGCTTTTAAAATCAATGTCTTCAGCAGGTGATTGATCTGCATCAGTATTTTGCGGTAAATTGATCTCCTCTGGTATATTTTTATCTTCTTCCATTATACATGGCTTTAAAGTGTTCTATTTTCTTGTTAAGCGCTATTAATTCGATTTGAGAAATATGCGCTTTTTGCTGAATCAAAATTATGTAATCTATCAGTTCTTTTACTTCGGCTAAAGGCGTCTGGCTTTTTGCGGCAATCTTTTCTACAAATTCAGATCCCTGCTCAGCTGTCGCAATGGAATAATGGCTGCGTAGAAATTCCATAAAATGATTGATCTGGTGTTGTGCTATTTGCTTGTTTTCGCCTTTCTCCAGATACATACCTGCGATCGTGCGAGTAAAAGTTAAGGTTTGATTGGCTAGTGGTTTTACCACAGGAATACTGCGCTGTTTACGTTTACCTTCAAAATAAACATAAAGCAATGCGATTATGATTATTGTATAGTAAGCCCAACGCAGGTATTTGTTATTAAGCACCATATACAGTGGTGATGAATTGAATGATTTACCCGATTTGTAATAGTGGTCTAAATAGATCTTTGCGTTTTTTGGCACATAAGAGAGGATTTTACCCGTATAATCGCTGTTTTTTTCACCCAGCATAAAGTAATTAGTAAAAGCCTGAGGGAAGGTATGTAATACTACAGAACCCTTTTTGTAGGGAACTTTAATGAAGTTGACTTTTGGTTCTGCGATCTGGGTAGAATCATTATTTCTAATAAGATCATAAGTGCCAAGAACGGTAGTATTGACTGTGTCTATTTTATCAAAATACACAGTGTTTATATCTTTTTTGATAGAGTATGGTGTCTCACTTTTCAATTCGGGATTACTCAAATTAAGCAGCGGTCGTTTCGTAATCTGTTTAGAGGCTTTATAATAAGCTGTTTCCAGATTGAGTGAGTCAAGTATAGTTTTGCTAATAGCAGTGGCAGAGATGAAAAGGGTATTGCCTTGCTCTACCCAGTTTAAAATTTTGTTTGCTTCTGCGCTGTCAAAATATACACTATTATTTACAAAGAAATAAGTGCCGCTAACAGTAGAATCTAGCAAGAATTCAAACGGAGGCACTTTTACATTTTCTGTTTCCAGATCCTGATTTTTGTCTAGTTCTTCATAAAAAATATAACTGCCAAAGGGTATTTTGTCAATCTTATTATAACTCTCAAACCAATTGATAGGATCTGGCTGTAAAGCCTCTGCCACGATAAGAAAAGTGATGAGCCCAATTAAAAGGGTGGCCATTATTTTGTAGCTTCTATTCATACGAGGTCCTGAAGCTTTTTAAATTCTTTTTCCGCTTTCGCGAAAGCTGACGTATCTACAACAAAACTACCGTACCAAATAAAATCATAAATGCGTGTGACCTTTACAAATTGTTGTCGCACATCATTGTTTTTAATCTCATAAACGTAGTCGTGATTTGTCTTTTGTACCTGCCAGTCTATAACATCCTTGTCTTTTAATTGCTGCAAAGCGAGGAGGTAATAATAGCGCACTGCCAGCCGGTAATTATTAGCAGCCACAGCTTGCTGAATCAATTTGCGTATATCCTCTCGTTCTAAGATCTCCTGCTCGCTGCTTAAAATCACATTACTGCCAGACCTTGCCAGTAGTGGAGTGCCGCCGGTGTCAATTTTTATGAAAAGCCAGATAATGAAAGTGAGCACAGCAATTAAAATAAGATAGGGAAGTGCTTTAATAAGTAAAGCCAAAAAACCTTGAGCCTGATCGCCGTCTAGAATCCAGTCTATAATAGACGCCCAAATATCGCTTAGCCATTGCTTGAAGCGCGTGTACCAATTGTCTGGAGCTTTATATTCTATGTATTTAAAATCATCTGTTCTTCTATAATCTTCAATAGCATTATCACTAAAAATCACAGGATCTACATGACTACTATCAATTTTTATTTCCTGTTTTATAGCTAAAGAGTCCTGACCATAAACCCTACAATTCTGGGTGTAGAAAAGGATAATAGAGAAAAAACAAATGAGTTTTAATCGTGTCATTAAATGTTATCGCCTATGCTATCAATGCGTTCTAAAGTCCCTGTCTGGTTTTTTGTTTCGTTCAGGTTGTAATAAATAAAAGCAGATGCTATAGCAACCACGGCATACAAGATATATGATACGGCAGAAGCGATTACATTAAGAGTAATATAAACCCAATCGAACATACTAGAGAAATCACCGTTAGAAATTTCAGAAGAACTTGTAAGTCCTTTAATAATTGTGTAAATAATTACAGGAACCTGAAAAACCATACCTATAAGGTAAACAACCAGACTTACTACGATTATGGTTGCGAAGGTTACCCACCATTCACCTTTGATCAAAACGAAACTTTCTGAAATAGAATCGCTAATTCCTCTTCCTCTAAATATCATGATCGCAAAAACAAGAGATAATGGTACTGAAAGATATACACAGGGAAGTATACAAACTACAAAACCTGCAATTAGAATAATTGCTGAAAGAACACCTAGACCTACAAGTCCGCCTAGGTTAGCTCGTACAGCTTGTGAGATTTGTTCCTGATTTACATTTCCTTCATTTTCTATATATGACTTTATATAATTTAAGACGGTTCCGTAAAGAAAGCCGTAATAAAACAACAGTGCAACCATTAAAAAAAGCACGCCCATTATAACATTTCCACTTCTAAAGATGCCTCCGGTTATATCTGTAAAATCAGTTGCCGTAGCCGCATTAAAGCCTGCTGCAGCAAGTAAAACCAAAAATGGTATTCCTGCATTTTTGACTAAAGCGCTAAACAGAGGTTTGTATTCCAGTCTAATGAATTTAAAAGTATCAGACAGTATCTCACCTAATTCACGTTGTCTTTTAAAGACTATGTATTCTTTCATTTAGTTGTTGGTTTTTCTTGTAAACAATTCGGGGATAAATAACGTAATAAAATAAAATTAAACTCAAAGAAAGACCAATTATTAATACAGCTAGCCAATCTGGCATTTCTGTATGTCTGGTCACAAAACCTTCTAGAAAGCCTGCGATTATAAAAAAGGGGATAGTGCTTATAACGATCTTAAGACCATCTTTAAGTTTTATTTTAAAAGATTCTAGTCTCGTAAACGTCCCCGGGAATAAAATACCATTACCCAGCACGAGACCTGCACATCCTGCAATAATTATAACCGAAATCTCTATTGTACCATGAATCCAAATTGTGCGGGCAGAGTCCCAAAGCATTCCTTTATCGTAAAAAAAGTATTGAAAGGAGCCTAGCATTACGCCGTTACGCATCATTATAAATAAGGAGCCTACACCAATTAAAATTCCAAATATAAAAGCAAACAAAGCTACCTTAATGTTGTTTACCGTGATGCCCATAAACATTTCTATCTCATTAGCATCTTTGTAAATAGCCATAGGATCTTTATTGGCTATATTTTCAAGTGTGCGATTTACATAACCATCGCCCATAATGCTTCTCACATAAGCACCATCTGTAGCTGCACTATACGCTCCAATTACCGAAAATAGGATAAATGTTGCAAATGCAATTAGTAATTGTGGCTGGTATTGATAAAAAAGCAAAGGGAACTCCCTTGTGAAAAAGGTTATAAATCTGTTTTTAGATTCTCGCTTGGCCTTATATATTTTTTGATGTGATTGCGATGCAAGATGGTTAAGATATTCTGCGGTTTTGCTTCCGGGATAGAACGTATTCGCATAACTTAAATGATCTGTAACCTCTACATATAAAGCAGATAATTCATCTGGTTTTATTTCAGATTTATTATTGAGAAGAACGTTTTCAAATCTTAACCATTTATCCTTATTTTGCTTCACAAATGCCGCCTCGCGCATGGTCTAGTTGTTAGGATGGTAAAGAAAAAGAATTAATGGATAATTTTCAAATCGAAACAGCTCAAAATGTTACCATACAGCAAAATGTAGCTGGTATAGGTGATAGGATATTAGGCTATCTTGTTGACGCTGTAATTATTATAGCGTATTGGGTAATTTCTTTATTTGCACTGGCAGGTTTTGGGATAACCACAAACAATACCACTTCACTCAGCATATTTTTTATGGTGCTTGGTATTCCTACATTTTTATACCATCTTTTGTTTGAAACTTTATGGAATGGGCGTACTCCCGGCAAAGCAGCTTTTAATCTTAGAGTGGTAAAACTAGATGGTTCTAAACCGGGGTTAGGAAGTTTTTTTGTGCGCTGGATCATGAGAGTTATTGATATAAGTTTGACAAGTGGGGGAGTTGCTATACTAACCATTCTTTTGACTGGTAAAGGGCAGCGTCTGGGTGATATGGGTGCAGGAACAACCGTTATCAATGAGAAGAAGCGTGTGCGGCTTAGTCAAACTTTAATGGAAGATATACCAGAGAATTATCAGGCAAAATATCCGCAGGTAACTGTATTTTCAGATAAGGATATGCAAACCGTAAAAACGGTTTTTACACAAGCAAGGCAAAAGGGAAATCACAATGTGATCGTTAAATTATCACATAAACTAGCAGAAAAAATGCAGATAATCCCTGAAGAAAAACCGCTTGTTTTTGTAGAAAGAGTGCTTAAGGATTATAATTTTTATACCCAGCAGTAATGGAGAGTTTTACAGATATAGTTGATATCCTGGGTACCGTTTCTTTTGCAATTTCAGGCGTACTTACTGCAATAAAAAAGAAGATGGATGTGTTTGGTATTCTCATTATTGCGACTGTTACATCTGTGGGCGGGGGTACTATACGTGATCTGCTAATTGGTAAAACACCGGTAACCTGGATGCTAAATAGCACATTTACCTACGTTATTATTGCAACCACAATTTTTGCTATCGTTTTTAGAAAATGGCTTAAATATCTGCGTACATCGTTATTTCTTTTTGATACAATTGGGATTGCTATGTATACAATCGCTGGTGTTGAGATAGGATTAAAAATTAATCTCAATCCATTAATTTGTGTTGCTCTGGGTACTATAACTGCCTGTTTTGGCGGAGTTATAAGAGATATCCTGTGTACTGAGATACCTATTATTTTTAGAAAAGAGATATATGCGAGCGCATGTATTGCCGGCGGAGTGATGTATGTGCTGTTGTCACATTCTGCTTTGGGACCTACAATGGTGGCTGTTCTCGCAGGATCAACTATAATTATAATACGTACGCTTGCTGTAAAATTTAGTCTTAGTCTGCCTTCTATTTATCCCAAGACTTTTGAAAATTAATTAGTCAAGCAGTTCCATATCTATGTAGATGTTATCAATAGGCCATTCATTACCATCTACTTCAACCTTGTTTATCTCATCAACCACATCCATACCTTTAGTAACTCTACCAAAGACTGTGTGTTCCCCGTCTAAATGATGAGCGCCGTTAGGTGCCTGAACAATAAAAAATTCAAACGGAGAAGAAGCATCACTTATGTTCTGCTCAGTATATTTTGCAGCACTTAACGCGCCACGCACGTGAGGGTGATTAGGTCTTGATTCATTTGGGATGAGGTAATTACCTATTTTCTGGCGTTTTTTTGGCGTTTCGTAGCCATCACTATTTCCGCCCTGTATAACAAAACCTTTAGCCACGCGATGCATCATCGTATTGTGAAAGTAATCTTGTTTTACCAGAAGAATAAAATTAGCTCGATGCAAAGGAGTATCTGTGTACAGCTCCAGATCTATATCGCCAAAACTCGTTTTTAGTCTAACCCGCGTTTCCGGGTTATTCTTGCCATACTCTTTCAGGAATGGTTTTAGATCTGCCTGAGATTCAATTATAGAACCCAGTTTTTTCTTTAGCTTGTCATTCTCTGCCTTACTTTTCGCTTTAGCAGAAGTATCTTTTTTAGTTTTAGAAATGTCTGTTTGTGTTTTTTGTGAACCTGTTTTTTTATCTTCACAGCTTGTGTTTACTAAAAATAGACAGGCGATAAAAACATAAAATAACTTACGCATAGATGCAGTTTAAAGATTTTCAGGAACAGTTATCAAAAATAGGCAAATTGTCTTTACCGGGCGAGTCTGCCCAATATGAGATGGCCCCACTTGAACGACTTAGAGAAATAAATGAGACAGATATTGAAAAAAGAAATCCCAGATGGGCGGGTGTTTTAGCGCTGTTTTATCCCTCTCTTTCGCGTGAAGCGAAATTAGCACTCATTTTAAGAAAAACCTATAAAGGAGTACATAGTAATCAGGTTGGTTTTCCCGGTGGTAAGGCAGAAATATATGATAAGGATCTGAAAGAAACCGCTTTGCGCGAAACTCAAGAAGAGATAGGGGTTAAAAAAGAGGAAATTACTGTTCTGAAGCAAATGACTGAAATTTATATCCCGCCAAGTAATTTCTGGGTTCAGCCATTTATTGGGTTCACGACAAATACACCTCATTTTATTAAAGAAGACGCAGAGGTAGAAGCCATTATTGAGGTAAATGTGACCGATTTTCTATCTAAAAACAGCGTTATTACTCAGAAAATAATCACTTCTTATGCAGAGTTGCCTGATGTACCTGCATTTAAACTGAATAATTATGTGGTGTGGGGTGCAACGGCAATGATGCTTAATGAGATTAAAAGTTTGCTTCTGGAAGCGCATGATTTGTAAATTGTATCTTTGCAATCTTGCAATTATCAGTATGACTGAGCAATTTTCTGCTTTTATAAAGAAATATACTTATGGGGATTTTTAAAACTAATCCTTTTGGCCACTATCTTATTTTAAAAAAATGGTTGATCCGTATCATGGGTGTAATGACCCACAGGAGGTACCGTGGTTTTAATGAATTGCAGATTGAAGGCTCTGAAATTATAAAAGATCTTCCGGGAACAAATGTTTTGTTCGTTTCTAATCATCAAACCTATTTTGCAGATGTTGTTTCTATGTTCCATGTTTTTAATGCGAGCCTAAGCGGGCGTGTAGATTCAATTAAAAACGTAGGTTATTTGTGGCAACCCAAGCTTAACATATATTACGTAGCCGCTCATGAGACTATGCGTAGCGGTATTTTACCACGTATAATGGCGTATGCCGGTGCAGTAACTGTAAAGCGAACCTGGCGGGACAAAGGTCAGGATATTGAACGTCCTGTTAATTTAAGTGATACAGAAAATATAGGTATAGCCTTACACGATGGCTGGGTTATCACATTTCCGCAAGGGACGACAAGACCCTGGAAGCCTATAAGAAAAGGAACTGCGCACATCATTAAACAATATAAACCCGTTGTTGTACCTATAGTGATAGATGGTTTTAGAAGATCTTTTGATCGAAAGGGAATCAGGATCAAAAAGAGAGGTATTTTACAAACGATGGAAATAAAGCAACCTCTGGATATAGATTATGAAAATGATAGTGTAGAAGACATCGTAGAGAAACTTGAATATGCTATCGAGCAACATCCCTCTTTTCTCAAGGTAATACCCACAGAAGAAATTGAAGCTCAGGAAAAGCTCAATGCCAAACGCAAGTGGGAATATTAATTACCTAATTCTTTTTTATTTAACAGTGGTCTGGCACAGCCTTTGCAAATTTGGGGCCGTACTGTTAAATGTTTAATAATGTTTGTTATATTCTTAACCTTTGCATACTATTAATGTGAACTTAGAGTTAACAATTCTATAATAAAAAGCTAATATGAAAAGAACTTTTGCCCTTCTATTCCTACTTACTCTAATATTCAACGTTGCATATGCTCAAGAACTTCCTTTAAAAGATTGTGTTGACGCTCCCTTAATAAATTTCAATAGTAATTTACTTAAAAATCAACTCTATAAGCAGCTTTCTGCTGATCCTAAGGTAAAGAGTTTAATAGATCATAAAAAAATGTCTGTGGGCATCGTAAGCCTTGAAGATGTAAATAATATTCAATATGCCGGCCTTAACGGGGAAGAAATGATGTATGCGGCGAGTTTACCCAAAATCGCTATACTTCTTGCAGCTATGGACGCGATTGATAAAGGAGAGCTTAAAGAGACCGATGAAGTTAAGCACGATATGTGGTTAATGATTAGTAAGTCTAATAATCAGGCAAGCACACGCATGATAGACCGCTTAGGATATGATAAAATAAACGGCGTTTTAACAAGCGATAAATATAAGCTTTACGATAAGAAAGTAGGCGGTGGTCTTTGGGTTGGCAAGCGTTATGCGGCAGCCGGTGAGCGCAGACCAGACCCTATAAAAGGTTTAAGTCATGCTGCTACTGCAGAACAGGTTTGCCGTTTTTATTACAAACTTGTTACCGGTACTCTTGTAAATGCAGCACGTTCTAAAGAAATGCTTAGTATTATGGAGCATCCTTCTTTACATCACAAATTTGTAAACACGCTTGAGCGCATTGCACCAGATGCACGCCTTTTTAGAAAATCAGGTTCTTGGAAGACTTTTCATTCAGATTCAATTCTGGTTTGGGGAGACGACGGTAGAAAATATATACTTGTAGCCCTTGTAAATGATGCAGACGGTGAGCAAATAATTAGAAATTTAGTAGTTCCTGTTGAGCGCGCAATAAAAAAATCACGTACTTTAATCGCCAGTGTTGACAAAGACAACGATAAGGTAAGTGATTAAAACTTTTCTAAAAAAAACGTTTAATATAAGAGATGGTGAAATAGCCATCTCTTTTTACATGCAGTTATATGTCTTTTTGATAATAACTGTTCTTTTAATTGTTAAACCCACCGTAAACGCTTTATTCCTGAATAGGCTGGGCGCCGAAAACCTTGCATTTGGGTTTCTTTTTATAGCAGCAACGGCAATAATTTCATCCTATTTTTACAACAGGGCGGTACGTTCATTCTCTTTAAAACGTATTATCGTAAATACACTAGCCTTCTTCTCTCTTTCTTTTATTATTTTAAGTGTCCTCCTTCAAATTGACTTTCTCACAGATGGATTTCTCTATGCTTACTATGTAATCTCAGGTATTTTTGCGGTGCTAACTACAAGCCAGTTTTGGTTATTGGCAAATATGGTTTTCAATGCCAGAGAAGCTAAAAGGTTATTTGGTTTTATTGGTTCCGGGGCTATTGCTGGGGGTATTTTTGGTGGCTACTTAACTAATATCTTAGCGCCTATAATTGGTAATGCTTACTTATTAATTATCGCCTCATGCTTTATTCTCACTTGTATACCCTTACTTTTTACGATTTATAAAAAAGGTTATGTAAGCAGAGCGGCTCATGCAACTTCCCGCAGCACAGAAATCGATGATTCTGCTTTTAAGATATTACTAAAATCTAAACATCTTACGTACCTCGCTTTAATAGTGGGTTTAGGCGTTATTGTGGCAAAATTGGTCGATTTTCAGTTTAGTGATTTTGCCAGTAGAGCGATACCAGATTCAGATGAACTTGCATCATTTTTCGGATTTTGGTTTTCTACCTTTAATCTCTTCTCACTTGTCATACAGTTGTTCTTCACAAACCGGGTGGTAGAAAAACTGGGAGTTAATAGTTCACTGCTTATTCTTCCTTTAGGCATTGCATTGGGGTCGTTGTTGTTTTTAACAGTACCAGAATTATGGGTTCTTGTACTCATTAAAGGGCTTGATGGTAGCCTTAAACAATCTGTAAATAAAGCCGCGACAGAACTGGCCATGGTTCCTATTTCTTTAGAGATCAAGAACAGAACAAAATCGTTTATAGATGTGGTGGTAGATAGTGTGGCTACAGGTATTGCCGGTTGCTTACTAATCTTCGTTATTAAGGGGTTAAATCTTCCCAGTACCTATGTCACTGTTATTATTCTTCTGCTGATTTTTGTATGGTTAGTAGGGATTTTTAAGGTCAGGGACTCTTATTTTAAAAGCTTTCGCGAAAGCTTAAAAGCCGCTGTAGAATATTCTGAGGGTGTACCTATACGTAAAGCAAAATCGAACTTACAGGTGGCAAAATCGATACTTTCAGGGGGAAATTCGGCCGAAATTATTCTTTATCTCCAGAACTTGACCTCAACAAATGCAAAGATTCTAAAACCCAGAGTTCTTAAGTTACTATCACATCCTGACCATCAGGTAAAAGAAGCGGCTATTGCTCAATTATATCATTATCCCAGAGGTACGGCCATAGAAGAAGTGCGCAGATTGGTACACGTAAAAGATGATGAGGTAGTTTATGCAGCGCTTAATTATCTAATTCTGCATACAGAATTGAGTGATGACCGTATTTTTGATTCTTACCTTAATCACAGCAGCGATTACATTGCACATGCCGCTTTGCTTTGTCTGGCAAAAGAAGCAGCTAACAATAAGAGAGTTTCTCTGCGATATAATCTCGAGCTACGTATCGAACTTTGGCTTGCTGAATTAGAATTACCTAATAGCGAACATAGAGTAGAGGAGATTGCTTTTTTATTGGAAACAATAGGATATGCCAGGATTCCACAGTTCTACTCATTTATCTCGGTAAATTTCAATAATAAAGATGGTCATATTGTACAGCATGCGATTGAGGCAGCCGGTATTACAAGAGAACCTATGTTTATAGATGCACTTATAGACTTTCTTACGGTAAAAGAATATAGAAAGAGCGCGATAAATGCCCTTATCATGTACGGGGAAGATATTAGCAAGGAACTTCTTTATAGGGAATCTGAAAAATTATTGAAGACCGGGGCAAAGAAGCATGTACCGAAGGTTATAGAAAAATTCAGGACGCAGCCTTCTATACGTTTTTTGATTAAACTTTTAAAGAGCCGGGATATTCTTATACGGCTTTCGGCAGCAAAGTCACTACACAAATTAAAAAGTAAAAACTCTAAACTGAACTTTTATCCTCGACTTGTCAATAATCTTATAATGTCTTTCTGCCAGGAATATGAGAAAGTGGTAAAAGCAAAAAATGTAATTGAAGATAAGCTTGATATGAGCAGTTACTCCGTATCTCTGCCCGAAGATGATCTTACAGAATTAAACCTGGCTTATGAAGCGTTGCTTGATGTACTTAAATTACAGCTTGATCAACGTTTAGAAACTTTGTTTAAACTGCTGGGAGTTCATTACAATAAAAAAGATATGGATATTGCCTATAGCGGACTTACAAGCAGGATTGAAGATACGCGCGCTAATGCAATTGAGTTTTTAGATAATATTTTAACCCCAAAACTTAAAACTTCCTTCTTACCAATTCTTGAAACAAATGTTATTAAAGATCAAAGTCAGGAAGACAATTTGATCTTTCCATATACTTTTCATGATGCTTTAATTTACCTGTTAAGAGAAGGAGACGGTCGCATTCGGCTTTCTGTGATTTACCTTATTCAATACTTAGGTGACACTTCATTCTTGCCACAACTGGAAGAATTGCTACAAACTGCAAAAAATCGCGATGTGCGATCTTTTACAGCTATTGCAATTAAAAAATTGAATGCGAATTTACTCGGGAAGCCCGCTTAGTGCTTTGTCTATTCTGCTGGCGAGATACATGTGATCGCTTGCAGAATTTTTGTTGAGCACATTGGTCATAAGACAAACCATATATTTTGGTCCACTAGGGTGCTCGACGATTATTACTGAGTTCATGTAATTGTATACATTACCAGCATAATCTCCGCAATTCGGGTTTTTATTTCGGTCACATTTATAAAAGCTACCAGATTTAAAATATACAGCAGCAGAATCTAACCGGCTTGAATGTGCATAACGTATTCTTCTATCTGTCATATACATGAGGCGTTTCATTTCAAGACTAGACAATGAATCGACTACTTTACCTTGCTCCAGAGAAATTAAGAATTTCATGAGTCCTTTAGGCGACCCTATACTACCACCTTGTCTGCTTACAAATCTTTCAGCTCCATCAGTAAAAAACCCGCCTAATCTCCATTCATCTTCAGAAATACCAAGTTTTCGCAGAGGTTCATTAACGATCTCTATTGATAGATCACTAATAACTTTACGGTCAGTTTCTTTAAACCAGTTCATAGCTTCTTCATCAGTAAGATTAAAATAGTCATTACCAAAGACAGACATTAGCATAGCTTCGCGAAAGACAACACTTGCAGCACCGTTATTACTTACAGACATCATGTGGTCTACCCATTCATATAAAGTAAAAACATCATCTTGACGCGTTTGTCTTTTTGTTAGCTTATCGTTTTCTATATCGTAAACCGGAATCGTATGATGATCGTAAACGGCAAATGGACCGCCTTTAACTTTCTTAAAACGTAAAAGATTAATACGGGTATCCCAATCTTCAGGACAAAGTTTTTCCAGTTGATCAAACAAACCTACAAGTATTGCCAATTTACCCACGCTACCAGGTTGATAACCTCTGGTCTCATTTCTGGCGGCATATTTCACATTAGTGCTATCTGTCATATCCAGTACTGAAAGTGAATAGCTATTGTCAAGACCGTAAAAGAGTTTAGAGATCTTTCCCTGTAAATCTGCATCGGGAGTCATTAGCACCTTAGCGCTGTCTTTATAAGTGGTTAGATTTAATTTAATGTCTTTAATAGAAAGATAAGCTCCCGGCGGGATTCTGTTATAATCAATACTGTCTCTCACTATTTTCTCTAAATAGGCGAGACGAGAGATACCCGTTCTTTGATATCCATCAATAGGATAAATCGTGGGAACGGTAAAGGCAGTAATAAGTAGTAATAAAGGAATATATACTAGAAATTTTTTCATCAAAATGGGGTTTTATTTTATTGGAGTTGAAAGGTCAATAAACCTATCATAATCTATTTTAGGCGAAATGGATTCCAGATAACCTGAACTTAGCGCATTCTTATTTTCAACAAAAGGACGTATCTGAAAAAGAAACAGCTTATCATCTTTAAAACCTAATTCTACATCATAGGCGCCGGAATAATCAGAATGCGTTTCTTCCGGAATTTTTGTTCTTATTTGCTGGGCTATACTACGTAGATCCTGAATGTTTTGTTCATTCAAAATTGCCTTTTCAAATGTTGTATGATAATTTTTCACACCACCTGCAATGGGTAAACGTATATAATCTGGTTGTCTGGCTGGAGCAAGCAAATAAGAATCATCGGTAGTTATTAAACGTGTTTCTGCTGCCTGACCGTCTACTGCACCACCTGCACCGCGACTAAAGGCTACAGTAAGATCTTCATCTGTGCCTTTGTTTATACCTTTAGTGATCATTACACCACTGTAATCAACATCAACACTTGGTATTACAAGAATAGAAGGAAATACATTTTCTGGGTTAGAAAGATATTGTTGACGCCATTTAAAACTGCGCTCAGTGTAGGGCGAAGCCCAAACATCTTTAATGCCTGAAATTATCTTTTCTTCTTCAACAACATTAAATAAGGTGAGATTTAATCCTGCTCCCGTAAATTCTTTCAGGTCTTCCATATTAGTGTCGCTGCGTAGAAAAACGGGTATTTTACCTATATTATCGCCTAATATGTCTGAAAAAGCTGCTCTTAGTTCAGTAATAAAAGAGTCTTTTAGCATCATGTCTTTTATGGCAGTGCGCAATAAAGCAAGTTGTTTTAACTGGTAAGCTTCAACGTTGTTCTCTGCTGTGCCTTGCTCTCGCATTTTATCTGCAGTTACAAACATCTCATTTAGAAATTCCCAATACGATTTGTTTTGACCAGTCATGGGTAAGTTCATATGATCTCTAAAAATCCCAAACGGAATTACAAAACCTTCAACAACCTGCTCTGGGAACATTTTCTTAAGTTGACCCAAATTTGCAGCCTTAGGACCTGCGATCTTTCCGCTTGCAGAAGCATCAATATTTCGCATGTTCAAAATAGAATTCTTATCCAGCTGAATTTGATCAACTGGTACTGCAATTTTATTGCGGCTACGTTCTGTCTTACTAAAAAGTGCCTGTTCTTCATCAGACATATCATCTGCCGGCTTAAGAATTACGTTTCCTTTATTAGAAACAGCATAGAACACTTTCTCGCCATTGTGCGCCAGTAATTCTTGTAAATGTTCATCTGTAATTGCTGCATTAGGAATACCTAAATTTCGCGCAAGCAATTGTACATGCGAAACCAGATTACCTTCATCTACGGTTGCAATACCGGCTACAGGTTTAAGGTCTGAAGGTGGGCGTTTAAATATATATATCTTATCTGCAGAAACCTCAGTATCTTCAGGATTGCCATCTACAACTACAAGTTCGCCCATGGCATAACCAGGATTTAAACCGCGTATGGTACTTTGTTCCGGAATATTTAAAACGTCGTTGTTTAAGTTAGATTCACGTGCTATAAAATCCCCCAGTTCCCCAACAGCCTTCCCTAGAGGTAGTGCGATAGAAGATCGTATACGGTCGTCTATAAAACCTGCCGCCAGAGGCTCAAAATCGGTGTATTTTGCCACAATATCGTCATAATTAGCTTTCGCCATAGCGGCACTCCATTGTACCACATTGCGCGCTGTACTTAGCACATCATTTAATTGTGCGAGTGAAATATCTTCATAGCGAGTAGGAGCAAGAACAGGAGCAACCGCTTCCCACTCCCATGTTTCTATAAGACCGGTTCCGGCAGCGGCGTAACTTAAACTATAGATTTTGTTCAGTAATGAACCCAGATCTTTGGTTTCCCATTCCGGAGATTTTTTGAGTAGCATTTCTTCCAGCTTAAGCGAAATATCAAGCAGTTGCAAACGATCTTCAGAATCTGGAATTTGATTGATCTGTGTGCGAATGTTACATAAAAGCTCACTTATGGCGGGAATGATTTCTGAAGGTTCACTCTCGTTGTTGTACTTTGAAGTGAAATTTAAAAGCTCAGTTTTAACCTGCGCGTTGCCGCCAATTGCACGGGTTTGTTTCTCAAGACTATTAACATCAAGCGGAGCATAATATTCACTTAACGTATTATTTAGATCCTCAAATTGCTTTTGTAATTCTGGTGTGATCTTGTCTTTATATTCCTGACGAAATTCACGTACAAGTACGATGTCATTAATATCTGGCTGCCCGTGTATTTTTACACGTACATCCATAAACTCGGGCATTTCTTCTGCGATAATTTTAGATTCACTGCGCAGTTGTTGAGCCAGATTACCATCACCAGAATGTGGTATATCTCGTAGGGATTGTCTTAAAAGGTAATAGTCAGATTTTATGCTTTTTTCGTCTTGTAGAATTTCTGCATAAAAATCTATACCCCAGGCCTGTTCGTCTTCAGACTGTACGGCGCCTCTATAATATTGCGCTTTTTGAAGAACCCAGCCATTATCTACACTTGCGAGATATTTACCTAGTTGATATTGTTTTAAGCGGCTATGGTCATTTTCTACATCCCAAAACCGATTTTTATCGGCTCCAGCCAGAATTTCGCCCAAAAAAAGGTGATTTTTTTCTGCTATTTTATTTGTAAGTTCTTTGTAACTGGCGTGTTGTACACCGCCTATTTCATCGGGGCAAGGGTCTTTAGGTTCACGCATAGTGCCATCTTCACAAAACCAGCGAATCCGTAAATAAGGACCACGAGGGTCAGCTTTAAATTGCTTAATGGCAGATTTTAAGGATGCTGAATTGTATTCTTGCGCGGAAATATTAAGGCTTAATAAGAATATTATTAAACCTGCAAACAGTTTTGAGAGCATAAATGGGGTTTAAAGCAAATATAAATGCATTCTCTGTTAAGATATGCTAAAAAAGCTTTATCATTTCCTTAAATAATTGAAAATATCAGGCTTGTACTTTGCCGCTTCTTACCCAAAGAACCATCGCTGCAATACTAACATACATAACAAGAACCCACCTGTCATTCCAATTTACATCTGTGAAAATAATGATGCCAAGCAACATTATAAAATTAAGACCGAGTGCAGAGAGTAGGAGAGTTCTTGTGAGTTTTTTCATTGATTTGCTTCAATTGCGAAGCTCCAATTTGTTAAGCTCCTTATAATTGCGATGCAATCTACGCAAAAGTATTCCATAAAGCAACTTGTAGAATAACCAAAGTATTACTAAAAGTACAAGTAGAAAGAGAGTAATCGCACCCAAGACAATTAGCTTGTGTGATAAGGAGTTTTCTGCGCCACCTGCCCATAATTTATTAAACGCAGGATCGTAGATGGCCATAGCTACAAAGTACATGATCGCGATCACAAAACTCATCCCAAGATTGTAGATAACATAATAATTTACGGTTTTTCTTACCTTGAGAATATTTGTCATCAGTAACTTGATATCGTCTGTTACTTTTATCTTCTTATAATTTTTATAAAACCAATAGATAAAAAATGCAAGTATACAGTAGTGCACAACACTTAAGTATATATTGGCCTGGTAGAAATGTATTTTTCTTAATTTATCAAAATAATCATCACTAGAAGAAAGTATGGTAAGGGCGATCCAGAATACAAATTCAAGAATTGCGATTATTAATATCCACTTTGTTAGAGAAGATGATGTTTTTAATATCATCTTATATATATCGCTGGCATTAACGTGGGGTAGCGTGGCTTCCTGACGTTTCCAGTCTTTTTTTAACAATTCGAGCTCATCCATCAACTACTACGAATTTAAAAGTTGTTTTAATTTTCCCTTTATTCTGTTCATCTTTACCCGGGCGTTAACCTCGGTGATACCCAGAGTGTCAGAAATTTCACTGTAAGATTTGTCTTCCAGATATAGAAAAACCAGTGCCTTTTCTATATCATTAAGCTGCTTAACGGCAGCGTACATAAGTTTGAGTTGTTCTTCTATCGTGTTGTCATATTCACTGCTTGCAATTTTAAACATGACACTATCATAATCCTGAGTTTTAACGCGTTTTTTCGACTTTCTGTATAGGGTAATTGCCGTATTTAGTGCAACACGGTACATCCAGGTACTAAATTTAGCATCTCCTCTAAAGTTGGGATATGCCTTCCATAACTGAATAGTGATTTCCTGAAACAGATCATTGTGAGAATCCTGATCATTGGTATATAACCGGCAGATCTTATGTACAATGTTCTGGTTCTTTTCCAGCTGGTCGACAAACTGTTGTTCTAATTTCTTGTCCAAAAGTTGATCGTTAGTTATCTATTTGTATCATTTATCATGAAGTCGTTACACGTCTATTAAAATTTTGATAAACATATATCAATTTACCTCTTGTCCTTTAACTTTGTAGGAGAACCTCCTGAAAATTTTATATGAATATACCCGATTCTAAATTTCCTCGTCTTGTTATAATAGGAGGCGGCTTTGGTGGTATGAATTTAGCTCAAAAGCTAAAAAATGCTCCGTATCAAGTCGTTCTGGTAGACAAGCGCAATTATCACACGTTTCAGCCATTGCTTTATCAGGTTTCTACATCTGGCCTTGAGCCAGATTCTATTGCGTACCCTTTGCGAAAGATCATAGCAAATCAGGATAATATGCATTTTCGCATGGCAGAGGTTGAGCATATAGATACGCGACTTCAAAAGCTGCGAACAGATATAGGTGATCTTACTTACGATTATCTGGTTCTTGCGACAGGAACTAAAACCAATTTTTTTGGTAATGAATCTATAGAGGAGAATGCAGTGTGGATGAAGAGCCTGCCGCAAGCTTTAAATATTAGAAGCCTGATTTTTGAAAATCTTGAAAAAGCTAACCGATTAGAAGATCGCCAGAAGCGAAAAGAACTCTTGCGTTTTGTAATTGCAGGAGCGGGACCTACAGGAGTAGAATTATGTGGTGCTATTGCAGAGCTAAGAGCGCATGTGCTGCAACGGGATTACCCAGATATGGATACAGATGATATTGAGATACATCTTGTAGAAGGTCTTGATCGTGTGCTGCCGCCTTTTAGCGAGAAATCGTCTAAGCAAGCCCGGAAATTTCTTGAAAAAATGGGCGTAAAAATTCATTTGAATACTATGGTGGCCAAATATGAAAATAACCGGGTAACAACAACTGGCGACTTGTATTTTGATACAGCTACGTTTATCTGGTCTGCCGGGGTTACCGGCGCATCTATTTCTGGGATTGATGGCGCAGCATTGCATGAAAAAATAAATAGATATAATGTAGATCCTTATAGTAAAGTATTTGGGTTTGACAATGTTTTCGCGATAGGCGACATTGCTCTAATGGAAACTAAGGAGTATCCTAGGGGGCATCCTCAGGTTGCGCAGCCGGCTATACAACAGGGTAAGCATCTGGCTAAAAACTTAAAGCGCCTGGCAGAAAAGAAAGCACCTGAGCCTTTTAAATATTTTGACAAAGGCAGTATGGCGACAATAGGTCGTAATAAAGCGGTTGTAGATATGGGGAAATTACAATTTGGCGGTTTTCTCGCCTGGTTTGTGTGGATGTTTATTCATCTTTGGTTTCTTGTAGGTTTTAGAAACAGGCTCGTAACTATAATTAATTGGGTGTATAGCTATTGGAATTATGATAAAGCTGCTCGCTTAATTGTAAGACCGTTTAAGAAGAATAGAATTATCGCTCAGGAAGACTAAAAATAGGTTAAAACGATATAAAAGACCCCTCACTTTATGCGAGGGGCTAAGACCCAAAATGAATCTTTGGGATTATCTAACAACTAATTTTGTTGAAGCTCCATTGTCATTCTTCACAATGTAAATACCGCTTTTTAAAGACGTCGTATTAATATAAGCTGCATTCTCTGCCTGCATAATTTGTTTTCCGCTTATATCATACAATTTAAAGTTCGCAGGTTTATCAAAAAATACCTGTTCCTGGTTTGAAGGATTAGGATATATCTTTAAAGCAGTATCGTTTTTGGCCATTTTTATCTCATCTATAGAGAGATTGTTATCTAAAGTATAAACAGAGATTGTAGCGCTCACTTCATTAGCCACTACAATAAGACCTTTACCGGTATCATTATCATTAGGACTTATATATATAATACCTTCCGGAGCAAGATCACCCAGATCTGAAGTTGCATCAACTGTATTATCTCTGCTATTTTGGTATGTTTCAAAAGTAGGATTTGCAGGATCTGAAATTTTGAACACGGCTATGCCGCCTATACGTTCCATACCTACAAAAGCATATAGCTCCTCATTTATTTCTTTAACTATTACAGCTTCTGGTTCTGGACCTTTATCATCGCTGCGGTTTTTAAATGCATTTTCGTCATTTGTCGCGTTAAATATCTGGCCGAAGATGGGGTCTTCTTTTACTATTCGTTCCAGCCAGTCGCCGCTGTCGTAGACCATTGTTTTGGTGTCAAGATTAAATATTGAGAAAGAACGCGCGCCATAAGAATACAGCTGATCAAAATCACCATCACCATCTGTATCGCCTGTAGCTGTGGTAATATTAAGTCTGCCCAGATTTTCATCTTCCTGCAAAAACTCTGCATTAGGAAAGGCTACAGGATCAAGATTAATATCTTTAATGCGCTCTTCCTCGCTGTAAGCATCATAATCTCTTGAGTCACCCTCATTAGCTGTTATAAGATAATTTGTTCCATCTATATTAAAAGTAGCGATCCCATCAGGTTGATACATTCCCAGAGTTTTCCATGTGCTCATGAACACAAAATCTAACCGGTTAGAACTGTCAAATGCATTTTGTGCCAGACTGTGATCTTTATAACCAAATGGAACAATAGCAGTAACTTCAGGCGTGCTAAGATCTATAATGGCGTACGCATTATTTTCCTGTAAACTTACCCAGGCCATTTGTGAGTCTGCAGAGACCGCGATGTATTCCGGCTCAAGATCTTGAGATACGGTAGCGCCAGGACCATAAATACGAACCCCGGCGGCTTTGAGACTCGCCATCTGACTATCAAAAGCATTAAAATTTAAATTGGTTACCACCGGTGGCATAAATGAAGCTAATGGTGTTAGGTCTATAATGCTTATGCTGCCTTCAGGATCTACGGTATAATCTGTGTTTGGTTCCCCTTCATTGGCTACAAGGATTTTTGTTCCGTCTGGTGTAAAAGTGATCATATCTGGTAACACGCCTACTTCAACATCATATAAAATAGTGCCGTCGCTATTCATAAATACAACTTTACCATTTGCCTGATCTGCACCTTTCACTGCAGCAGCTACATAACCTTCTTTTACAGCAACGCTGGTAACTTCAATCCCATAAGCAGCCATAGGTATAGAAGCGACAAGTGTGGGATTTTCAGGATTACTAAAATCAATAATACCTACAGCGTCATCACCACTGTTTGAAACGAAAAGCTTTTGCGAAATGGGATCATGTGCCACTATCTCAGCACCTGTAAGTCCGCTGAAACTTGTAAGATAATTCATAGCTAATTCATTAGCTGAAGATACTACGTGAGCTTCATCATCAAGAATATAGATAGTCGCTACAGCATTACCTAAAGTAACCCCAGAAGGATTACTAAGTGTAGCTGCTATAAAATAATCGGCATTTAAGACCGTATTATCGGCTATTTGTACATCAAAAGTAGCCGATAGTTCACCGGCAGGAAATGTAATCGTGCTACTCGTTAAAGAGAAATCATTGCCTGCAGTTGCATTGGTTAGCAGCAAAGAAATATCAACCTGGGTTTGAGTTGCGGCCGCTTCAGACAGAGAGAGGGAAAGTGTAATTGTACCCGCACTTTCACTGGCTTCAATAATAGTTTCGTCAAAAGAAACTTCGGGAATAAAAAGATTGCTCTTTACGGGCAGGCTGGCAAAAGAATTAAGCGTAAGAATTAAAAAGAGAAGCAGGTAATTATTTTTCATAATCTGTATTAGTTAGTTGGTAAGTTTCTCTAAAAATACAGGCAAATCTTATTTCTAGTTTTTCCTGAACGTTAAGAAAGCGTTACTTTAACTTGTTATAATACAGTATTGTATGGGTGTGTATAATATTAAAAGTTATTTGTATTTCTCTCGCATATAGTTAACTGAATCTTCTATCAATTCTTTTAAAACCATAAGATCAACATCTGCCAGTTTATTGATGTAGATACAAGCTGTACTTACGCGGTGTTTTCCCAACTTAGACAGCAAATCTTCATAGGTATCAAAACCACGGTAGAGGTAGAGACTCAAATATTGTTTTCTGGGCGAGAAACCGGTAAGAAACCAATCTCCCTCACGACCGCTCTCATATTTGTAATGATAATTACCATAACCCACAATAGCATCACCCCACATTACTGCGGGTTCTTTTACGACAGCATGAAATAGTTCATACAATTTAATACCATCTTTGCGACGTTGCTCAGGCGTTACTGAAGTTAAAAACTCCAATACATTTTTATCATTAGGTTGAGTCTTTAATTTGGCCATTTTAGCAATTTTTACATTTATCGTGCAGGCCTACGCCGGCAAGTATCATGGGGATGCATTTATCTAATCTTCTAATTCTCGTGGCGTCCTGCTTAGCGCTACTAATGTGTTCTGCATATTCTTTTTGTCTTCCCGGGGTGAGCGCTTCAAAACAGGTTTGTAATTTTTGATGCTTAGTAAACGCATTTTTTAATTCAGAAGGGACGGTCACTTTCTTAACCGGAGCAGCAGATTTTATTTCTCTCCCGGCCTTTTGATTTTCTATCGCCTCATTCAAATACTTTGTGACAATTTTCTCATCAATTTCACTTTCAGCGGTAAAACGCATTTGGCTCAAAGCTTTAGTCTTGCCATCCTGAGCATTTACCAGCATATTGTCTTCATCTTTTAATAGCGCCCCGTTAAAAAACCATAATCCAAAATGATTTTTAAAAGCACCTATGCCTACAACATTCTTTCCGTTTATTGTGTAAACCGGTGTTCTCCATTTAAAATTCTCTTCAAGCTCTGTCCCGTCTATAATTTCGCGTAAGCGAATTAAGGCACTTTTAAAAGTGGTTTGGGTTTCAAAATAGTGTTCTAATTTCTCAGATATTGGCATGAAAAGTATTTTACTCTAATGTACAGTTTTCTTCTAAAAAGCGATTGAAAAATTAACAATGCTTGCGCTAAAATTTATATAAAATATCCCGATTTTGAACTAAATTTAGTAGGTTTTTAATCATAAACAGATGATAATCAAAAAGACAGCTAAGAAACCTTTACAGGGAAATCAACCCGCAAGGGCATACCTTTTAAAGACTCCTCAGGCATCTTCAAGGAAGAATTGATCTGAGTCAGGAAGATTTATTAAGACAAACGTTTTGAACTTTAAGCCATCTTTTTAGATGGCTTTTTCAATTCGGTTAGCGCATTTAACAGTTGAGTAGCAAATTTTACTACTTAGCGGTACGTCATTGCATCTTTGAGCCATCAACAATCAATCA
The DNA here is from genome assembly GCF_047946655.1 of Leeuwenhoekiella sp. A2. Taxonomy (GTDB): domain Bacteria; phylum Bacteroidota; class Bacteroidia; order Flavobacteriales; family Flavobacteriaceae; genus Leeuwenhoekiella. Next base: position 3,108,286 of record NZ_CP172311.1, read on the forward strand.
AAGATGAAAACGACAGTTATTTTATTTATTCTTATTACATCGTTCAATCTATTTGCCCAATCAACAGTAAATGGAACGGTGACAGACGAAAAAGGTAATCCCGTTGAGGGAGCAAATGTGTATCTGGATGCGACGTATGATGGCGCCACAACAGATGCACAGGGAAAATTTAATTTTGAAACTTCAGAAACAGGGGGACAGTTACTACTCGTCACATTCTTGTCTTATGAACCTTATTCTTTTCATGCAGCAGTTAGTGACATGCAGAATCTGGTTATTAAATTAAGAGAAGACGTGAGCACGCTAGATGCCGTTGTTCTTAGTGCAGGTACTTTTGAAGCCGGTGACAACAGTAAGGTTTCTGTATTAAAACCGCTAGATGTGGTAACGACAGCAAGCGCGCTGGGTGATTTTGTGGGTGCTCTGCAAACGTTACCGGGAACAACAACCGTCGCTGAAGATGGTCGTCTTTTTGTGCGTGGCGGTGACGCGAGCGAGACGCAAATTTTTATTGACGGGATTAGGGTTTTTACGCCATACACACCCACCTCAAATAACGCGCCTACGCGTGGCCGTTATTCTCCTTTTCTTTTTGACGGAATCACCTTTTCAACCGGTGGTTATTCTGCAGAATATGGCCAGGCTTTATCTTCGGTTTTGCTGCTTAATACAATAGACGAGCCAGATCAGGACCAGACGGACATTTCTATAATGTCTGTAGGTTTAGGATTGGGTAATACTAAAAAATGGAAAAAGAGTTCGCTAAGTGTAAATACTTCATACATGAATCTTGCACCATATTTGGAATTATTTCCGGGCAGAAATGACTGGAAGGAACCTTATCAAACTTTTGCAGGAGAGGCTGTCTTTCGCCAAAAAACAAAAAACGGATTCCTAAAATTATACACTGCTTTTGATCACACTAATCTGGCTTTAACTCAGGAAGATATTAATTATCCTGACGGATTAGATTTTGCACTAAAAAACCAAAACCTCTATTTTAACGGTACTTACTCAGGCGTTCTAAGCGACACCTGGTCTGTACAAAGCGGTCTTAGCTATACGCTTGCAAAAAATGACCTGGGAATACAGGCAACTAATATTGATAATACAGAAAATTCAATTCACGCTAAAGCGAAATTAAAAAAGCGCTTCAGTAATCGTTTTAAACTGAATTTTGGTGCAGAATATCTTTCAACAGATTTTAAAGAGAATTATAGTGATGATAAAAGTGATGATGCTTACGATACCGGTGTAACTAATAATATAGAAGCCGCATATACTGAAGCAGATATTATTTTCTCGAAGAAATTTGCAATGAAACTAGGGTTGCGCGGTGAATATTCAGAATTGCTTAATGAGGCAACGCTTTCGCCTCGAGCTTCATTAGCCTACAAAACGGGTAAAAACAGCCAATTTTCGGTTGCGTACGGCGATTTTTACCAAAACCCAACAAGTGAATATTTAAAATTTAATTCAGACTTTGATGCACAGAAAACTTCGCATTATATTTTTAATTATCTGTACACGGGTGATGGCACCATTTTAAGAGCTGAAGCTTACCGTAAAACATACAATAAACTGGTAACTTTTGATACTGATATCGCCTTGCCAACTAGTATCTACGGCAACAAGGGCAACGGGTATGCGCAGGGTCTTGACATTTTCTGGAGAGATAATAAGAATATCAAGAATTTAGATTATTGGGTGAGTTACTCATATCTTGATTCTAAACGTAAATATCTCAATTATCCCGAAGAATCAACGCCTAATTTTGCACAGTCACACAACTTCTCACTTGTTACAAAATACTGGATAGAAGACTGGAAAAGTCAGGTGGGCTTTAGTTATCAATTTGCCAGCGGTCGTAGTTATACAGATTATAACAGACCTGGTTTTTTACAGGAAAAAACAAAGAGTTACAACAACCTGAGTCTTAACTGGGCGTATTTATTGAGCCAGCAGAAAATCTTGTATTTCTCAATACAAAACGTGCTGGGCTTTAAGAATGTGAATGGCTATCAATATGCAGATGCACCAGATATGAACGGTGTTTTTAATAGAAGATCAATGCGACCAGCTGCTGACCAGTTTTTCTTTGTAGGTTTCTTCTGGACAATTAGTAAAGACAAGTCTACTAACCAACTAGATAATTTATAGACGTCAATTTAATTAAAAAAACCTCGTGAATTTCACGAGGTTTTTGATGTTTTAAAGCGATTTTTCCACTTTTTAAGCCGATTTTTTACATAGCGTCGCCAAAGAAAATAGCATTAGCCAGGAGCTTATTGGTTCCGTACCAGAAAGCCCTAAAGTTTGTATTATCTGTAAACAGCATGACATTGCCACTTCCTAAACCTCGTTGTACAAAAGGTCTAGTAGCCTTTAACGCATCAAGATTGAGTTTGCTTATATAACCACTTACAAGCGGATCATCGGTATATAGTATCGGATTTTTATAACTGGTTTCATCTGCATCTATAAAGATCGTATTATCTCTAAACAGATTGATCGTATTATGATCAAACCCAAAATTAATAGGGTGAGACAAATCAAGTTTCGCTTTAAAAATAGCTCCACCTATTTGTTGCGCGCCATTAAAATCTCTGCGTTGTTCAAAAGTGATATTGTTAGCAGGATTGTCTGTTTGCGTAAATGCGATGTCTAGCATATTGTTATTGCTCATCCATCGGGCTACATTACCATAACCTATAAGTGAACCCCCTGCGCGCACCCAATCTTTAATTTTTGAGGCCGCATCGCTGTTTAAAGCTTTGCCCCAGGTAGAAGGCAGAATAATATCTGTGTACTCACTAAGATCAAAACGATCAAAATTGCGCGTATCGAGTTTTGTTACTTTAATATCATAGCGCGTGTCTAATAAGTGCCAGATCTCACCAGCCTCGTTATATGAAATTCCCTCGCCTACAATTAAGGCGAGTTTTGCAGGTTTTAGAGCGGTGAAAAATCGGCTGCCTAAGTCAATTCCCTGTGTAAGCCCGGTAGAAACTGAGTTGATGACAACACTACTTTCTTGCTCGACCTCATTTAAAAACTGCTGCATTTCCTGTGGGTTGAGGTCTTGATTCTGTACAGGTATAAGTATCGTACCGTAACTGTAGTCTTTATCCTCAACAGAAAATGGCTGGAGCGCTACTTTAGCTCTTAAACCTTTTTCTAGAATCATATTTAATGCCTTAGGTGCATAATAATCGCCCCACGGCATTAAGTAAGCATATGAGCTTTGTTTTACATTTGCAGGCGACTGCATTTGTAAATCTGTTATTTGTTCCCCGGCAAGCGTGGCGGGAGCTGTATCGCTAAAATCAAGATCAAAAGCCAGTGGTAATGACCAGGCAGAAATATCATAAAAAAGGCTGTCTGTAAACTTAGTGCGCTTCTCAAACATCGCCTTTAACAATCTGCTGTGTTTCTGTTTTTTAGGCACTACATAACTGTTTGCTGTACTAAATGTTTTATCGTCAGTTTTATATGCTTTTGCAGATTTGTACATTTTAATACCATGCCTGTTTAATAATTTCGCCAGAGCGAAAGATTTTGAAGGATCGTTTGTACTTCCAAAAATATAAGCGTCATTACCGGCTTCTTTCAGCGAATTTGCATAAAAGTCACGCTGATAGTTGAGCAATTTTACGCGCATATTTTGGGCAGCTTCAAGAGTAGAAAGAAAAGCGGTAAGCTGGTTGCGTATGGTAAATTTAAATTCTAACAGACCATTGTCTGTCATTTGAGCATGACCTCGAGAACTCGCCTGTTCAAACAAAATACCTATACCGCCATTAATATCAGGAAAAGTGGAACCTTTACCGTAATAGAAATCATCATAGCTTTCTTCGGTAAAATAAAAAGAACCCAGTTTGTCAAAAGCGGCAGCATGGTAATTACCAATTTCTTTAGTCAATTGCTGATTTAAGGCAGGCGTGAGCGGGTGCGTACGCGATTGTATTCCCGGTTGAAAGAAGAATGAAGAATTGCTTCCCATCTCATGATGGTCTGTCAATATATTAGGATTCCATTCATGAAAAGTTTTTATGCGAGCCTGTGATTCTGGTAATTGTGCGGGCAGCCAGTCACGGTTAATATCAAACCAGTAGTGATTTGTACGACCGCCGGGCCATACTTCGTCATATTCTCTATCCTGAGGATCAGGGTTAATATTCTGGGCTTTGTTTGTGTTTGCCCAGTAAGCAAAGCGCTGCAAACCGTCTGGATTAAGAGAAGGATCAAATAAAATAACAGTATGCTGCAAAAGATCATCAATTTTAGCGCCCTGTGCTGCTGTCAGATAATAAGCAGCCAGAAGTCCTGCGTTAGATCCGCTGGGTTCATTACCATGAATAGACATACCCTGATAAGTTACCAGCGGCATATCTTCTGTATTTAAAGATGCTGCACCGGGCTGTGTAAGCGCCTCGTGTTGCTCTTTTATCTGGTCTAGATTTTTTTGATTTTCAGGAGAAGTGATTATAAGCAATATAAGTTGTCTTCCTTCATACGTAGTACCACGTTCTACAACAGAAATACGCGGTGATGCAGCCGCAATAGTTTTCATGTAATCTACCAGTTTATCATGGCTCACATGCCACGTGCCGGGAACCCAGCCTAAAATATCCTGAGGTTTTGGGATGCTTTGATCATACGTTACATCAGTAGGTAAATAATAGTCTAGAGTAGGTTTGCCATCCTGAGCAAACAGATTTAGAGAAAAAAGGAAAAAAGCAACAAAAAGGGTTAAAAATCGGGTCATAAGGTGCGATTTATGGAATGGAGATATATAATATGAAAGGATTAAGCGATTCTATTAAATTTTTCGAAATGTGAATATAAAAAAAACCGCTACAACAGGGTAGCGGTTTTTAAATTTGTAGCAGTGTAATTTTGCTTAAATATCATCAAAGCTTACATCTGTGAATGTTTTTGCAGAAGGCTCAACTAAAGTTTCTTCTTCTTCTATTTCTATCTCGTCATTCTTTGTGTAATCACTCTGGTGGCGCTCGCTTATAACTTCTTCACCTTTTTCATCCAGAATGTACCCAGTCATTTCATTTAAAATTTCGGTAAAACCATCAAAATCTTCTTTGTATAAATAGATCTTGTGCTTTTTGTAGTGAAAGGAACCATCATCGTTTGTAAACTTCTTACTTTCTGTGATCGTTAGATAATAATCTCCAGCGCGGGTTGACCTTACATCAAAAAAATACGTACGCCTTCCGGCCCTAAGCACTTTTGAGAATATCTCATCATTCCCCTTCATTTCAGTATTGCTCATAATTAAAATTTAAATAATTGGATGCTAAGGTCAAAAATGGCAAAAAATTCTATTGTGAACAAAATTTATTCTATTTCTTTTTCTTCAAGTTGCTTTTTGTACAGTTCTTGATAGTAGCCGTCCTCGCCAATTAGTTGGGCATGTGTGCCTTGCTGTATTATTTGCCCTTCATCAAGAATGATGATATTAGTGGCATTTTTAGCAGATGATATTCTGTGACTCACAATGATCGTTGTCTTGTCTTTTGAGAGTTTACCCAGATTAGACAGGATCTCTTCTTCGGTTTCTGTATCTACCGCAGAAAGGCTATCATCAAAAAGCAGTATCTTAGGATCTCTTATTATAGCTCTGGCAATAGAAACACGTTGTTTTTGTCCGCCGGAAAGGGTGATACCACGCTCTCCCAAAATTGTATCGTAACCTTTTGTGAAATCTGTAATATTGGTATGAACAGCGGCAGCTTTCGCAGCAGCGATAACTTCTTCATCTGTAGCTTGTTCTTTACCAAATTTAATGTTCTCTTTTATGCTGTCGCTAAACAGAAATGCATCTTGGGGCACATAACCTATACTGGTGCGCAGATCGTTAAGGTTGAGCTGTTCTATAGGAGTTTTATCTATTATAATTTCGCCAGATGTAACATCATATAATCTGCCTATTAGCTCAAGAATAGTAGATTTACCAGAGCCTGTTTTACCTATTATTGCCAGTGTTTCGCCCGGTTTTGCGCTAAAAGTGACGTTTTTTAGAGCCGTAATATTAGTATCATCATAAGTAAAGGTCACATTCTCAAAACGCACTCCGCCAGTTACGGGCGTGTGCTCTGTAATGTGATTTACGATCTCAGGCTTTTCATTCAAAAACTCATTAATACGTTTTTGTGAAGCTTCTGCCTGCTGTACAAGTGAGGTGATCCAGCCTACAGACGCCACCGGCCATGTAAGCATATTTACATAAATGAGGAATTCTACAATAACGCCCAGATCTGGTATTTCGCCAGCTATATATTGCTTCCCGCCAATGTAAATAACCAGTAAATTACTAATGCCTATTAAAGCGATCATAAGAGGAAAGAAAAATGCCTGAACTTTTACCAGGTCAAGATTCTTGTCTTTACTTCCTTCGCTTAGATCTTCAAAGTTGGTATAGGTTTGATTCTCCATACCATAAGCTTTTATAACCCCAATACCACTAAAAGATTCTTGTGTAAAAGTGCTTAAATGCGAAAGATATTGCTGTACTACCGTACTACGCTTATGTATCGCTTTACTTAATTTGTAAATAGCTACCGAAAGTACCGGTAAGGGTATCAAGACATACAGCGTGAGGGTAGGAGCGGTGATATACATATAGGGTATTACCGTTGCAAAAAGTATGAGCGTGGTAACGCCGTACATAATTGCGGGCCCTAGGTACATACGCACTTTGCTCACGTCTTCACTTATGCGGTTCATGAGATCGCCTGTCCTGTTCTTTTTATAGAAATTGAGAGACAGGTTTTGATACTGATTGTAGATCTCGTTTTTAAGATCTGCCTCCATATATCTTGACACTACTATAAACATCTGGCGCATTAAAAATGTAAAGAAAGCAGATAGCAATGCAGCTCCCAGAAGCAATAGCAGTGTAACCAGTAATTGATGTTTAAGTGCAGATAAATCGCCACCGTCACTTACATAATCTTCTACAAGCTTAATCATGTCTCCTGAAAACTTAGGAGTAAGAATGGCAAATATGCGGGCTATAAGCACAATAAAAAAGCCCAGAATGAGCCTCCATTTGTACTTTTTAAAATATTTGTTGAGATGCTGAAGTTCTTTCATAAAAATAAGACTCAAGGCGGGTAGATCTGCATGCTGTCTGATGCCCGCAAAAAGGAAGAGCAAATATAAGCGATAATGATCAATAGGAATGTTTAAGCGCGTGTCATATTTCTGCTAAAAAAGTAAAAGGATTAGGTCTAACTTTATTTATTAATGTATTTTTGCAGCGGTTTTAGAAAAAACCGGGAATTTAAGTAGCGAATTTTAGGGCTAATAAGCCGATTTTCAATAGGTTTTGATCAATTTTTGATCTTGATTCCCATTTTACAACCAAGTAAGTTCTTTAAAAGCATGCTCAACAGAAGGCATATTCGTATCAAGGTAATGCAAGCTCTTTACGCTCTGGTACAGTCTGAAAATCCTGATCTTCAAAAAGAAGAAAAATTTCTGAATTCTAGTATTTCTCAAATGTATGACCTCTATCTGGTCATGGTAGACTTAATTGTAGAGATTCACGCCTACGCGATAGATATACAAGAGAAATCACAGCAAAAAATTCTTGCTACAGAAGAAGATAAAAATCCTAATAAGCGATTTGTAGAAAACCCTATTCTGGTAAAACTTGCGCAGAATGAGCAGTTGCAAAAACAACTACAGCAGCGTAAACTTAACAACTGGCGTCTCGATAGCGAGTATGTGAATCTTATTTATACAGACCTTCTAAAGAGTGATCTGTACATCTCATATATGAACCAGGAATCGGGAAGTTTTAAAGAAGACCGTTCTTTTGTTATCGATATGTTTAAAGATATCATAGCGCCTAATGATAAATTGTACGATTATCTTGAAGATTACAGGCTAACGTGGTTAGATGATCTTCCGGTAATAAATACAACCATCGTTAAGCGTTTACAGAAGCTAAAACCGCTTTCGCCGGAAGGCACTATTATACCAAAGCTTTATAAAGATGACGAAGATGAAGATTTTGCACGTGATCTTTTAAGAAGAACAGGGAATAATAACGATATGCTCGAGGCAGAAATTTTAGGTAATACACCCAACTGGGATCAGGATCGTATCGCGACAATTGATAAGGTGATCTTAAAAATGGCGATCTGTGAGTTCTTAAAATTCTCTTCAATCCCCGTAAAAGTTACCATTAATGAATATCTGGAACTCGCTAAAGAATATTCTACACCTAAGAGTAGTATTTTTATAAATGGAGTTCTTGATAGATTGGTAAAGCAATATCGTAAAGATGAGAAGCTAAACAAAGCCGGCAGAGGGCTTATTGAGTAAAAATAAAATCGTATTTTTGAACGCATTTTTAAAAAAGTAAACATTATGAAAAAAGCATTTTTAGCCTTAGGAGTAATAGCTGCTCTGTCTTTTACGGCTTGTAAGGATAACGCCTCAGACAAGGTGAAAGATGAGAACGTTGAGATGGCTGCCACTCGCGATGCAAACGCAACCGTGTTTCCAGAAATTGAATTTGAAGAAGAAGCTTATGACTTTGGTACCATTAACCGTGGTGATCAGGTAGAGCATGAGTTTAAGTTTAAGAACACCGGTAGAGCTCCATTAGTGATCGTTGATGCAAAAAGTACTTGTGGTTGTACAGTACCAGAATTTTCTAAAACTCCTATCGCTCCAGGCGAAACAGGAAAACTTTTAGTAAAATACAATGGTAGCGGACTTAACGCGATAACAAAAACTGTTACTGTTATGTCTAACACTGAAAAAGGAGAAGAAAAAATTCAAATAACAGCATTTGTGAAGCCTGATGCTAATTCTACAGCAGCAAAAGGATAATTAAATGGATCAATTACAAAATTTCTTACCGTTACTTTTAATGGTCGTGGTTGTTTATCTTTTTATGATAAGACCACAAATGAAACGCCAGAAGCAGGAAAAGCAATTTGCAAAAGACCTGAAGAGAGGTGACCGTGTTATTACAAAAAGCGGTTTACACGGCAAAATTCTTGACCTTAATGAAGACGGTACTTGTATTATAGAATCTGGTGCAGGAAAATTAAAGTTTGAGCGTTCTGCGCTTTCTATGGAAATGAGCAAAAAATTAAACGCTCCTGCAGTAGTAGAAAAGAAGTAAAGGTTTAAGAACCTAAAATAAAAAGCCCGATGTGATTTCACATCGGGCTTTTTATTTTTATACTTCGAAAGAGTTTAATCCCTTAGAGTTTGCCTCGTGTAAAAAAGAATCTTCCGAGGGTTTATACTCTTGAAAATACCCTGCTTCTTGATTTATCAATTCATTCTTAACAATACCACTTTTCGTCCTGCAGAATTTATTTCAGCATTTCCTAATGCTATTGAAGTTATGTGACCTCAATACAATCCTGAAGCTTATTAGATATAATATTTAAATAGCTGTAGGATTTCTTAATCTTCTATCTCTATAAAGTGATAGATCCTGTCATTTCCGTCACGATTAGAAGAGATATAACCTGATTCTCCTTCTGTATCTATGATCATTGAGAAATCATCTTTATTGCTGTTTAAACTTACCAAATTTTCTGCCTGGCTAAACGAACCGCTGTTGTTTACACTTTTGTAAAGATCAAGGCCGCCAAGACCTGTTATTCTTTTTGAGGTGAAATAAAGATCGTTATTATCTGCTACGTAAGGAAAATACTCACCAGCTTCTGTATTTATCGCAGGGCCTAAATTAACAGGTTTGCTATACGTGCCATCTGCTAAAATATTAGTAACATAAATATCATAAGAGCCAAAACCGCCTGGTTTATCACTTGAGAAATACAGTCTTAATCCATCTTTGCTTACACTGGGATGCGTAACAGAATATCTGTTAGTATTAAAAGGAACAGGAGTAATATTGGTCCATTTATCACCTACAAGGTCTGCTTTAAAGATCTGTAAAACGCCAATACGTTTATTACCTATTCGTCGATATTTTGAATTGTTACGGGTAAAATAAACATGCTTACCATCTGGGGTGAAAGACATATTACTCTCATGCAAATCTGTATCTATATCTTCAGCAAAAAGTTCTGCATTAGAAAGCTTATTATTACTTATATCTGCAATGTAAAGGTCAAGATAAGGCTCTTTTGTTCTGTCATAAATTGGTCTGGCAGCGTTGTTATCTGAAGCAAAAATCAGCTTATTTTGGTATAAAATCGGTCCAAAAGCAGATTTTCCGGAGGCACCTTTTACCATGGTTAATTCAAAATTCTCCAGCTTTCTTCCGTCTACCAGATCATGAGGAATATTTGTCGCGTAGCCTAAATAATTTGTTGCGAGGTCATTGGCAAGAGCGTAGTCTTTTGATTGCTTAGCAGCGTCTATGTAACGTATTAGATATTCATCAGCAATAGATTGATATTGATCAAAGACCTGCTTGTACGCAGCAACAGCTTTGTCACTTTCGCCCAAATAGTAATAACTATCTGCCAGGTTTTTAAGTGAAACTAGCGATTTTTCTTCTTCCAGTTCGTATGATATTATAGCCTGCGTATAATCTTGTGATGCGAAAGCGCGCCGTGCTTGCTTTAGGTTGTCACTTTGCCCATAACTTATTTGTATGAACGCTAAAAACAGAAATGATATATATGTAGTTCTCATGTAGAATGTCGTATTTAAAAGAAGCGAGGTGATTTCATATAGCTGGGCATAAATAATCCCAGGTCAAAAAGAACCATAACCTCATGGCTGCCGTTGCTGTATTTACCCAGATTAGAGACCGTGTAGTCATAAGCATAACCCACTCTCAATCCCGGTTGTATCTCAAAGTTTGCCATTGCTGAAACGGCATCGCCAAAGCGATATCCTAAACCGGCTTCCAGTTTATTGTACAACAATACATTTGCATTAAGATCTACAGTCATAGGAGCTCCTACAACTGCACGTGTCATTAATGATGGCTTAATTTTTACATCAGGGTTAACATCAAAAACATAACCACCGGTAAGAAAATAATGCACCGCTTCACGGCCAAAACCCTGTATGCCTTCACGATCTTCAATGTGTTTACCAGAAAGCAGGTTGGGAGCAGAGAGACCTATGTAATAACGATCTGTATAATAATAAGCGCCTATCCCAATATTAGCATACGTACGGTTAATATTTTCCGCGAAAGCGGGATCTGTACTCGAGTTTCCGCTAGAAAGCTGCAGACCGCTGAAGTCTGTATTAAAAAATGTCGCTCCTGCTTTGAGACCTAGAGCCAATTTAGAACCTTCTGTAATATTAAGCTTGTATGCAAAATCTGCAAACAAGTTAGTCTCTTGCACAACGTCACCTATCTCGTCATGCACAATATCGAGACCTAGCTCTACCTGGTCATTAACGGGTGTATGTGCAAAGAACATCGCGGTTTCTGGTGCGCCGTCAATTCCTGCCCATTGTGATCTGTACATTGCACCCATGTTCATAATACCCGCGTCATCTGTAGAATATGCAGGGTTGATCACGCTCATGTTGTACATGTACTGTGTGTATTCGGGATCTTGCTGTCCAAATAAGCTTACGCTGAAAAGGACAATCGCGGCAAAGGTTACTTTTGTATATAATGCTGATTTCATCTTATCGTCCTTTTATCTGTTCAGGTATAATTTGCCTTGTTTGCGTTCGGTTTTGCCATCATTGTAGTTGATGATGTAGAAGTAAACTCCGTTAGGAAGAATTTTCCCTCCAAACCTGTTTTGATTTGAATTTCCATCCCACGACGGGTTAGCAGCATTTCCTTTAAACACAGTAATACCGTCTCTGTTGAAAATCTCAATTTGATATTTAGGATAGATAAAATCGATGTTTTGTACCTCAAAAGTGTCGTTTATACCATCATTATTAGGAGAAAAACCTTCCGGAACAAATACATTATCGCAGCCTGTTAGATCAACTGTTACGGCCAGTCTTACAGAACTTTCACAACCTGTTTCTGTGCTTGTGAATGACGCATAATAGGTAGTTTGATGCTGTAGTAAAATATCTGTACTTAAAATATCATTTCCCGTTTCAGATGCGTACCATGTAATTCCAGAAGCCGGGGTTACATTTCTAGCCAGATCTATAAGTCGTGGTTCGTCATTAATACAGAATATATCTCCGCCTGAAGCCAGCGCTGGTGGATCAGGATTTTGCACGGTAAATAAAACCGGTGCAGTGTCTAAATTAATAGCACTACATAGCGTGACAAAATTCTGAATGTCTAGAATGTTTAAAGAAGTCTCACCGGCGTTTAGTAGGAGGGTAGCGTCAAGTGTAATCACAGCTTCTCCATTGGTGAAAATTATATTTTCTGTAATTGGTGCGCTGGTATTGGCTCCTTCTAACTGGTAAGTGACAACATATTGAGCGTCGTTGAGAGCAATAGCTCCAGAAAATGTTATTAGTTCATTTTCGAAAAGACAAATATCTGTGCTTTGCATTACCAGTCCCTGTGCATCTGGAAGAGGAAGAATCTCAAAATCTGCGGTGGCAGCAATAATACCTGATGAGCAGGCGTTTTCACTATCAATTTGGGTGATTATTAGTGTGTTTTGACCGATTTCTGTCAATAAATTTGATGCTATTTCAAAAGTCGATTCACCATTTGTAACTGTGATTATAACCTCATTATCTGCAGATATATTTACTCCTGAAATTGAATATAAAATTGTGTAATCACCATCTGCCAACCCTGAAGCACCGGTAATTGTAACCAAAGCGTTTTCTTCAAAACAGGCTTCAAGAACACTTAGTTCGCTTGAATCAAGCTCAGGTATTGGGAATATTTCAAAATCTACAGCCGCAGCAAGCACATTGCTGCAAGATGTAGTTAAACTTGTTATGCTTGTAATTGTCAAGGTAGAAGTACCAACAGTCGCAAGTTGGTTTTCGTCAAGATCAATATTAGCTTCACCGCCGGTAACTGTTACAGTTGTGGTGTTTTGAGCGGTGTTGACACCACTTATTGTATAATCGATTGTATAATCTCCATCTGCAAGGTTAGCTGCGCTAATAAATAGAGTTGAATCGTCTCCTTTACATGTTGATGCGACTTCGAGATTTTCATCACTTAATGTTGGAAGTTCGTTTATCACGAAAGATCCCGAAATCGTAAGTCCGTCTGTAAAGCAACTTGTTGTTTCGTTTGTGATAGTGGTAATAACAATATCTGTTGTTCCCGTATTAACTAAAGCTTCAGCGTCAAGAATTATCTCTGCCACACCTCCGGAAGATGAAACGGTTCCTGCTATGTAACTGCCGGTATTAGCTCCGTTAAGTGTATAAACAATATTATAGCTTCCATCTGCCAGATCTGGTGCATTTAATGAAGCGGTAACTGTTTCATTAAAACATTCATCATTAATCGTTATTGAGGCATCAGTAAGATTAGGAGGTGAAACTATTGTAGTGGTTTTGCTTAAGTCTGTAATAATTGAAGTACAACCTGTAGCAGTATTAGTAAAACTCAACACTTTTACATCTGTAAACCCGGGATTAGTAAGAAGAGTAGAAGGTATTGTAAAACCTGCATTACCGCTTTCTACTGTGACAAGAACTGTTTGCGATGCTATGTTACTATCATCTAATTCATAAGCAACTTCATAATCACCATCAGTAAGGTTTCCAGAATCATCTATAATAATTATAGCAAGATCTTCGCCCAGACATGTTTGTTCAGGAACTACCAGATTAAGATTAGAAACATCTGGCAGCGGATTGATATTTAAAGCAACTGCTAAATTGCTAACTACCGCATTACAGTTGTTAGGTGTATTTATATCGATAATTTCGGTTATATCTATTTGTGTATTTCCGCTAGCGGTAAATTGAGAGGCGGGGATAGTAAATGATCCCGTTCCCGCAACAAAACTTACCGTTATAGCAGTATCTGCAAGTGTGTTAGCGCCGATGGTGGTATAAATAAGTGTATAATCACCATCTGCAACATTTGCACCCGTGATCGTTTGCACAGCATCTTCTCCCAGACAGATATCTGCGGTTGTAATGGCCGCTGCACTTAGATCTGGATTTTTATAAATATCAAATGAAACACTTACAGGAAGACCTGTAGCCAGGCAACCAACACCAACATTTTTAAGATTAGTGATCGTAAAAGTTGTGTTTCCTGTATTTGGAATAAGACTTTCCGGAATTGTAAAAGAAGCAAACCCGCCTTCAAATGAAATAGTCGTATTGATACTGCCAGATACATTAGCTCCTGAAAGTGTAAAAAGCATACTATAGGTTGCATCAGGAATATTTGCCGCACTGTCTGAAAAAGTAACTATAACATCTTCGTTTTCACAAACTGAAGGAATGCTAATATTTGTGATGCTTAGATCAGGATTTACTACAATATTAAAAGTAGTTTCAAGTCCGTCAATATCTACCATAGCACAACCAGTTGCCGTATTAGTAATTCCTGTTATAGAAACTGTAGAAAAACCTGCAATAACAATATTAGATGGGATGATAAAAGCTGCCATTCCACCCGTAAAATCGACGTTTTCTGCGGTAAAATCGGTAGCATTTATAGCTCCTGTAACAGAATAAATAAACGTATAATTACCGTCAGCAAGATTAGGTATTGTCTCACCATCCTGAATATTTACATAAAGATCATCACCCTCGCAGGTATCGTCTACATTCAGACTTAGAGATTGCGCATCTGGAAGAGGAGATATTGTAAATGATCCTTTTTGATTAGTCAGTGTACTGCAGCCATTGCTATTTGTGACCTGTGTAATAGTGATCGTATAATCACCGGCTTGTCCAAAAACAGCGGTATTTAAAGTGTATTGCGTTAGGCCACCAGTTACAGTTGCACTTTCTGAACCTGAAACATTGATGCCGGGACCTGTTAGTGTAAAAGCAATATCATAAACACCATCAACTAATTCTATAGCGGGAGTTGCACCACCGTCTGCAAGCGTTAGTGTGGCATCTTCACCTAAACATAAAGGATCACTTACAGTTACAACACTATCAGACAAATCAGGAAGCGCAGTAATAGAAAGCCTATCTTCTAAACCTGAAATCTGCACTTGACATTGAAGCTGCGTGTTGGGGTCTATAACTTGGGTAATTTCTATAGAAACTTCACCAGTAGCAGTTAGGAAGTCAGGATTGATGTTAAAATTAGCTTTACCGTTAACGAAAGAAACCGTTAATGTTTCTACACCTGCATTGGGAACAGGACTCGTTGTATATGTGATCTCATAATCACCGTCTGGCACGTTTTGAGGATTTACCGAAATTTGACCAACAGCCTGATATGGCAGATCATCTTCACAAATAGCAGCAGGGTTAGAACCAGGAGTTGTTATATCAAATGTAGCTCCTGTAAAATCAACTACGTCTTCTATAAGTATAGAAACAGTTGTGCTGCTTGGGTTACATGCGGGATTTAAAGGATTTACAGTATATGTAAAAGAGTAAGTCCCGGGGCCATATGTATCTCTAAGGTTTTCAATATTAACAGTACTATCTGTAAAACCAGAAATTTCATTTGTAGTTGTTTCTGTCCAGATACCACCATCATCTTCACCTGTAAGTGCTGTGCGAAGATCAAAATTTGTAAAGGCCGAAAGATCGTCTGTCTCGCAATATATAGGCTGATCTGCTATGCCAGATTCCGGTGCTTGTACAACTTCTACCTTTACAGTTGAAAAAGAAGAAGGACAATCATCTATTGCCGGCACTGTATACATAAAAGTATAAATACCTACGCCCGCACCAGCAGCATTAAAAATGCTTCCACTTAATGTACCTGTGGGAGCTGTACTGCTCGTCCATGCTCCGTCAAGAGTAGGGCTTGGTGAACTACCAGTAAACTGAAAAAGATTAACAAAGTTATCATCACTACAAGCCACTGCATTATTATTGCTTCGGCCGGGAAATGATCCTAAGGTCACAGTAACCGTTGAGGTATTATCTACACAACTGCTGGCATCAACGGTGTAGGTGTAACGAAAAACACCTCCCCGGTTAACAAAATAAGTATTAAGAATACCTGTAGTGGTGTTTAATCCACTAGAGTTGTCATCATCCCTCCAGATACCACCAGTCTCTGCATCGGGGCCCAAAAGGGCAAAAAGGTCTATAGTGCCATTAATGGTATCATCACCTTTATTACATAACTCAAAAGACGCATCTGTGCCGGCACATTGCGCGAAAACTTCAGAATTAAATAAAGGTGTGAGGAAAACAAAAAAACAAAAGATTCCACGTAGAATCAGAGTAGAGATTCTTTGCATACACGGTAGGTTAAGTAAATGTTGGGTTTTAGTATCGGGTCAAATATACTATAAAACCGTTGAAATACAACATATAACTTATAAAAATACCGAATATGTTAAAAGTATTAACCTGGTGTTTCTACTTTACCATCAGGAAACTTCGCAAACCTACCTTTATCTGCTTCATGAACATGATCATGTTTAGGCCATGGCCACCCTCCAAATTCATCTTGTCTATAGCGGTTAAAGGCAGCGTTTATCTCGTCTCTGCTACTTGCCACAAATGGACCATGTTTTACTACCGGTTCATTAATTGGCTTGCCTTGCAAGAGTAGCAAACGTGCAGGTTTATCACTATTTTCAATAACAATATCCTGACCTGCATCAGTAATTATTCTATACATAGAAGGGATGTCAAAACCTTCACTTTTTAAGGATTCACCCTCATAAAAATATAGAGAACGGTTTGATGCTGAAGTTCCTGCAGGTAAGGTAAAACTGGCGTTGGGTTCTATATCTATTAACCAGATATTTACATCATTCTCCGGGTCTGCCGCCCAGGAGTCTGGAGCGGGTTTTATAGCCGATTTATCCTTATATTTTCCCGCTATTAGGGTTATTTTGGTCGATTTTCCATTCTCGTCTGTAGATTTTACGACAGGAATATCTTCATTCCAATACATACCGAAGTACGGATCTACACTTCTGTTCTTTCCCGGAAGGTTTAACCATATCTGAAATAAAAGTAGGGGATTTCTTTCATCTTGATTGAGCATAGGGAACATCTCGCTGTGCTGTAATCCTTTTCCGGCAGTGATCCATTGTACATCACCTTTACCAAAGCGTGCAGCAGCACCTAAAGAGTCAGAGTGATCTACAAGACCTTCAGGAACGATTGTTACAGTTTCAAAGCCCATGTGGGGATGCGCCGGGAAACCGGGAACCTGAGTGCCATGATACATAGCCCAACCATCTTTTTGCATAAAATCCTGGCCTAAATTGCGACCTGCAAGTGATGCGTCTGGAGTAAGTTTGCTTGTTCCCTTGGGATAATTATCGTTGTGAAAAGCACAAAACAAGAAAGGATCGCTTGTTTCCCAGGGCATTTGCAATTGTTGTATTTTTATAATAGCACTCATGATTTGAAAATTTTTATATCCAAATTTACTCTTAACTATATAGTTTACTTTTAAATTTTCATTAAAAAACGTGATAGTACAATTGTAAAATCTATTCTTAATTTAAAATAATGAAATTTTTTCAACAGGAAATAAGATTATCTGCGCGTAAACGTGGCTTTCATTTAATTACTAACGAAATACTTGATCAATTTACCGGGTTAAATAAGCTAAAAATCGGTCAATTTCAGGTATTTATTAAGCATACTTCTGCGAGTTTAACGATAAACGAAAATGCAGATCCCTCAGTTCGTGTAGATTTTGAAAGTCATATAAATAAAATGGTACCCGAAAACGCACCCTATTACATACATACTTTTGAAGGGCCAGATGATATGCCTGCGCATATAAAAGCGTCAATGATGGGTGCATCTGTAACCATCCCTATAACAAATGGCAGGTTAAATTTAGGCACCTGGCAGGGAATTTATCTTTGTGAGCACCGCGATCACGGCGGCTCAAGATCAATTGTGGTTACTGCTTTTGGGACTTAGTCTGGCGTTTTGCCTCAATTAGCTGGTTTAGCACAATCTCTACCCCAAGGTCGTTATTGCTTTTTGTAATATAGTTTGCCGCTTCTGTCACGTTAGGGTGCGCATTTGCCATAGCATAACTAAAGTGAGCAAGCTCCAGCATTTCTATATCATTGTTGTAATCGCCAAAGACCATCGTCTCATCTGGGTGAATACCCAGCATTTCCTGAATATGTTTTAGCGCATTACCTTTATCTGCTTTCATACTTGAGATATCCAGCCAATTCTCGCCAGATACTTTTACCTTAACTTCATTTTCAAGATGACTTACAACAGGGTATGTGGTCTGTTCAGAACCGCCAAAACTGTAGACCGCTATCTTAAAGAACTCATCATTATCTATTTTAGTAATATCATCTACAATTTGATATTTGTGGTAATATTCATTAAAAATATTGAGAAACTTTTCATTGTCACTGTCTACATAAGCCTGTTTCTTACCGCAAAGTACAATATGTGCATCTTCAACTTGTCTCATAAGATTGATCATCTCACGGGTTTTATCGAGAGGCAGGGAAACGGTCACTAATTCTTCATCGTTGCGTTTTGCAAAGCCACCATTTTCTGCGATCACAATAATATCTGCATGTATCTCTTTTAGCTTATCTATTATGCTGTAATACTGTCTTCCGCTGGCAGCAATAAACTGTATATTCTCTTCTTTCAATTCTTTAAACAGCGTTATGAATGTATCACTAACCTGCCCTTTAGAATTAAGAAGGGTTCCATCCATATCACTTACAACTAATCTTACTTTAGATAAATCCATATCAAATTTTGAGATGCAAAAATACACCTAATCGTTTACTTAACGGTTAAATAAAAGGTTAAGAAAGATTCCGCTTTCGCGAAAGCAAACTCAGGGTTTTAAAATTTCAATTTAAAATGAGCCCAACTTCTAATATTTCGCTCCCTGCTCAATATTAGTGCTTGCCGTATTTATAAAATCTCTAATATCGTCATTTGCCTTGATAAGATCTTCTGCTCGCAAATACATCATATGACCACTTCTGTAACCTTTAAAGCTAAGACGGTCGCCTAACTTTCCGTTAGCATTTATCTGCCCCATTACATATTTAGCATTAAAATAAGTACAAGCCCCGTCAAAATAACCAGACTGCACCATAGTATGCAAATTAGGGTTCATAGCCATCGCTTCGCGAAGATCTGCACCTGCGCTATTGCGCGTATTGTCCCAAGGGCGTACAGGGCCAAACATATTATATTCAAGATCTGTTTTATAATTAAGTTCCTGGCTCATATAATAGTTAATAGCAGGCGTAAAGCTGTTCAGCCACGATGTGAGTTCGCTATTATAGTCTGGGCCATCACCCGCTTCTTTAATGTCCATGCCTTTGTAGCGAGAATCTAGTCTACCTATGGTCATACCATCTTTATTACGCAAAAGATCTTTCCAGAAATAATCAAACGGAACTTCAAGATTATTGCTGCGAATGGTTTCTTTAGATAAACCTGAGTAATACGCCATTTTATCAATGACCTCTTCCTTTTTTGCAGCATCAAGGTAACCACCTTTGGCCAGAGCGGGTAGCAATTCATCAACAGCATATTTTTCTACTTCTGGTAATAGTTCGCTAAGATCTCTATTTTGAAGTTCTGCAGGAAGTGCTTTATGATACCATGCCGCTGCAGCGAAATAAGGCAAGCGATTTGCAACTTCTACAGGTCCATCAAAACTAAAACCTAATTCTGTAGGAGATACAAGGATGACACCGTTTAAGTACATCCATTTGCTGTTTTGTAATTCAAGTGCAAGTCCTGAAACGCGAGTTGTACCATAACTTTCACCAATTAAAAACTTAGGTGATCTCCAGCGATTATTGCGAGTAACAAATGTATTTACCCAATCTGCGAGATAAGAAATATCTGCGTTCACACCAAAAAACTGGGTTTTATCTGGCATTTTTCCATCTTTTCCCGGTAGCATGCGGCTGTAACCTGTATTTACCGGATTTACATACACAATATCTGCAACATCAAGAATAGAATTAGGATTGTCTTTTATACCATAAGGCTGAACAGGAAAACCTTCGTCGTCAATTTTTAAAATACGTGGGCCGGTATATGCAATATGCATCCATACACTGGCAGAACCGGGACCACCGTTAAAACTAATCACCAGCGGGCGGGTTTCATCATTTTTAATATCGGTGCGTTTGTAATATGTATATAACAGCGAAGCTATAGGAGCACCAGATTCATCCCACACCGGTTGAAAACCTACCGTTGCCGTATAAGGAATAGTCGCTCCTTTAATTATTGCCGTATGTTTGGTGACAATTGTGGTGTCTACCGGGACAGTGACATCCTGAGCTTTCGCTAAAAGCGAAATAAAAAGAAAAGTAAGAGGGAGTAAAAATTTGGTCATTAGATTGGTTGTTTAGCTGTATTAAAAGAAAGTTATAGATCGAGTTATAATTACTGCCAGTAGGATTGCTATGCCAAAACTGAGCAGTGTACCCACCAGCACGTATTCGGTTTTTAGGAGATTAGCGTCCTTAAAGCGCAAAATAGATTTAGCACCAATAAGAAAACCCACCGCTGAAAATTGCCCGGTAAAAATAAATATCAACACCAGCCAGCGCTCAATAATGCCTATAAGTCTGCCGGCATTAGGCAGATCTTCATCACCGCCTTCAAAAAATATCTCATACGCATTGAATATTTCACGTATAAGGATATTTGCCGGTTTTGTACAGAACAAAAATGCTGCGATTATACCCAGAATAAGGGGATTAATTGAGATGTTAAAAACCGGTTGCCATGCTATATTTTGTTTAAACACATAAACCACCGCCGTGAGAATAATTAAGTGCAGCGCCTGATCTATAAAAAAAGCATATTTGTGCGTGTATTTATTTTTGAGCAGTTGCGGTTTAAAACCGTCAATTATCCAGTGAGTGATGGTAATAATCAGTGCAAAAGGGATGAAAATCGGCTGTAAACCTAAAATAACGCTGCAGCCAAAAACAATTAGAATGTGCCACTTTAGCATTTTACTCTTAAAACCTTCATGGTCTTTTTTATGAGCCATATTTTTACCCTGAAAGGTATAATCTGCCAGTAAATGGGCAATAAATTGGAGCAGGAGCAGAGATAGGAAATTCATTTAAAGCTGCTTTAATGTTTGTTCATAATACAATATAGCTTTTTCTATGGCATTCCAGCCTATCCCTGTAGAATGTTGATTAACCGAAGACTGACTGGTACCCAATACGTTAGATATTTCTTCTTCACTGGTTCCCAATAATTTATGGTAGGCCACTTCGCATTGCCGGCGTGTTGCTTTTATCAGCATAAAATCTATTAGTGCAAAAAGGGCTTCAAAACGTTGATTAAGTGCTTCATCTTCTGCGATAAAGAGTAAGGTGTTTTTGATAATCACGCGCTCTTTGTTATGCGTGCTTTCTTCATTTATACGACGACCGCTCAGGTAAATTGCTTCACCATCAATGATTCCTTTTTCAGGATTGTAGCGTGTGAGTTCGCCGTAGCCTATGGCCAGGCGAATACCATATTCTTCAAAGTATTTATGCCTGCTTGTTTTTGCCGCCAGATCACGGGATTTTATAAAGGTTTTTATTAATAGGGCGATGCGCAGCGAGTGTTCCGGTTGTGGAACTGCGCATTCCAGATAATCACCTTTTATAAGCCTGCTGAAAGTGTCAAAGTGAACATGCAAAGTTTCAAAAAGTTGCTTTAGATCTGCTTCAAGTTGGTTCTTTCCTGCATCTGCAAGACTTGTAAACGCGATAATGTCGCCTGATATGACTGCTTTTTTACCCATATTCACTCCAAATATAAGCTAAATAGCTTATAAATGATATTTATAAGCTTATAAACTTATAATGTTATGTTATAAGCTTTAAGGCTTATATGATGTATTTATAAGGAAAATCACTTATAGTTCTCGATACGATTCTCGCTTAAAAAGCTCAAATCACTCGAACTGACAACCACATACAGGCTAGTAACTTTGAGTGCCCATAAAGTGAGGTTTATCGCGAAGCTTCATCAATAGCTGACAGAGTTCTCGATACGATTCTCGCTGAAAGGCTTAAATCACTCGAACTGACAACAGAAAGTTAAGCTAGTCACTTCGAGTGGCGTGCGATAGCACGTTGTATCGAGAAGTAACTATTTCAACATAGCTTTTAAAGCGTCGTCGTCGTAAGCTTTTCCATTTTTAATTACCCAGACAATATTTTCAGTTTGCGTAATATCTTTCAAAGGATTTCCCGATAATAGCACTAAATCGGCCGATTTTCCCACTGCAACGGCAGGTTTTTCCTTTTCGAGAAATCGAGCTCCGTTAAGTGCTGAGGTTTGTAATGCTTCAAGCGGTGTAAGTCCCGCATCAACGAGAGCCTTTAATTCTTTATGCAAAGAAATACCGGGATAGATATAGGAATTGAATGCCCCACAGTCTGAACCGGCAAGCAATGAAACACCGTTATCCTGTAATTTACCGGCAAGTTCAACAAAAGTTGAATCCAGTTTTTTGCGCATTGCAACAAAGGCAGGCGGCGCATTTAAAGCGCTCTTTATGCGGCCTTCGTAGGTTTTTTCAATTCTGGGATCCATGTATTTCAGGTATTTATCGCTAGTATGATCTGCTTCATCCAGATAGCTCAACGTATTGCCTATGTAAAGCGTTGGCACCACAAAAACATTATTATCTACCAGTTTTTTAAACTGACTTTGCGCCACCGAATCTGAATACGTTTGCATAACCTGAGCAAGCGAAGACCAGAATGAGGTCTCACCACTTTTAACAGCTTCTGTGATTTCTTTTTCTTTAGAAGAGCATCCTTTTAAAATATAATAAAGATGTTCACTGGCACCAATTCCGGCTTCAATGGTTTCATCAAGCGTAACAGTAAACGGCATATGGCCGCTGGTGATCATTCCGCGATCTGTGGCTTCTTTGATCGCTTTTAAATACATATCGCCACTAATTGTGCTTTCGTAAAGCTTAACAAAATCAACATTTAACGCCTGCAGTGAGTCAATCGCTTTTGTGACATCTTCGTCTGTACTTACTTCAAGAGAACCAGCCCAGCGCGCACCGGGACCGTCAATTTTAGGTCCGGAAGTATAAATCGTAGGTCCCACAAGATCACCTGCAGCTATTTCTTTTTGCCAGTCGTGAATTTGATGCGTCATATCGCCACCGCATTCACGCACGGTGGTAATACCATTTGCGATAAATAGATTGAGGAAATTTTTATTTGCGGCAATAAGAGAATCGCCTCCGCGAAAGTGAACATGGTTGTCCCAAAAGCCGGGAAGCAGATATTGGTCGCTTCCGTCTATATTTTGTTTTGCCTGACTCGTAACCAGATCCCGTGTTGATACAATAGAATGAATCGTGTCATCAACCATAAAAACCGATTGCCCGGCTGTAATATTACCAGTTTCAATATCAATAATGTTGACATTGTGAATCGCCAGATCAAAATTAGGAACTTGTCTCTGACAGCTAAAAACTAACAGGAGCAAAGGGAGGAAGTACAGTTTTTTCATGCTCTAAAAATAGAAAAGTTCGTTGTCATATCACAGCTTTAAAAGACCGCAAGTTTTAAGATTGACTAGAATGCTAAACTTCATCAATTCTGCAAAAAAGCACACCTCATTTATAGATATGGAATTTTATATACTGATTTATTAGTAAATTGACTGTTCTATTAACAACCATACCAACCAATTATGAAACGAATAGCTTGCTGCATCATTTTAATATCGGCCTTAAATGCATGTAAATCGCCTGAAAATGACCAAAAATCAGGAAATAATGAGCCAAAAGTAACCGTAGCCAACGGCGAAGTAGAAGGAACTTACGACAGCAATACCGGTTTAAATATGTTTTTTGGTGTTCCTTATGCAAAACCTCCTGTGGGTGAACTGCGATGGAAAGCGCCGCAACCGCTTGATAATTGGGAAGGTTTGAAAGAAACTAAAGAATTTGGTGATCGCCCGGTGCAGATCAAACTTTGGGATGATTTGCTTTATAGATCGAAAGCAATGAGCGAGGATTGTCTTTTTCTCAATGTTTGGGCTCCTGCTGAAGCGAAAACTGAGAATCTGCCGGTTTTGGTTTACATACACGGTGGTGGTTTTAATGCCGGCGATGGTTCAGAATTGCGATATGACGGGGCAAGCCTTGCTGAAAAAGGAATTGTGGTGGTTACTATAAATTATCGCTTAAATATTTTTGGCTTTTTTGCCCATCCTGAATTAACAGGAGAATCTAATAAAGATGCTTCGGGAAACTATGGTTTGCTTGATCAGGTCGCTGCGTTGGAGTGGGTTCATGATAATATAGACGCCTTTGGCGGTGATCCTTCTAAAATTACAATTGCAGGTGAATCTGCAGGATCGATTTCTGTTAGTGCCTTGATGGCTTCTCCTTTGTCAAGAGATTTAATTGCTGGCGCGATAGGTGAAAGCGGAGCTGCTATAAAACCTACTGCCTCACCGGTTCCTTTGGCGCAAGCAGAAGAGATGGGCGTTAATTTCGCGAAGCAGGCTGGAATATCATCATTAGCCGAATTACGAAATTTGTCGACCGACTCTTTATTTTCGCTTTATAAATCGGCTAATACTCCCGGATTTCCCACTGTTATAGATGGCTATTTCTACCCACAAACTGTAAGTGAAGTTTTTAAAGAAGGAGAGCAGGCTAAAGTTCCACTATTAGTGGGCTGGAATTCTGCTGAAATTCCTGCGGGTGCTTTTATGCAGGGAAAAGAAAGCACACCAGAAAATTTTGAAGCGAGAATAAAAGAAACATATCCTGAATATTCAGATAATCTTTTACAACTTTATGCCCGCAGCACAGCCGAAGAAACCACTCAATCTGCCGCAGAAATGGCTTCTGATGGTTTTATCGTTTACAGCACCTGGAAGTGGGCAGACCTTGCGAGTAAGAACAGTGATGCACCGGTCTACCGCTATAAATTTAGTAAAGTAAGACCGGGTTTAAAAGCAGATACCACAACTCAATCACCGCCAATTGGTGCACCACACGCTTCTGAAATTGAATATGCTTTGGGAAATCTAGATTTTATAGAAGCCCGGGAGTGGACAAATGAAGACCGTAAAGTCTCTCAAACTATGGAAGATTATTTTGCTAATTTCATTAAAACCGGTGATCCCAACGGTGAGAATTTACCGCAATGGCCTGCTTTAGATGCAAGCGACGAATCACCAGAAGTTATGATCATCAATACTGAGTCTAAGGCTGAAAAAGCTACACATGATGATAGATATCGTTTTTGGGAGAGTGTTTATGATTCAGAAGATCAATAGAAATGAATACTGAAGAGTCAGGAAAAAAACTTTGGAATGATTTTGTAAAAAACTAATGCTAAATATGCTGATGCGCCTATTCCGGAAGTAATTTATTTTGGAGATCATAAAACGGATGGCGATGAGTGTGCAGAATTAGTTGCCAAAGGTACTAAACAGGCAACTTCTACTTCACTCTGGTGGTTAGAGAAAAATGGACAAAACCTGCGAAAAATCGGTGATTTTTATATAATAACTAACTGGGCTGCAGAGGGAACAGCATAGTTACAAACCTCTAGAGTTGTAAAAGGAACTTTTAACGAAATTGACGAAGAATACGCCGCAATAGAAGGCGAGGGCGATAAGTCTTTAGATTACTGGAAACAAGTGCATTCGGGTTATTATTCTCGTGAAACGAGTGAATTTGACGAAAGCCCAACTTTAGACATGGTTATAGTTTGTGAATTTTTTAAAACGGTATGGCCTAAATAATTAAGCTATTAATTTTAACGTTATTCCCTGCTGTTAACTAGTGTTAAGCTACGGTTCTTTAAAATGCTGTTTTGTAATTTAATAGGTATCAATCTAACCTATAAAACAGCCTGTAATGACATTCAATAAAAGAACCCCCCTTGTAAAGCTTAATGACGGTTATTTAATCCCTCAATTAGGTTTTGGTGTTTACCAAATTGATAAAAAAGATACAGTAAAAGCAGTTGAAAAAGCATTTGACTGTGGTTATAAGCATATAGATACAGCGAAGTCCTACGGTAATGAGAAAGAAGTTGGCGATGCGATACGAGCCCAGAAGGAACATATTTATGTAACCACAAAATATTTTAATCCTGATACTAAAGAACATGGTTATGAAGATGCATTAGCACATTTTGAGCAGAGTTACCGCGCTTTAGGTCTTAAGCACATCGATCTTTATCTTATTCACTGGCCAATTGTAAAAAATGACGGTTATGTTGCTGCCTGGAAAGCACTAATAGAACTTCAAAAAAGTGATAGAGTAAAATCAATTGGCGTTTCTAACTTTACTCAAGAGCATATTTCTCGCATTATTGAAGAAACTAGCGTTGTTCCGGCTGTAAACCAAATTGAGATGCATCCTTATTTTCAGCAGGAAGAACTAAGAGCTTTTCACAAAAAGCATGGTATACTTACAGAGGCCTGGAGTCCGCTGGGAAGAGGAAAAGTTCTTGATGATAAAGTGCTAAATGGTATTGCAAAAGATCATCATAAAACAGCTGCTCAAATAGTTTTGCGCTGGCACATGCAGTTAGGGGTGATAACTTTCCCAAAATCTACAACACCGGAACGCATAGAAGAGAACTACGCGATATTTGATTTTGAATTGTCTAAAGATGAAATGGCCGCTATTAAAGCCTTAGAAAAAGGAGAGCGCAACGGGCCAGATCCTGCTGTTTATACTTTTCCGGAAGATCTTTTGAGAAAAAGAGCAGCTAGCAAAAAATAGCAGGAATTTATCAAGTGCCAATTATCTTCTTTCTATGAGCTATTCCCCAATCACGTAATGCATTAATAACAGGCTCAAGAGATTCTGAATGTACCGTAGCTTTATATTCTACCAGCACCGGACTGCTGTCATATACAGTGCGCGTGATTAATTGGTTACACTCAAGATCTTTTAATTCTTTTGCTAATACTTTTGAAGTGATCTTGGGGATACTTCGTTCTATTTCGCGAAAGCGATTATTGCCAGATTTTATAGATATCAGGATCAATAATTTCCATTTTCCGCTAACGACATCAAGCGCATCTCGCACGGGGAGAAGCGCAGAAGTACATTCTGTATGGTTATGTTTAGACATATTAACTTAATTTTCACTTACCTTAAGGTAACTGCTATACTTTGGTAAGCAAAATTAGTTAAATTTGTAGTCTAAATCTAAATTACCCAAGTATGAAAAAGATATTAAATATTATTTCAAGCCCAAGAGGTGCAGATAGCTTCTCAAGTAAACTATCTACTGTCGTTCTTGACGAAATTAAATCAACTTATGGCGAGGTTGACATTAAAACTATAGACCTTTCGCAATCTCCTTACCCACATCTTGATGAGACTTTGCTTACGTCACTTGGTGTACAGGCAGATGATCGTTCTGAAGAAATGCAGGCGGCTGTTGATACATCAGATAAAGCTGTAAGTGATCTGAAGGATGCTGATATTGTGATCATAGGTGTACCTATGTATAACTTTTCTATCCCTTCAACATTAAAATCATGGATTGATCATATCGCCCGTGCAGGAATCTCTTTTAGATATACTGAAGCTGGAGTAGAAGGTTTAATAAAAGATAAAAAAGTCTATTTGTGTATTGCTACAGGTGGCGTTTACTCTGCCGGCCCAATGCAGGAGTTTGATTTTACCGAACCTTACATGCGCAAAGTACTTGCCTTTTTAGGTATGACAGACGTTACAACTTACCGTGTAGAAGGTGTTAGCATACCAGATTTACAGGGAACTGCTCTTGAAAAGGCGATTGAAAATATTGCTATA
Organism: Leeuwenhoekiella sp. A2; assembly: GCF_047946655.1. Classification (GTDB taxonomy): domain Bacteria; phylum Bacteroidota; class Bacteroidia; order Flavobacteriales; family Flavobacteriaceae; genus Leeuwenhoekiella. The sequence goes on from NZ_CP172311.1 coordinate 3,136,094, forward strand.
GAAGCGTAATTTACTAGATAATTACAATAAAAAAATCGGCTAATAATTTGAATTATCAGCCGATTTTTTATGTGTTTTAGGAGGTTTTTATCTATGCTAGTTCACAGAGCTATTTGAAATCTTGCGGGATTTAATATAGAAATCAGGATCTACTTCAAATTTCAGGATCTTTTTGTCTGATTTTTGGGTCTGCCAGTCCGATTTTGGGTGTATCCAGACCGATTTTCCGTTGATTTCTACCTGCACCGGCATATCAAAACCCTCAATTATTTCGCTATAGCGAAAACTTAACGTGTCACCGTTAATTTTATATTCCAGCACAGGTATTTTAGTTGTTCTCAAATACTCATCAAAAAACTCAGTAAGATCAATCCCTGATTCTTTGCTGATGTAATCTTCAATTTGTTTTGTGGAAACTGTCTGATGATAGAATGTCGAGTTCAATCCGCGTAAAATTGCGCGCCATTTCTCGTCATCATCAACCAGCTGGCGTAAAGTGTGCAAAATATTAGCCCCTTTGTAATACATATCGCCGCTGCCTTCATAATCAACGTCGTAACTTCCTATGATAGGGCGGTCATTTTTTATAAGTCGGCGTGTGCCTTCAACGTATTCAGAAGCGGCTTTTTTTCCGTAGTAATAATCAACAAACAGATTTTCAGAATATGCCGTAAAACCTTCGTGAATCCACATATCTGCCACATCGCTGTCTGTAATATTGTTAGCAAACCACTCGTGCCCGGACTCATGAATAATGATAAAATCAAATTTCAGGCCCCAGCCTGTGTTAGAAAGATCTCTGCCTAAATAGCCGTTTTCATAATGATTACCATAAGTCACAGAACTTTGATGCTCCATCCCTAAATAAGGCACTTCAACGAGTTTGTAGCCATCTTCATAAAAAGGGTAGGGGCCAAACCAATATTCAAATGCTTCAAGCATTTTATTTGCCTGTTTAAATTGTTTTTTTGCTTTTTGAAGATTCTCCTTTAACACATAAAAATCAAGATCTAGCTCACCTTTTTCGCCTTTATACGTATTTGAAAAATGGGCATAATCCCCGATATTTATGTTTACACCATAACTATTTATCGGGTTTTTTACAGCCCAGTGAAATGTGCTGGTGTTGGCTTGATTGGTAGAATCTATCAGTCGGCCATTTGAGACTGCCATAAGTCCTTTAGGTACCGTAGCTCTCACATCAAGACTATCTACCTCATCATAAGGGTGATCTTTGTTAGGCCACCAGATCGATGGACCTATACCCTCGTTAGAATTGGCCGCAAAAACATTGCCTTTGCTGTCTTCCTGCCACGTCCAGCCACCGTCCCATGGCGGATTTACAGCTACTCGTGGAGTACCTTTAAAAGTGAGATCTAATTTTTGTACTGAGCCTTTTTCCTGTTTCGCTTTAAGCGAAATAAAATAAGCACTTCCTTCTTTAGTATACGTGAGTTCTTCACCATTTTGTGTTGCAGAAAGCAGCTGCATAGGTTGTTGCAGATCTATCTGAATGGTTTGGTATGGCTTTAGAACCGTGTAGGTAACTGTATTTGTTCCGGAAATAAATTTTTTAGCAGGATTAATAGTAACGTTAAGATCGTAGTGATTAAGATCCCACCATTCTCGCTGCGGGGTTATACTACCTTTTATACTATCTAGACGGGTAAATTCCTGAGCGCTGATTTTTAGCGAAAATAGAACGATTATTAGCGCTGTGAGGGCGATTTTTAATTTCATAAAAGCGGTATTAGGGAACCGAAATTCCCAAGAATTAGCGAATATAAATCAAAAATCAATTTCTAATGATACCATTAGGAAATACTACTGGACTTTCATGACCATTTGCACCTACTGCTGCTACGCCAAAAAAGGAGTTATCTATCACAATGCCCTTAAGTGTAAACTGAGTAATATCGCCTACATATCGGCTGTTGTCCCAGGTAGGCGAAGTTGTATCTCTCCAGTATATCTTGTAGCCTACTGCACCGTCTACTTTGCTCCATTGTAGTTTTGCATCTGCTTCTACAATTCCACCAATTTCTACAGTAGCAGGAGTAGGAGGAGCCCACGCCAGACTTGCCAGGTTGATCGCGTTTACAGCTGTAAGTTTTTTAGCATATTCAAAATTTACATGTTCTACCACATCGCCATACTCAATACCATCTTCAGTACGAATGTCCTGATGTTGATGCGTATAATCTTCATGAGCTTCCATAATACGTACACCGGCATAGCCGAGGTCATTAAATGGTCTATGATGCCCACCTCGACCAAAACGATCTAGACGATAGATCATCATTGGGTTCATCTCTGGCATGTATTCTTTTACATTTTTATGTATGTAACGAGCAAGCTGCCGCGAAATACCATCTACTTCACCACCGTAAAATCTCCGGCCGCGTCGTTGTTGTTCTGTTTCTGTAGGCGGAGTAGGTTCAGAGAAAATTCTAAAATCCCGATTGCTTACAACACCGTCAACACCGCTAATGTTTCCTATCATATCATTGTTGAGAATACCTATAATATCCCAGCCTTTTTCTTTCGCGTAAGCTGCCAGACCGGCGCCACCAAAAAGCCCCTGCTCTTCACCAGAAAGTCCTACGTAGATGATGCTATTCTCAAATTTATATTTAGAAAGTACACGAGCCGCTTCCATAGTACCAGCCATACCGCTCGCATTATCGTTAGCTCCCGGCGCGTCTGTCGTAAAATCAACCGCATCACTGGCACGAGAATCTATGTCACCACTCATAATGATGTAGCGATTGGGATATTTTGTACCGCGCTGTACAGCTACCACATTTACAACATATGCGTCATGTGGCACGCGACTGCCCATATCTGTAGTAACTAAATCCTTTTGGTAAAAAACATTAAGACAACCGCCACAACCTGCAGATGTTTTCTCAAAGTCGGTTTTTATAAATCTTCTTGCTGCGCCTATGCCGCGCGTATCGCTTAGAGTGTCACTAAATGTATTTCTGGTTCCAAAATTGGCCAGTTTACGTACGTCTGCCTCGATATGATCTGCAGAAACAGCATCAATTATGTCGTATATTCTAAGATCTGTAGAAGAGGGCACAGCAGTCTGCGCATTTACCTGAAAACTAAAAAGGGCAATCAATGCAAGGGTAGAGGTTATTCTCATGAATAGTGGATTGGTTTAAAGTAAAAGTAAGTATTTAGTACGTATTATCCGCGTGCTGCAAATTCTTTTAAAAGTTCACGTACATGATCTGTATCGTCAACATAAAATTTAGCTGCGGTTTTATGTAAACCTACTTTAACTGTATAGGCTTCTTCTGGCAGATCCTGAAACATAAACTCGTCTGTCCAGTCATCGCCAATTGAGAAAATGAAAGAATAGTCTTTTTTGAAGATATGGTTTGTTACCGCCTTACCTTTATTTACACCGCTGGTTTTAATTTCTAAAACTTTATTACCGTCAAGAACACTTAACTCATGTGTGCTCGTCAACTCTTTTATCACAGTAGAGAGATCATTAGCTCGTTTAGCGCCTAACTCAGGATCTGCCTGTCTGTAATGAAAAGCAAGAGAGTAATTTTTCTCTTCTATAAAAGTTCCCGGAGTACGGTCTACAAAACTTTCCAGAATGGGGCGTACCTGTGGCATCCAGTCTTTTTTTACATTCTCTGTCATTTCCCATTCACCGCCGGTAAGTCTTTTCCAGACGCCATGCTCTGCTATAAGCGTTATTGGCACTTCCTGCCACCAGGTTCCTAAAGTATGACGATCTCTTCCGCTAATTATTACCACTTCAGTATTGGGCTGATTTTGCAGTGTTTTTATGAGATTTATCATTTCCTCATCGGGTTCTGCATCTTCAGGATTGCTTACAAAACCTCTTAAAGTACCATCATAATCGAGAAAAAGTATGCGTTTTTCAGATTCCGCGAAAGCTGAAAGTATTTTTTCCTGCACTTCTTTGTTTACGCGTTTAGCTTTGACAAGGGCTGTTCTTTCCTGCGTTTCATTTAAACTGCTCATAAAATCATCTGCCCATTTCTCAACATTGTATCTTTTAAGACGTTTCTGTAAAGAAGTATTGCGTTTTATCTGTTCTGCTTCTGGCATTTCAAGCGCGGTTTTCATCGCATCTGCAATTTGCTCAAAGTTGTTTGGGTTGATGATTAAGGCCTCGTTCATTTCTTGTGCAGCACCCGCCATTTCGCTCAAAATAAGTACACCTCTTTTATCTGTTCTTGTAGCAACGTATTCTTTGGCAACTAGATTCATCCCGTCACGAATAGGTGTGAGCAAGGCAACTTCACATGTTGTATACAGATCGATGAGATTTTCAAAAGGCATAGAGCGGTAAAAATACCAAATAGGCGTCCAGCTTACAGAAGCAAATTTACCGTTTATGCGTCCTACTAATTCATCTACTTCTTTCTTTAAAAGCTGGTACTGCGGTACATTAGAACGCGAAGGAACAGCAAGCATTACCAGTCTCACTTTTTCTTTAAATTCTGGATATTTCTCTAAAAAATACTCATAAGCCCGTAATCTGTTTGCAATACCTTTTGTGTAATCAAGTCTGTCAATAGACAGTATCATTTTTGCTTCTGGCGTAGAATCTAAGTGTAAATCTAGCCTGCGTTGCAGTTCTGATTGACCACTTTCCTGATCGTGTTTTTTAGCGGCTTCTGCAAATTTGTTATAATCAATCCCCATGGGGAATGAATTAACAGTAACAATGCGATCTTTAATAATGATCTCATTAAAGTTGATCTCATGCCTTAAAATACGCCTTACTGAACTTAAAAAGTGACGTTCATAATCATAAGTGTGAAAACCAATAAGATCTGCACCTAACAAGCCTTTTAAAATTTCTTCCCTCCACGGTAATGTTCTAAATACTTCATACGAAGGGAAAGGTATGTGTAGAAAGAAACCTATAGATACATCTGGTCTTTTAGCTTTTATAAGCTGTGGTAGTAACATTAACTGGTAATCGTGAATCCAGACCGTGTCGCCATCTTCAATATTGTCAAGCACAACCTCAGCATATTTTTCATTTACCTCTTTATAGCTTTCCCAACTTTCATTTTCAAATTCGGTAAACTCCATGAAATAATGAAAAAGCGGCCAAATTGTACGATTACTGAAACCATAGTAAAACCCATTTATATCATCTTCCGTAAGTAAAACAGGAATACATTGCTCTTTTATGGTTTCATCAATGACGTCATCCATAAGATCAGATGGTATTTCCTCTTCGGTAAGGCCGGGCCATCCTATCCAGACACCATTGCCATCGCGGTGTACAGATTTCATGCCGGTGGCAAGACCACCTATACTGGGAGTGGCTTGTACAGTCTTATTATCGATCTTTAATTGTAAAGGAAGGCGGTTTGAAATTATGATGGTTTTGCTCATAAATAGGTTAATTGGGCTTGGTTTTTCTTTTAATGCTTAAATTTCGGAAAATATGGGCGGTTTAGCTACCGCATTAAAGAACTTTTAAGATACATATGGATAATTTAAATTACGGAATAATAGGAAACTGTAAAAGCGCAGCCCTCATATCAAAATCAGGTTCTATAGACTGGTGCTGTTTACCCATTTTTGATTCTGCTTCAGTTTTCGCTAAAATACTAGACAATGATAAAGGCGGAAGTCTTGGTTTTGAAATAAGTGAAGATTATGAAATAAGTCAGGAATATCTCTGGGAAACCAATATCTTAAGTACCACTTTTGACAATGGTACAGATTCTTTTCAAGTCATTGATTTTATGCCGCGCTATGAAAAAAAAGACGGTAGTTTTTATGCACCGCCAGATATCGTGCGGTTTTTTCGCCTGATTAAGGGTGAACCAAAATTCAGTATCGCATACGACCCCAAGCTTGAATATGCTAAAGAAGAAACCTACACAAAGAACAGGGGTGAATATCTTGAAAGTTATACAAAGGCCGGAAAATATGATTCTTTATATTTCTATACAGATTTTAATCATGATGATATTTTAAAGCGAAAAAAAATCACGCTTAAGAAGAATGGGTTTATTCTCATTTCATATCATGAAAAGTTGATGAAGCAAACGCTTGACAGGTCATACCTTAAATTTCAACGTACCAAGGTTTACTGGATGAACTGGAGTGATCTTACAACTAACTATCCAAGGTATCAAAATGAGATCATTAGAAGCGCATTAACTTTAAAAGCACTCACTTTTGAAAAATCTGGTGCTGTACTCGCAGCAGCTACAACCTCATTGCCAGAAACTATAGGCGAGGTGCGTAATTGGGATTACAGGTTTTGCTGGGTACGCGATGCCTCTATGGTGATACGTGTAATATCAAGCCTGGGACACACAAAATCTGCCAGAAAATTTCTACAATTTATTATAGATCTTATACCTGATAAAGATGAGAAAATGCAGATCATGTATGGCATTAATGGGGAGAAAGAACTAACCGAGCAAACGCTTGATCATCTTTCTGGTTACAAAGGTTCTGCACCGGTACGTATAGGTAATGCTGCCTATGTACAACGGCAAAATGATATTTACGGGATCTTGATGGAAGTTATCTTTCAGCAATTTATACAATTTGAAACTTCTCTTGAGAACAGTGAAGAATTATGGACTATAGTAGGGGGCATTGTTAATATTGTGGAAGAGCACTGGAAAGAACCTGATAAAGGTATTTGGGAGTTACGCACAGAAGACAAACATTTTACATTCTCAAAACTTCTGTGTTGGGTAGCAGTAGACAGAGCTATAAAAATAGGAGAGGTGCTGGGGAGAACCAGAAATATTGCAAAGTGGAAGGAAGTACGATCTGAGATCTATGCTGATATTTATCAAAATGCATGGAATGATGATCTGCAGGCATATACGCAATCCTACGGTTCTTACGATATGGATGCTTCTACATTGCTTATGGAATCTTACGGATTTATACAGGCAGACGACGCCCGTTTTATTGCAACCGTGCAGGCAACTGAGCGTGAACTCTGCCGTGACGGTCTCATGTATCGCTATAAAAATGATGACGATTTTGGGCAGCCTACATCATCGTTTACAATATGCTCATTCTGGTATATAGACAGTTTATATAAAATAGGTGAGAAGGAAAAAGCAATAAAACACTTTGATCAATTGCTTTCATACAGCAATCACCTGGGCTTGTTTAGTGAGGATATAGATTTTAAGACGAAGCGCTTATTGGGTAATTTCCCGCAAGCATATTCACATTTGGCACTTATAGAAACTGCGATTAATTTCTCAAGAGATTCTAAAATTCCGGAGCATTTTCAACCGATATTTCAATAAAAAAAGCCAATTTTTATATTGAAAAAACAGGTTTTTAACCCTAAAAATCCGGCAAAATTAGCCGGATTTTTAATTTATAGAAATTCTCTTAATAGAGAAATGTTTTATTGAAGAAATGAACTAAAAAATGTTCTTTTCTTAGGAGGTATTGCTTTGCTGCTTGCTGCGATCTGCACCAGTTCCTGTTCTTTTTCTTTGGCATAAACCAGCTTAAATAAGGAAGCTACAGATAATTTATGCTGCGTACGTTCTAGTAATGTGAACTTATCATTAACGGCTACGTGGCCCTCTTCAATAATGCTTAAATACGTGCCGCCAAAACCGTGCTCTATAAATTGTTTGATGACTTTTTGAGATCCGAATTTATAACCAAACTTATAGCAGGGTTCTCTGTACTGAGAGACTTGCACAGTAGCTTCTCCTACCTTGTAAATATCACCTAAGAAAACATCATTTTCATCAAAATCTGCAACGGTGAGGTTTTCACCAAACATTCCCCAGCACCAGTCTAATTCAGGATAAAGACTTTCCCAATAAGGATATTGCTCTGCCGAAAATATATAGCAGGCTTTATAAAATCCGCCATGATGCAATCGATCTGAAACCTCATCGTTTACAACGTCATTTTTGGTCAAATAAATAGGTTGGCCAGTAGGTTTTTTAAAAATACCGGTAGTTTCTTCTTTGCCATTCCAAATGAAAGTAGTGGGTTTAGCAATATTGGTAGAGATTATTTTCATGGTTGGTGTGGTATTAAATTTCCTTCTAACACTAAAATTCCAATTTATAAGACATGTTTTTTAAATATATCTTCTAATGTTTTTTGTGGGTTATCACTAACACCGGGATGAGTTTTAGAGCTTTGAATAATTGTACTTCTGCAAGCGGTTAACCATCTAAATCTATCAGATAATTCTAATTTTCCTATTTTTCCGCCAGATGGTTCCCCATCGCAGATTAATTTCCACGCATCTAAATAGTTGTTAAGAATATCTAACTCAATTTCACATGCAAACACTTGTAATTTGTCTGGATTGATATGGTATTTAATACCTAAAAATTTTTTTCGCTTAGAAAAAAGAATAACACCCACATTAAAGAATTCTTCTCGTTCTACTTTAGGTACAATTCTAATTATTGCATATTCAAATGTAACCTTATCTTGCATCTTCAGCTTCTTTAACTAATAAATCAATCTTAGACAATCTTGTATTTATAAACTGAATGTATGCTGCTCTCATCTCCTCAGGAGTCATAGAGTCAGATTCGCTTATCAACCACTCTTCTGGTATATTGAGAATAATTTCTTTAATTATTTCGGCACTAATAAAATTTTGAATTTCTTTTGATGCCTCTTCTAAATGAGTCGCTTTTTGTAAAAGTACATGGTCTTTAATAAGAGGGAAAGTTCTGGTTAGGTGATTTTCCCAGTTTTTCCAGTCATGATGAAAGTAAAAACTGGCACCATTATCTATTACCCAGAGTTCATGATTCCAGTGTAATAAATTACTGTTCTTAGCTGTTCTGTCAATATTACTTATGATGCTGTCCAGCAGTACCACTTTTGAGGCGGTCATAGCATCTACTGTACTTACTAAAGGGTCAAAAGTAATTGCACCAGAGAGAAAATGTAACCCCAGATTTAAACCTACACTAAATTTTAGGAGATCCTGAATTTCTTCATCTGGCTCTGTTTTACTAAATGAATCATCAAGATTCATAAAAACCAGTTCAGGCACTTTCAATTTAATTGCTCGAGCGAGCTCTCCACCTATAAACTCTGCTATCAAAGCTTTTTTACCTTGACCGGCGCCTCTAAATTTTAGTACATACAGAAAATCATCATCTGCCCTCACTATGGCAGGTAGTGAACCACCTTCTCGCAGTGGGTGTACATATTGAACAACATTTACTGTTCTAATATCTAGTTTATACATACGTACTAAATAAAATCACTTTTTAGAGAACTAAAATAGGTTAATAAATAATTAATCCCCGAAGAATACATCGAGGATTAATTGCAGTATTATTATAAATTTGAAGTTATTGATTATTTTTATTGTCTTTCATCAATTTAGCTTCTGCGGGATGAGAGCGATCTGTTTTACCTTGCTTGTTTGTATGATCAAGCATTTCTACACGAGTGCGAGGTAAGCTTTCCGGGTAATTTTCTCTAATGAAATCAATCATTTTTTCTCTGATGAAAACTCTTAAATCCCAGGCCGTGGGTGAATCTTTTGCACTCATAAGCGCTCTGCTCTCAACTGTAGTGGCTTGAGCATCTGTAACCTGAAGCACATTTACGAGTCCGTCCCAAAGTGGTGTGCTTTCGAGTAATCGAGTTAATTCTTTACGGAGTGCATCAAAAGGTACATTGTAATCTGTATGAATAAAAACAGTTCCTAAAATATCTGAAGAGTTGCGCGTCCAGTTCTGGAATGGCTTATCTATAAAATAGGTGGTGGGCAAGACGAGACGGCGTTTATCCCATATCTTAACTACGACGTAGGTGAGAAATATTTCTTCAATCCAGCCCCATTCATTTTCTACAATAACAACATCGTCAATACGTATAGGTTGCGTAATAGCGATCTGTATACCGGCTAATAAAGTCCCTAGCGCTTTTTGTGCCGCAAAACCAATTATTATACCGGCTATACCTGCCGAACCCAACATAGTTGCTCCAATTGATCGTATACTGGGAAAACTCATTAAAGCGATACCTACAGCAAATAAAACGAGTAGAAATACAATAACACGTTCAAGGATTGTAAATTGTGTGTATACCTTTCTGGCAGACATATTATCTGCAGATTTCATGTCATAACTCTGTAATACACGACTTTTAAAAATACTGAGCGCAATTATGCACAACCATGTGATACTAATTATTAATAGAATTGTAGCTATATGGCCCAGCACGTCACGATTTATAAAACGACTAATACCATTTACAACTCTTCCTATTCTCAAAAAAAGTGACAGGATGAGCAAAGCCATGGGTATGCGTATGCGAGCAGCGATATTTACCGGCAGAATATTCTTGGGGCTTTTACCCAGACGCTGAAGTAAGTAATACAGAAAACCAAAAACTAAAGCAGAAATAACGATACCAATGATCAGGTAACGCGCAAGATTAGAATCAATTGAAGAAAACATAAGGTTAGCTTTTTGATATTAATTTTAAAGCTAAACAAACATGTGCAACGGTGGCGTTAATAAAATTTAAAACTTTGGTAATGAATTTACTATAACGTTAGTAAATATGCATTTATTCCGTTAGGAGCAATGTGCCAAATATTCCCGCATCTATCCAGCCTCTGTTTTTGTCTTTGCCCGCTACAGGTATAGAGCCAATAAAATTCTCTCTCTCCGGGCTGCTGTCATTATCACAGTACGCTATTGCGAAACCCATTTTCTTGTTGGGTTTTAGAACAATGGGATCATTAGGCTTTTCATCGTTATAAGTATCATCAAAAATGGTTACCAGAACTTCCCATGTAGTTGTGTTACCGTTTGTTTTTCGCTCAGATTCTACATTGCTGTTGTAAAGTCTGGCAGTGCCTGCTGGCGAAGTGTCTACCACATTTCCGTCAAGGGCTATGTGGTAAGCAAATGCGTTGTAATTATACTGGTGGTCACCACCGCTGTTATCTTCATCAACAAAAACTTCAAGGCAGTCATCATTCCAGAAATTATCAAGAGGATCTGTATGACGGTCATCTAAAATATCATCTTTAATTTCGGCAAGAATATAAAGTCCTTCCGGCGTCCAGGTTAATTTATATCTGCCTTCAAAATCTGTTTTGCTAAATTTTTCTCCAATCCATCGTTCATCCATAGCATTCCATTCTGCATCTTTCCATGCGGGATCATCTGCAATTCCATCAATTTCTGGTGCAATGGTTGCAAGTTTTATTTCGCGAAGCTGTTGATCATTTTTTACTACGAAAGTTTGTTGAGCTTCAGATTCTGTTTTGCAACTTACAAATAGCAAAAGCGAAAGAAAATAGACGGGAAGAGCAGTTTTATTCATTGTGTATTGATGTTTTCTTTTTTGAAGATAATAGACTTAGTATTCCAAATATAGGTCCTGCTCCCAGAATTAAAAAAATGTATTGTGGGTCTACGTGCTGTGACCATAATGTAAATGCCTGAATGCTAAAAATAGTAATGCCAAAACCTATACAGTTTACAAATGTTAGTGCGGTGCCTCTGTATTCTGCCAGCGAATTTTGAGCGACTAATGTAGAAAATTGCGGACTATCTGCTACCACAGCTGCTCCCCAAATTATAAGTGAAATTAAGAAAATGACTTTAGGCAAATGGAGCAAAAAAGGAGAGCAAAAACATAACAATCCTGAAATAATTAAACTCATTAAAGCAACCGCTTTACTTCCTTTATAAAAACTTATGTGACCGCCCAAAGCGCAGGATACAGCTCCTGTAGCAATAATCATAAATGACCAAAGCGGAATATTGATTTCGATATTAGAAAAATCGGCATAAAACTGAATAAAAACAGGTAAAAAGCCCCAAAAAGCGTACAACTCCCACATGTGACCAAAATACCCAAAAGCTGCTTTTCTAAAGCCTTCAACTTTAAATAATTCTGGTATCGCTTTCAATTTTATTTTCTGCTGCCTTTTTCTAAAAGGACCGTCAGGAACTACAATCAGGATTAAAAATCCGCCTAAAATGGCCAGAAAACTGGTTGTAAGCGTTAAAAATCGGTAACTAAAGTCTACTCCTAAACTGTTGATAAAATGAGGCAAAGCGGTACCAAGCACTAAAGCACCTACAAGATATCCTAAAACTTTACCAAGTCCTTTTTCATAATAATCTGAAGCTATTTTCATGCCCACAGGATAAATACCAGCAAGAAAGAAACCGGTTATAAAACGAGATGCGAGAATGAGCTCAATATTAATTTTAGGGAGTAGCAAAGCCGCATTTGCCAGAGCTCCACAAATTGCGCTCACAAAAAATACTTTAGAAGGGGAGAAGCGGTCTGCCAGCGCTAGAAAGGCAAAAATCAAAGTTCCGCCAATAAAACCCAATTGCACCGCCGAAAGTGCTGCACCTATAGCGGCTGTACTAGCTAAATCTGGTAAAGGTATTTGTGGTATGCTTATGTTGCCTACAAACCACAGTGAGGTGCCCAGAAATTGAGCGACCACGATGATAACTGTAACAAGTGATCTATTGCTTGTCATTGTTGCTGTTGGGTTCTGCTACAACAGCAAGGTGTTTACCATCTGGGCTTACTGCCAGGCGTGTAATATTGTCAAGATCATAAGATTCTAGCGAGGCTAGTTCTTTCCACTCAGTGACTCCCAGCGTGTCATAAATGTATAGGCGGTTACGGCTTCCCAGAAGTATTTGGCTATCATTGAGCCAAACATAATCCTGTATACCAATAGGCAGCTCACAAACAAAAAAACTTTCAAGGTCACCCGCCATATCAAGTAAATACAAATCCAGGTTTTGATCATCATTTACTACAGTGTAGCTCATCGATTTAGTATGAGGCACTTTGTACAGTGACCGGCCAATATTTGTTATGATTAACGTGTCCTTTTTTGTATTTGTGTCAGATAAATATAGATCCAGACTACTCCCGGAAAGCACAGCGCTTATAAATTGCGAATTATCATAGAAAGCAAAACATCCTGTTTTCAGGTCATTTATCGCGGTAGTTTCACCGGCTTTTGTTTTATATCTGTAAAGTCTTTGCAACCCGGAAGTATCTAATCTCACGGCTGCAAAATATTCACTGTCAGGAATATGCTGTGGGGAATATTCGCTACCTTCAGTTGTATTTGTAAGCCAGTCTATAGTTTTGGTATTCAGATAGTAAGAGGCAATATCTGTTTGTTCATTTCGCGTTCGCGAAAAAAAAATCGTTTCATTATCAGAAAAAGAAGGTTGGTTGTCATAACCTGCGTTATTTGATATGTTTTGTCCGTTTTTTACTTCAAAAGAGGCGTTTTTTGGAACAAGATCAAATAAGTAAATTTCAGTATCTGTATTTTGGCAAAATGCTAATCCTGAAAAAAGAAATATAAAAAGTAATCTCATCATAATTATTTAGCGAAAGGTATAAAAAAGGCCTGTAAGTTTTGAATTTACAGGCCTTCAGTCAAAAATTTTAAAACTTATTTTCTTCTTTCTAAAAAGGATACGTGTTTTCAGCAATAACTTTATCAGCGATAAGGTTACGTAAAGCAACCACATTTGGCTGATTTTGATATTTCGTAAAGCGTTTTAGACCCATAAGCATCATACGTTGTTCATCACCTTCGGCAAAAGAAACAATACCCTCTTTTCCTTTTATAGTGATGGTATCAACGGCATGATATAAATATAACTTAGCCATCGCGATTTGCTCTTTTTGTGATTCCTCACCAAAACGTTTAGCGTTTTTCTCAGCTCTCAATATTGTACTTTCTGCCATATAGATCTCGATAAGGATATCTGAAGCTGCTAAAAGTAACTGTTGATGTTGTTCTAATTCTGGACCAAATTTCTGAATCGCACCACCGGCAACCATAAGGAAAACCTTTTTCAATTTGGCGATCATTGTTTTTTCTTCAGAGAGAACTTCAGAAAAGTCAGGAGTTTCAAAAGAAGGAATTCCTGTTAATTCATCTGCTACTTTCATAGCAGGGCCTAAAAGATCAACATGACCCTTCATCGCTTTTTTAATAAGCATACCCACAGCAAGCATTCGGTTTATCTCATTTGTACCTTCATAAATACGTGAGATACGCGCATCACGCCATGCAGCTTCCATAGGAGTGTCTGCACTAAAGCCCATTCCGCCAAAGATCTGAATACCTTCATCAGAACAGTTTTGGATATCTTCTGAAGCCGCAACTTTAAGAATAGAACATTCTATAGCATATTCTTCAACACCTTTAAGTTCTGCCTCACTATGTGAGTTGCCATCGCTCATGCGCAGAGCAATGCGGTCTTCTATATTTTTTGCAGCGCGGTAACTAGCACTTTCACCGGCATAAGCAGAAGTTGCCATTTCGGCCAATTTAGATTTTATAGCTCCAAAACTTGAAATAGGAGTTTTAAACTGAATGCGCTCATTTGCATATTTTACCGAGTGGTCAACAACACGTCTTTGCGCGTCAAGACAAGCAGCAGCAAGTTTAATACGACCCACGTTAAGTGCATTCATCGCAATTTTAAAACCTTCACCGCGACCTGCAAGCATATTCTCAACCGGAACTTTAGTTTCACTAAAGAAAACCTGACGGGTAGAGGAGGCGTGAATACCTAATTTGTGTTCTTCTTCACCTAGAGAAATCCCATTTGAAGGATCTTGTTCTACAATGAAACCAGTGATATTTTTATCGTCCTCTATGCGTGCAAAAACGATGAACATGTTGCAAAAACCAGCATTTGAAATCCACATTTTCTGTCCGCTGATTAGGTAATGCGTACCATCTTCAGAAAGAACAGCTTTAGTTTTACCACTATTCGCATCAGATCCTGCTCCCGGTTCAGTTAAAGCATAAGCACCAAACCATTCACCGTTTGCCAATTTAGGAACGTATTTTTTCTTTTGTTCTTCGGTCCCATATAATGTGATTGGCATAGTACCAATACCTGTATGAGCACCAAAAGCCGTAGCGATAGAACCAGTAGCACCAGAAATATAATCACAAACAAGCATGGTAGAAACAAATCCCATCCCAAGTCCGTCATATTCTTCCGGTACCGCAACACCAAGAAAACCAAGTTCACCGGCTTTACGCATAATTTCTTCAGTAAGTGCGTAATCTTTTTTCTCTAGTCTCGGTTTATTGGGAACAACCTCACGGTCTACAAATTCCTTAACCGATTCTTTCATCATTACTTGCTCCTCACTGAAATCTTCAGGAGTGAATATATCTTCGCAAGCGGTTTCTTTTACTAAAAACTGCCCTCCACGTAGGATGTCTTTTTTTTCTGCTGTTTCCATTATTTATTCATTTTTAATTTTTTCCTCACCCCAGCCCTCTCCAAAGGAGAGGGAGCAGAGTTTAATTAGTTTCAATATTATTTCTCTCCCTTTGGGGGAGTTAGAGGGGCTTTAATTCAGGAATTCATAAACCCCTGCAGCACCCTGACCTGTACCTACGCACATTGTTACGAGACCGTATTTCCCTTTCATATCACGCTTACGCATTTCATCAAATAATTGAACTGAAAGTTTACCACCTGTACAACCTAAAGGGTGACCAAGTGCAATCGCACCGCCGTTTACATTTACGATATCCGGATTTAAACCTAATTCTCTAATTACGGCAAGAGATTGAGAAGCAAAGGCCTCATTAAGTTCTACAAGATCAATATCATCCTGTTTTAAGCCGGCTTGTTTTAATGCTTTTGGGATCGCTTTTACGGGTCCTATACCCATAATTCTGGGCTCAACACCTACAGCTGCAAAATTTACAAGACGCGCTATTGGTTCAAGATTTAATTCTTTAACCATTTCTTCGCTCATGATAAGTACAAAAGCTGCACCATCACTCATTTGCGAAGAGTTACCTGCAGTGACACTTCCGCCATCTGCAAAAACCGGCCTTAGTTTGCCCAAAACCTCCAGGCTTGTATCTTTTCTTGGTCCTTCGTCTTTGTTAACCGTATAAGTTTCAGTAACTTTCTTACCGGCTTCATTTACAAAAGTATGCTCTACATTAATTGGCACAATTTGGTCTTGAAAACGGTTTTCAGCCTGAGCTTTTAATGCTTTTTGATGCGAATTGTAAGCAAACTCATCCTGATCTTCACGAGAAACATTAAATTGATTTGCTACAGCTTCTGCAGTTAAGCCCATTCCCCAATAATAATCTTCATGACCTTCTTTGGCCATCTTGTAATCAGGTACAGGTTTGTAACCACCCATTGGGATGTAACTCATACTTTCTGCTCCGCCGGCGATTATACAATCTGCCATTCCTGCCTGGATTTTGGCGGAAGCCATTGCGATTGTCTCAATACCAGAAGCACAATATCTGTTTACAGTCACTCCGGGAACGTCTTCAATTTTAAGTCCCATAAGGGAAATTAACCGACCCATATTTAAACCTTGTTCGGCTTCTGGCATCGCATTACCTACAATGACATCGTCGATTCTTTTTTTGTCGAAATCGGGTAGATCTTTAAGCATGTACTGAATAGTTTCTGCCGCGAGTTCATCAGGTCTTTTAAATCTGAATACTCCTCGTGGCGCTTTGCCCACTGCAGTACGATATGCTTTAACTATATATGCTGTTTTCATTTTTTTAGTGTTTTCCTCACCCCAACCCTCTCCAAAGGAGAGGGAGCGAGTTATGAATTATATCTAATTTCTTTTTTCATTATTTCCTCCCTACTGGGGAGGTTAGGTGGGGCTTAGTTACGCAACGGCTTTCCTTTTTTGATCATGTGCTCCAGACGTTCCAGGGTTTTGCGTTCTCCACAAAGACTTAGAAAAGCCTCACGCTCCAGATCAAGTAAATATTGCTCAGTTACATAAGAAGCCTCAGAAAGATCACCTCCAGCCATCACATAAGCCAGTTTGTTTGCGATTTTCTTATCATGATCGCTTATATATTTTCCGGCTTCCATAGAATCTGTACCTACTAAAAACATACCCAAGGCCTGTTTGCCAAGTACTTTTACGTCTTTTCTCTTGATAGGCATTGTGTAACCCTGATCTGCCATAAAACGAGCAGTAGCTTTCGCTGCTGCGATCTGGCGATCTTTGTTAACCACAACTATATCTTTACCGTGTTTTAAAATTCCTGTATCATAAGCTTCATAAGCAGATGTAGACACTTTTGCCATTCCTATCGTAAGAAAATATTCTTGTAAACGGTTAAGCTCAACATCGTTTTTCTCAAAAGTGTCTGACGCCCGTAGCGCCATTTCTTTAGAACCACCACCGCCGGGAATCACACCTACGCCAAACTCTACCAAACCAATATAACTTTCTGCCGCTGCTACCACTTTATCTGCGTGTAAAGTCATCTCACAACCACCACCAAGTGTCATACCATGTGGAGCAACAACTACGGGAATAGAGGAGTAGCGCAATCTCATACAGCTGTCCTGAAAATATTTTACAGCCATATTGAGTTCGTCATATTCCTGCTCAACGGCCATCATGAATATCATCCCGATATTAGCCCCTACAGAGAAGTTTTTGCCCTGATTTCCTATCACTAGTCCATCAAAATCTTTTTCTGCGATATCAATTGCTTTATTAAGGCCTGCCAGAACATCACCACCTATAGAATTCATTTTAGACTGAAATTCTACATTTAAAATTCCATCGCCAAGGTCTTCTACAACAACACCACTATTCTTAAAAACCTCATTGGTTTTACGAATGTTATCAAGGATTATAAATGAATCCTGCCCCGGTTTTTTGATAAAATCACCTTTCGGAATATCATAATACCAGGTAGCACCTTCTTTTACTTTATAAAAAGAATCATTTCCGTCTTCAACTAATTTATTTACCCATTCGGCAGGTTCAAAACCTTCCTGCTTCATCAACTCAATTCCTTTCTGAACTCCCAGTGCGTCCCATATTTGAAAAGGACCATGTTCCCAGCCAAAACCAGCGCGCATGGCGTCATCAATTTTATAAAGTTCGTCTGTTATTTCCGGAATTCTGTTTTGAACGTAAGCGAAAAGCGAAGCGAAATTTTTTCTGTAAAATTCACCAGCTTTGTCTTTTCCGTTAACCAGAACTTTAAAACGGTCTTTTACATTGTCAATGGTTTTTGTAAGCTCGAGCGTTGCGAAAGAAGCACGTTTACTCGCTCTGTAATCCATAGAATCAAGATCAAGAGAAAGTATTTCGCTTGAGCCATCATCTTTTCTTACTTTTTTGTAAAAACCCTGACCAGATTTACTTCCCAGCCATTTGTTCTGCATCATTGTATCTATAAAACTGGGAAGTTTGAACAGTTCGTGGCGTTCATCATCCTGACAATTTTCATAAATACCGTTTGCAACATGAACCAGAGTGTCAAGGCCAACAACATCTACTGTACGAAAGGTTGCAGATTTAGGCCGGCCAATTACCGGACCCGTAAGTTTATCAACTTCTTCAATGGTCATTCCCATTTCTTTTACAGAATGAAAAAGACTCATTATGCTGAAAATACCCACGCGATTACCTATAAAAGCCGGAGTATCTTTAGCTACGACAGCGGTTTTACCAAGAAATTTTTCGCCGTAACCATTAAGGAAATCAAGAACATCTTCAGAGGTTTCTGGTCCCGGGATTATTTCAAAAAGGTCAAGATATCTTGCAGGGTTAAAAAAGTGAGTTCCGCAGAAATGCTTTTGAAAATCTTCGCTGCGTCCTTCGCTCATAAAGCGAATAGGAATACCTGAGGTATTAGAAGTAATTAAAGTTCCCGGGGTGCGAAAATTATCAAGTTTTTCAAAAACCTGCTTTTTGATGTCAAGTCTTTCAACAACAACCTCAATAATCCAATCTACTTCAGAGACTTTAGACAAATCATCATCCATATTACCAGTTGTGATGCGATTGGCAAAATCCTGATGATAAATAGGAGAAGGCTTAGATTTTAATGAATTTTGAAGATGCTCGTTAACCAGACGGTTACGCACAACTTTATCTTCAAGAGTTAAACCTTTAGCTTTTTCCCTATCTGTCAATTCTCTGGGGACAATATCAAGTAACAATACTTCAACCCCAATATTTGCAAAATGACATGCGATGCCACTTCCCATAATACCAGACCCGATAACGGCTACTTTATTAATTCTTCTTTTACTCATTATTTTATAGGCGTTTCTTGTTGATTATAGATTTTCTTATTCTGTATAAGGTCATTAATAACATGAATGACCTCAAAAAAGTTTTTTATTTTTTCATCAGAGATATTCTCTCTTATAGACTCATTAAACCGTAAAACCCGATCTTTACTGTAATCACGTTTTTCTCTACCAAATTCTGTAAGATGTATCAATACTCCACGTCCATCTGCAGGGTTGGGTTTTCTTTCAATTAGACCTCTTTCCTCCATAGATTTTAGCGTTCGCGAAAGGCTTGTAGCTTCCATTCCCATACGTGGTCCTAATGCTGTAGAAGGTGTACCTTCTTCAGGATCAATGCTTAATAGCGCAAAGCCAGTCGCCATAGTACTGTCAAATTTTGAAGCTTCCTCATTATACATTTTGGTCACCGCCTGCCAAGTGGCACGAAGGGCATAGTCTATTGTAATATCTTTCATAAGTTCAATATGTCGTAAATGTACTAAATTTTACTATGCATGCATAGTAAAATTAGAAAAATATAACGATTTCGTAAAGTTGGCAAACGGTTATATAATTTCCATAAAAAAACTCCTTGAATAGGAGTTTTAATAATTAATTGCGTTCGTATATTTTATTATAAAGGTCAAGATACTTCTCTTTTACGACCCTACGCTTTAATTTCATAGTAGGAGTGAGGTGACCTTCATCTATGCTCCAAATATCAGGAGTAAGTTCAAAACGCTTCACGCGCTCCCACCTGCCAAAGCGCTCGTTGTAAAGATCTACTTCTTCCTGAATACGATCTTTTACTTCTTGCTTATTGATCAATTCATCATTAGACTTACCAAGATCAAGATTTTTGCGTTTTGCCCATTCCTGTACAAATTCAAAATTAGGCTGAATAAAAGCTGCCGGCATTTTCTCCCCTTCGCCTATAACCATGATCTGCTCTATAAAGCGGGATTGTTTCATGGTATTTTCTATAAGTTGTGGAGCTACATATTTACCCCCGCTGGTTTTAAACATTTCCTTTTTGCGGTCTGTTATGCGAAGAAAGCCTTCATTATCAACTTCACCTATGTCACCTGTGTGAAAATATCCATTCTCAAGAACCTCGTTTGTCTTTTCGTCGTCTTTATAGTAACCAAGCATTACCTGCGGACCTTTAACTAATATCTCACCATCTTCAGCTATTTTAATTTCAGTCTCGGGGATAGGTTTTCCTACTGTACCAATTTTAAAACCGTGATTACGCATATCATTTACTGAAATTACCGGAGAGGTTTCAGTGAGGCCGTAACCTTCCATCACAGCGATATTTGCCGCATTGTACACACGAGCTAGCCTGGGTTGCAGAGCAGCACTTCCTGAAGCGATAACTTTTAAATTGCCGCCAAGTGCTTCCTGCCATTTACTGAATATTAATTTTCGCGCTAAAGCGAGTTTCTTTTCATACCACCAGCCATTTGCACCATAAGGCTCGTAGGCCAAACCTAGTTCTACTGCCCAGAAAAATAATTTTTTCTTAATGCCTTTTTGTTCGGTTCCTTTTGCTATGATCTTGTCGTAAACTTTCTCAAGAAGACGTGGCACGGCGGTCATAACCTCGGGTTTTACTTCTTTAAGGTTTTCACTTATTGTATCTAAAGATTCTGCAAAATAGATCGACACTCCGCTATATTGATACAAGTAGATAAGCATGCGTTCATAAACATGACAAACCGGTAAAAAACTTAACGCCTTACCTCCTGATTCTATAGGAAACCGGGTACAGCTGTTTAGAACATTACTTACCAGGTTCTTATGGCTTAACATAACTCCCTTGGGTCTCCCTGTAGTACCAGAAGTATAGATGAGTGTAGCAAGGTCATCTTCTTTCACAATAGCTTTAAGAGCTTCTACTTCTTCCTGTGTTGAGAGGTCTGCGCCTAATTTTTTTACTTCTTCCCAGCTTGTACAACCTGGTATATCGTTAAAACAATACACATCTTTTAGTAATGGAAGATTCCCTTTTATGGCATTGACTTTTTTCAGTACATCTTCATCAGAGACGAAACAGTAGATTGCACCACTATGATTAAGCACATATTCATATTCTTCTTCAGAGATAGTGGGATATACAGGAACATTTTGCGCACCAAGCTGCATAATGCCAATATCCATAATATTCCACTCTGTGCGGTTATTAGTAGATATCAGGGCGATTTTATCATTAGGTTTTACCCCCAGTTTTAAAAGTCCGCGACTTATGGCATTTGCCTGATCAAGGTATGATTGAGTAGAAGTGGCTGTCCAGGTACCATTATATTTGGTAACCAGGGCTTTTTCCAGATTGTACTTCTCTAATTGATGATACGGGAAGTCAAAGAGGCGTTTAATTTCCATGCGCTGTTGCTATAATTGGTTCGCAAATTATAAAAAATGCAGGCTATATTCTATTATTTTATTAAAATTAAACCTAATTGACTAAGGTTATGGTAATTTGTTTTTGTTTTAAGAGGCTCCTTCGGTAAAAAGGATTTGACTATTTAAGGGTTTAACCAGAGCTCTACCTTTTAGTGAATAATATTTATTTTAAATTGATTTACAAAATTACATTGGAAGTTATCTGTTGACATTCTTATTTTTTACTCCTGCTCTTCAATCCACTTTCTCGCATTTTCAAAAGCTTCCAGCCAGGGGCTTACCTCATCCTTTCGTCCTTTAGGATAATTTGCCCAGTTCCATTGAAAAATTGAGCGCTCGATGTGTGGCATAGTAACCAGATGACGCCCGGTTTTATCACTCATCATTGCTGTGTTGTATGCCGAATTATTCGGGTTTGCGGGATAACTGTCAAAACCATATTTAGCGACAATCTTGTAATTTTCTTCGCTTAGCGGAAGGTGGAATTTACCTTCCCCATGTGAGATCCAAACGCCTAAAGTCGCACCTGCCAAAGTAGATAGCATAACTGAATCATTTTCTGCAATCGTCACACTGGTAAAACCGCTTTCATGCTTGTGCGAATCGTTATGCAGCATTTTTGGTTTTTCATCATGTTCAGGATAAAGTAAATCAAGTTCTGCAAAAAGCTGACAACCATTACAAATCCCAACCGAAAGAGTATCAGGACGAGCAAAGAAATTTTTCAAAGCAGTATTTGCTTTTTCATTATACAGAAAAGCACCTGCCCAACCCTTGGCTGAACCTAGCACATCAGAATTTGAAAAACCACCCACAGCACCAATAAACTGAATATCTTCTAGGGTTTCCCTACCTGAAATTAAATCGGTCATGTGTACGTCTTTTACATCAAAACCAGCCAGGAACATAGCGTTTGCCATCTCACGTTCAGAATTACTTCCTTTTTCGCGTAAAATCGCAGCTTTTGGGCGCGATTTTAGACCTTCTAAGGCAGGTTTTTTACCGGTAAAATGAGTGGGGAAATCGAATTTTAAAGCCTGCTGGGCGAAATTTTCAAAACGAGCTGTAGCCAGATTATTGGCAGTTTGTTTTTGATCCAGCAAATAGGAAGTTCTAAACCACTTTTGACGCAGCGATGGAATATTTAAACCAACCTCAATACTGTCTTTTTTGATTTCCAGAATTTCTCCTGAAGTAACGGTTCCTATTTTAAAGAATTCTATTTGCTCTTGGTTCAGAAATTCTTCCACATTGCTATTGACTGCTGCCTGAAAAACTATTCCGGCATTTTCGGCAAATAGAATTTTGATCAGGTCTTTTTCGCTAAAAGCGGAAAGGTCAAAAGAAGCACTCAAATCTGGTTCTGCGAAACACGTTTCAAGCAGCGTAGTGATCAAACCACCGGAAGCCACATCGTGCCCGGCAACAATTTTATCTTCTTTAATCAACTTTTGAATAGTGTCAAACGCTTTCGCGAAAGCTGCATTGTTTTTAATACCTGGGGCCGAAGTTCCTATTTTATCGAGTGTTTGCGCAAATGAGGAACCGCCCAATTTAAATTCATCTTGTGAAAAGTTGATGTAATAAATCGCACCTTCTTCTTTTTGTAGAACGGGCTCTATCACCTGATTGATATTGCTGCAATTTCCGGCCGCCGAAATTATCACAGTTCCCGGAGCGATTACCTCACCATCGGGATATTTTTGTTTCATCGAAAGCGAATCTTTTCCGGTAGGCACGTTGATTCCCAGCTCAATCGCAAACTCTGAAACCGCTTGAACCGCTTCATATAGACGCGCATCTTCCCCGGGATTGTTACACGGCCACATCCAGTTTGCAGAAAGGGAAACCGATTTCAAACCTTTCTCAAGTGGGGCCCAAATGATATTGGTCAAAGCTTCGGCGATAGAGTTTTTACTTCCCGCAACGGGATCTATAAGTCCGCTGATGGGCGAGTGGCCTATGGAAGTCGCAATACCCAGCGTACTTTTATAATCGAGTGCCATCACGCCGCAATTGTTAAGCGGCAGTTGAAGACTTCCCGCACATTGTTGCTTGGCAACGCGGCCGCCTACGCAACGGTCAACTTTATTGGTTAGCCAGTCTTTGCAGGCTACAGCTTCAAGCCGTAATACGTTTTCCAGATACTCATGAAAATCGGCCAAATTATACTCAAAATCAGCATATTTTCGATCGATTTTGGAGTCGTTCATTACCGTTTGTGGCGAACTCCCAAACATATCGTGCAGATCAAGATCCATAGGAGAATCACCGCTGCTCGCCGATTTAAACGTAAAGCGATGATCGCCGGTCACGTCACCTACTTCATACATAGGCGAGCGCTCACGATCTGCAATACGTTTAAGCGTTGCTATACTTTTATCGTCAATCACAAGTCCCATGCGTTCCTGTGATTCGTTCCCTATAATTTCTTTGGCCGAAAGGGTAGGATCGCCCACGGGCAGTTTATCAAGATCTATTTTTCCGCCGGTTTCTTCTACGAGTTCCGAAAGGCAATTTAAATGGCCTCCGGCACCGTGATCGTGAATAGAAACGATGGGATTATGATCGCTCTCTACCATCCCCCGGATTGCATTTGCGGCGCGTTTTTGCATTTCAGGATTTGAGCGCTGTATCGCGTTGAGTTCTATACCAGAACTAAATGCGCCGGTATCTGCCGAAGAAACGGCAGCGCCACCCATCCCGATGCGGTAATTATCACCACCTAAAATGACGATTTTATCCCCGGTTTTGGGACTGTCTTTTAAAGCCTGGTCTTTCTTGCCATAACCTATTCCGCCGGCTTGCATGATCACTTTGTCGTAACCTAATCTGCGACCGTCGGTTTCATTTTCAAAAGTCAAAACAGAACCGGCGATAAGTGGTTGCCCAAATTTATTTCCAAAATCTGAAGCTCCGTTTGAAGCTTTTATCAAAATATCAATTGGCGTTTGATATAACCATTTCCGGGCTGGCATTCCCTGTTCCCATGGTTTTTCTTCTTCTAATCGGGAATAAGCTGTCATATAAACTGCGGTTCCGGCAAGTGGCAACGAACCTTTCCCACCTGCAAGACGATCGCGTATTTCTCCTCCTGCACCGGTAGCGGCGCCGTTAAAAGGTTCGACTGTGGTGGGGAAGTTGTGGGTTTCCGCTTTAAGCGAAAGCACACTTTCAAATTCTTTTTCTTCGTAATAATCGGGTTTATCCGCCGACTTTGGGGCAAATTGAGTGACTTTTGGTCCGCTAACAAATGCTACGTTGTCTTTATAAGCCGAAACAATTTCATTGGGATTTTCTTCTGAAGTTTTACGGATCATCTTAAAGAGCGAAGAAGGCATTTCTTCCCCATCGATGATAAATTTCCCGTTGAAAATCTTGTGGCGGCAATGTTCAGAATTCACCTGACTGAAACCAAAAACTTCAGAGTCGGTAAGTTTTCTGCCTATTCGTTCAGAAACGGCATTTAAGTAAGCAACTTCTTCCGCGTTAAGCGAAAGTCCTTCCTTTTCATTATAGGCATGAATATCTTCTATATGCAGAATTTTTTCCGGCTCAATATTTATATAGAAAATTTCCTGATCGAGTTTCGCATATTTCTGCGAAAGCATGGGGTCAAACCCATCGTCATCTTTCGCGGAAGCGGTAAATTCTTCAATGCGCACAATACCTTCAATGCCCATATTTTGGGTAATCTCAACCGCATTGGTACTCCAGGGAGTTATCATTGTGGCACGCGGACCAATAAAAAAAGCGTCAATAATAGACGCTTGTAGTTTAGGTTGGTCGCCAAAAAGCCAGGTTAACTTTTTTTCATCTTCCTGAGAAAGATTTTCCTGGGTTTGAACGGCGTATATTTTTAAATCCTGAGAACCGAAAAAATGAATCATAAAGGGTGTCGCTATTGAAGTCGCAAATTTAATGATTTCTACTGAAAAATTAATTAACGAGCAGCTTTACTGTTTTGCTTTTTTGCTGAGATTGTAATGAAATAAAATACAAACCTGTCTTGTAAGAGCTTAGATCAAGAGATGTTTGGTATTTATAGGTGTCAAGAACTTTACCGGTGACATCATAAATGATGATGCTTTCTGGTTGTGCTGTGGTATTTATTTCTACAAAATGATGTGCGGGATTGGGATATAGCGAAAAGGTAATTGTTTCAGTATCAAAAATACCTAAATTGTCCCAGCGGTCTTGCGCTTCAGGACCACCCCAGATCTCTGTTGCCAGATGTGGATTGTCTATAAACGGATTACGGTTGCCCTGTGCGTATGTTGCATCGCTGTCGTGATAGGTATTTCTTTGATCTTCTACTGCAGATGGAAGGTCTTCTGCATTCCATTCTAAAAGTAAATCGACCATATCAGGATCTTCTGCATTGGTTGTTCCTACGGCTACGTTTGTGGGTAGACAGCGTGTGCCGTAACGCAGATACATATACATGAGCATTCTGGCTACATCACCTTTCCATTCATCACCGGGATACCAATTTGTGCCTACAGTGCCAGAATTTCCGGTACCGTCAGCAAATTTTCTGTTACCTCTATTGGCGTTGCGTTGTACGTCGCTGGGGCGTAAATGATGCGCATCAGAACCGGGACCTTCGTTTCCTAAATTAGGTGTTCCTAAAGATTTAGCGTAGGTATGTTCTCTGTTCCAATCTCCATTATCACCACCATTTCTGTTTTTATCTCTCGTTCTGTCATTTGTTGGGTCTTGATCAGTTTGATCTTCATAGCCGTAAAGCAGAAGAACTTCATCAGGATTTTCGGGGTCAACATCTGTAACTTTATCTGCTTCCCAGATTCCCGGAGTGTATGTAAGAAAATGGGTGTGCGTTTCTGTGATTTTAGTCGCCAGTTCTTGCTTTAAAGCAGCACCACTTTTTGAAAGATCTACGTCATCATAGTATGGCTGCTGCGCCAAAATAGATAACGGAAGGAAAATTAAAAGGAGTAGAAGTCTTACCATGCGAGAAGTTTTAGGACAGTGAAATTTTATTTTTTAGATAAAAGAGCCATAAAGAAACCATCATATCCAGACTCACTTGAAAGTACAACTTTTTGTTGATCAAGACTAAACTCTTTTCCTTCTTCTGAAGTTAAAAATTCTTTAACCTGTGCCTGATTTTCTGAAGGAAGAATAGAACAGGTAGCGTAAACCAGTTTTCCGCCAGATTTAACCATTTTTGAGTAGGAGCGAAGTAGTTCTTGTTGTTTAACTTTTATGCTTTCTACAAAATCCGGTTGTAGTTTCCATTTAGCATCTGGATTTCTGCTTAACACACCAAGACCTGTACATGGCGCATCAATAAGGACACGATCTGCCGAGTTATATAATTTTTTAATGACCTTAGTAGAGTCTATTGTTCTGGTCTCAATATTAAAAGCTCCGGCACGACGCGCACGTCTTTTAAGTTCTTTTAATTTATTGCCAAAAATATCCAGAGCTATAATCTGCCCTTTGTTATCCATCATAGCGGCAAGATGTAGCGATTTACCACCGGCACCTGCACAAGTATCAATAACACGCATTCCCGGTTCAACCTGAAGTAATGGGGCTACAAGTTGTGATGATGCATCCTGAACTTCAAAAAAACCTTCTTTAAAAGCAGTGGTTGTGAAAACATTCCCACGTTCTTTAAGTTGAATAGCGTCTTTATATCCTTTTATAGATTCTGTTTCAAAACCTTCTTCTGCAAGAGATTTTTGCAGTGCGCCTACGTCAGTTTTTAAACGGTTAACACGAAGAACCACCGGTGCTTGTTGATTAAGAGCAGCGATTTCTGCATCCCACTTTTTACCCAATTCTTTTTCACCTAATTCATCTAACCAGTCTGGTATAGATTCTCTGTATTTCCTTGTTTGTGAAAGTTCATCAAATTTCCCTTTTATGCGCCGGGTAGGTGTTTGTTCTATTTGTGGCCAATCTGGTAGTGTTATTCCGCGTAAGGTAGCCCAGACAGCAAATAACCTCCAGATATCTTTGCGCTCAAATGGCTCACCAACTTCTGCAATGCCTGCATATAGGCGTTTCCATCGTACAATATCGTAAATAGTTTCAGCAACAAAACTACGGTCTCTCGATCCCCAGCGTTTGTCTCTTTTAAGTTGTTTTTCTACCGTTTTACTGGCATAACTTCCCTCGTTAAATATTTCTAACAAGCCATCAACTACGGCGAAAACGAGATTACGGTGTAAGCGCATGAATTTGGTTTTAAAATGGCTGCAAAGGTACGGGTTTGTAGGTGAATAGTTTTATATTCACGCAAAATAAAGAATATGTACAGGCTTATCGTTTTTATGGGATTCTTGCTGCTGGCAAGTTGTCAAGAAAAACCCACTAAAGAAGAGAATAAATTTTTCACAGATGTTGAAATAACAACAATTTATGAGGATACGGTGAGTATAAGAACCCTTGAGATAATGGATGGCGGCAGCCTCGCATTTGCAGGTACTGATGGAAAGTTTGGTCTTTATAATCCAGCAACAAAGGTCTGGAATACCAATACACTTTATAAAGATAGTATAGCACCGGCTTTTAGAGCCACTGCACATACACAAACAGATTTTTATATGTTGAGTATTGAAAACCCTGCTTTGTTGTATAAAACAGGAGACTCAGGAAGGATGGAACTTGTTTATGAAGAGGAAAACGAAAAGATCTTTTATGATGCGATGAAATTCTGGAATGATAAAGAAGGAATAGCAATAGGAGATCCTACATCAGATTGTTTATCAATTATAATTACTCGCGATGGTGGCAAAAGCTGGAAGAAATTAGATTGCAATGAATTGCCTCAAATTAAGGAAGGCGAAGCCGCATTTGCTGCAAGTAACACAAATATTGCGACTGCCGGGAATAAAGCCTGGATAATTACGGGTGGAGGTACTTCAAGAGTTTATTTCACTCCTGATAAGGGCAAAAACTGGGAAGTATTTAATACACCTTTAGTGAAGGATAAAGCTACTTTTGGCGGCTATTCGATCGATTTTTATGATAAAATGACCGGTTTTATAATTGGTGGCGATTATACAGATCCAGAAAATAATACCGGTAATAAAGCCATCACTCAGGATGGCGGTAAAACGTGGACGCTGGTTGCAGATGGTAATGAACCGGGATATAAGAGCTGTGTGCAATTTGTGCCAAACAGTGGGGGAGAGCAGCTTGTAGCTTCCGGCTTTACCGGAATTGACTATAGCAAAGACAGCGGCGAGACATGGACCAATTTAAGCAAGGAGGGATTCTATGCTTTTAGATTTCTCAATGACAGTACGGCTTATGCAGCGGGTAAGAACCGAATTGCAAGATTAGATTTTAGTAGAAACTAATCTTCTTCTGTACCGTTCTTATTTTTTCTCTTTTTATACTCTTCAAAAAGCTTTTGACCAAACTGGCGTTCTACCTCAGGTAAAAAAACAATTTTAGAAGCAGGCAGTTTTTTAACGAGGTCGTCCATAAGACGTTTTTCCAGAGAATGACGCTCATTAAGCACGGTATTATATTCTTCTATTAGTTCTTTGCTATCATCTTCAGATAGTTTGTTCTTGACACCATCGCTGTTATATTTTTCATGAAAGAGACGTCTTTCGCGTTTACGCAGATCGTGCATTTTAGAATCATACGAATTGTAAATGGGCCAGAATTTTTCGGCCTCAGCCGGAGTAAGTTCAAGTTCTTCTGTGATAAAAGATACCTTTAACGCTTTAATACGCTCATATTTATCTTTATCCTGACTATAGGTCGTCATCGCTGTTAGAAAGAAAATGATGAGAATTATATTTTTCATAGGTTGTTTAAATCAAATAAATTATTGATCAGTAATGTCGTCTTCTATAATTGTATTGTCTAGATATTCAAAAATTAAATCGTCTGATACTGATGACTTATCTATAAAGGAGCTGGAAGCCTCAATCTCGTTAAGATCCTGATTAGAAATATAATCCTGAATACCGTCTTCACTTAAATATTCTTCCATAGAAGTAAATGTGAGGTCATCAAAATTTGAAATACGTCTACCGGGAATTATAACCAGAAGTGCTACAACCAATAAGGCAGCAATACTCATGACTATGCCAATTGCTATGCTCTTTTCTAAAGTGAATATCTTATTCTTTGGTTTTAGGCGAGCATTAATTTGTGTATCCAGGTTATCAAAATAGCCGTCTGGGATAGTAAAACCACCCTGATCTTTTTTAAGAATAGTTTGCAAAAGAATTTCTTCTTTCAAATTTTTCTCAAAATCGTCAAAATATCCTGAGGGAACTTGGTACCCCTCCTTTTTAATATTTTTCCAGCTTTCTTTCATTAATCTATAGACTTCTTTTTATAGTAAAGGTTTAATTATTAAGAACATGTTGCGTTATTTTTTTTACGGCATGATGATAACTGGCTTTTAGAGCACCTTCTGAAGTATCTAAAATTTTAGCAATCTCGTTATACTGTAAGTCATCGTAGTATTTCATGATGAAGACTTGCTTTTGCTTAGGCGGTAATTGATTAATGGCTTCCTGAAGTTTAAGCTGCGCAGCATCACCATCAAAATATGGATCGCTTGTCAGGTTGCTTACTAAACTCTGCTGCAGGCTTTCGTTACTTAACTTAAGTGTTTTTGCTCTTTTGTTGAGAAAGGTAATGGTTTCATTAGTCGCTATTCTATAAAGCCATGTATACACCTGACTCTCTCCTTTAAAATTACCTAAATTCTTATAAACCTTTATAAACGTATTTTGTAACACATCGTCTGTATCGTCATGAGAAATGACCATTCTGCGTATGTGCCAATAGAGTTTCTCCTTATAATCTCTTATAAGGTCTTCAAAAACTAATTCATCAGGTTTTTTGCTGGTCAATTGCACAATATTGAATTTGTGATGGCCACAAGTTTGACATTATTTATTAGAAACGGTTTAAAAGGCGCTTCTTATTTTAACATTACAACGTAATAGTAAATATAATTATCGTTTAAATACATAAATTAGCGATTAATTACACAAAATATTTGGTTGGTAATAGAAAAGCCCATATATTTGCTTCAATAAAAATAACCAATGACCTTTTACCCCAAATCATTAGGTCAAGGATATAAGAAATACAATCCTTTTTTGTCCCAAATCGAAAAAAGATCGTTTTTAAAATAAACCCAAGTCTTAATTGACTCAACTACAACAAATTTGTATTACCGCCCCAAGATGCAAAGATTAAACAAAGATGATGCGAAAGTATCATCTTTTGTTTTTTAAACCCCATTTATCTTTTCACTATCATTTTTTTAAAACACTTCATCCTTAAAAAGCGCATTGAGTAGAATTAATTAAAAACTTGTATTTTTTATTTAAATACTATAACGTTTTCGAATTGGGTATATTAACTTATTTTAACGTTTTGTGATACTATTTCATCTAATTTCCGATAAAGTGCACAATTTCACGATTAATTACACAAAAAACTTGTGAGGTTTAAAAATCCGTTTTATATTTGAACCATAATTAAAGTACTGGCCGTTTCATCCCAAATCAAACTGTCAGTCAATTACAACAAGAATAACAGAATACCTACCCCTAGTATTTTGTTTGGTAAACAAAAAGATGTTGCTCCCCTAGCAGCATCTTTTTTTATTTACAGCTGTAGCTAAAGTACTACAACTTATATTATTTGAATTTTTGTGATTTTTGAATCGTTAATCAAATGATTGCATTTCTACAAGCTTGCGATAAGTACCGCCTTTGGCTATTAGTTGGTCATGTTTACCTTGCTCAACAATTTCACCCTTTTGCATTACGACAATAAGGTCTGCGTTTTGTATTGTAGACAATCTGTGAGCAATCACAATAGAGGTACGATTCATCATCATATTCTCGAGAGCCTTTTGCACCAGACGTTCACTTTCTGTATCGAGAGCAGAGGTAGCCTCATCTAAAATCATGATTGGAGGATTCTTTAAAACTGCTCTGGCAATAGAGATACGTTGTTTTTGACCTCCACTCAATTTATTACCGCTATCGCCTATGTTTGTGTCTAAGCCAAGTGGAAGATCTTTTACAAACTCCCAGGCGTTAGCAATCTTTAAGGCATCAATTATTTCTTCTTCTCCTGAGTTGGGTTTACCTAATAACACATTATTACGGATGGTGTCATTAAATAATATAGAATCCTGGGTTACCAGCCCCAGAAGATCGCGCAGGGACTTTTTAGTAATATCCTTAATATTGTTACCATCTATCTCAATAGCACCTTCATTAACGTCGTAAAAGCGAGTAATTAAATTTGCGATGGTACTTTTGCCGCTACCGCTTTGCCCTACAAGAGCAACAGTTTTTCCTTTAGGTACGGTAACGCTAAAGTTCTTTAAAACATTTTCATCTTCGTATTTAAACGAAATATTCTCAATATTGATGCTATGAGAAAATTCTTTCTTGTCTAAAGCGTTCTCTTTATCAGTAATTGTTGACTGAGTGTTGATGACTTCCAGAATACGTTCTGCGGCAGCATCTCCTTTTTTTACACTGTAAGCTGCTTTACTTATCTGCTTTGCAGGGGTCAAAATCTGGTAAGAAAGCCCTAAAAACGCAATAAAGGTTGCGGCACCCAGAGATTGCTCAACAAGAACCATTTGACCACCAAACCACAGAATAACGACTATTACAAAAATACCCAGGAATTCACTCGTGGGTGAAGCCATATTTTGTCTGTTAATAAGGCTATTTAGAATATTCTTTAAACGTTCTGTAGAAGTTTGAAATTTTTCGC
Source organism: Leeuwenhoekiella sp. A2 (assembly GCF_047946655.1). Classification (GTDB taxonomy): domain Bacteria; phylum Bacteroidota; class Bacteroidia; order Flavobacteriales; family Flavobacteriaceae; genus Leeuwenhoekiella. The sequence continues at coordinate 3,168,337 of NZ_CP172311.1, forward strand.
GAAAGCTGTTTTCTGCATTAAAACCTTTAATAATCTTTAAACTCGATAAGGTTTCTTCTACTATAGAAAGAAAGTGACCATTCTCTTCTTGTGCCTGGTTAGACTGTTTTTTTAGCGATTTCCCTATACGTGAAATGATAAAACCTGATATGGGCAGAAATACAAAAACAAAAAGGGTGAGCTTGGCGCTCATCATAAGCATAGCGATGATCGTAAAAATGATCGTGAGCGGTTCTCTAACTACCATTTCCAGAATAGAAAGAAAAGAGCGTTCTACCTCATTAACATCTGCTGTGATTCGTGAAATGGTATCACCTTTTCTCTTTTCTGAGAAATAGGCAACGGGTAGCTCAATAAGCTTATCATAAATGGCGTCGCGCACATCTCTCATCACACCATTACGCAAATAGGTAATAAAAAATGTTGCCAGGTAACCAAACAGGTTTTTAAGGAAGAAAAGAATTACTACGATTATGCAGATGAATACGAGTGCCGAAAGTTCATTATCTGCAACGCGCTCACTTACATTAAAGTAAAAATAATTAACGGCATAATCTTTAGCTCCTGCCCAGCCTTCCCAAACGGGAGCAGCTACCACGCGCTTGCTTTTATCAAAAAGGATCTCAATTACCGGGATAAGTGCCAGAAAAGAGAGTGTACTAAAAAGAGCATAAAGAATGTTGCAAAGAACGTTAAGTATCGCGTAGCGCTTATATGGCCTCGCAAACTGAAGGATTTGTTTAAAGTAATTCATAGAAAAAAATAAGCCCCGAAATTGACTTCAGGGCCGTTGTAGTATTTACAGACCTAGCTCTTTACGTATTCCGGCTATTCTGTCATTAAGCGTTTTATCTACCTTATCATATTTATCTAAAGAAGGTAATTCTTCATTAACGCTGATATAAAATTTAATTTTAGGTTCGGTACCACTTGGTCGTGCAGCAATGCGGCTACCTTTTTCTGTATGATATACAAGAACATTAGACTTTGGCATATCAATATCTGTAGAATTACCTGTTGCTACTTTTAGAGATTTAGCGTTTTGATAATCGTCTATTTGAATAACCTTCTCACCATTTATGCTTGTCATTGGGTTCTCTCTAAGATCTATCATGGTCTGTTTAATTTCTTCAGCTCCAGAAATACCTTTTTTTACCAGCGATGTAAGATCTTCTTTGTAGTAACCGTGTTTTACATACAGATCAAGGAGTAATTCATAAAATGAAGAACCATTTGCCTTAGCCCAAGTTGCAATTTCGCAAGCGAGAAGGGTAGAGGTAACAGCATCTTTATCTCTTACAAAATCACCTACCATATAACCAAAACTTTCCTCGCCACCGCCAATGAAATGCTGGGCAGGAAAATCTTTTATCATCTTAGCGATCCATTTAAAACCTGTAAGACCAAGTTTGCATTCTACGCCATATGATTTAGCCAGAACCTCCATCATAGGAGTTGAAACTATAGTTGAAGCGATAAATTCATTGTTCTTATGAGCATTTGCCCCAAAGTAGTTCTTTAACAAGAAATCTGTCATGACGATCATGGTTTGATTTCCATTAAGAAGCAACATTTCTCCCTCATTATTGCGTACTGCAATACCTAATCTATCGCAGTCAGGATCTGTACCTATTACAATATCTGCATTAGTTTTCTCTGCAAGCTCCATTGCCATTTTTAAGGCTTCAGGTTCTTCAGGGTTAGGAGATTTTACTGTAGGGAAATTGCCATTAGGCTCACGCTGTTCTTCAACAATATGTACATTGTTGTAGCCTGCTTTTTCTAATACGTCTGGTACTAAAGTGACAGAAGTACCATGAAGCGGAGTAAACACGATTGTAAGATCATCTCGCTTTCCATTCAACTGCGAAAAGCTTCCATTCTTTAAAGATGCATTTATAAATGCTTCATCAACATCTTTATCAATATAAGTGATCAAATCTTCTTTAGCCGAAAAGTTGATCTCAGAATATTGAAGATTTTCAATCACATTAATAATCTCACTATCCTGAGGTGGCACTAATTGACCACCATCTTGCCAGTATACTTTGTAACCGTTATATTCTGGTGGGTTGTGACTTGCTGTAAGTACAATACCACAATGACAATTAAGATGCTTTACAGCGAAACTTAACTCAGGGGTGGGGCGCAGGCTGCTGAATAAGTATACTTGTATACCATTTGCAGAAAAAACATCTGCCACAACCTTTGCAAGCTCTTTACTATTATTACGGCAGTCATATGCAATTGCCGTTTTAATATCTTCATCAGGAAAAGCCTGCTTAAGATATTTAGCCAGTCCTTGTGTATTTTTACCTAAAGTATATTTGTTTATTCGGTTAGTACCTAAACCCATTACGCCGCGCATACCGCCGGTGCCAAATTCCAGGTTCTTATAAAAACTTTCTTTAACGCCTTCAGGATCATTTGCGATCATGTCTTTTATTTTTTCCTGTGTTTTCTGGTCAAAATCAGGAGTAAGCCATGCGTTTACTTTATCAAGTATTTCGGGTTCTATATATATCATAACGTTGGTTTAGTTTGTAAAAATACGTTTTTAACTATTAGTTTAAAACAGTCTAAAATCCCTTTTTTGAGCTAATTAAGTACCGTTGTTTTTCATGCTTAGATCGCAAAATCAATTCGCCCAGAAAGCCTGCAATAAAGAGTTGTACGCCTATTACCATACTTACAAGAGCCAGATAAAATTGAGGGCGGGCAGTGATAAGACGTCCTCGCGGATTTATAAAAATCTTGTCTATACCCAGATAACCGGCAAAGGCAAAACCTATAATAAACATGATAAAACCAAGCGCACCAAAGAGGTGCATAGGGCGTCTTGCAAAATAAGTTATAAACCAGATCGTGATTAGATCTAGAAGACCTTTAATAAAGCGGTCTGCGCCAAATTTTGTTTCACCGTACTTACGCGCCTGATGCTTAACAGGTTTTTCTGTAATATTATAAAAACCTGCATTTTTTGCCAGAAGTGGGATGTATCTGTGCATCTCGCCATAGACATCTATATTTTTTACTACTTCTAGACGATACGCTTTGAGACCACAATTAAAATCATGTAATTTTAAACCACTTGTTTTACGAGCGGCCGCATTAAATAACTTTGAAGGTAGATTTTTTGTGAGTACAGAGTCATATCTTTTCTTTTTCCATCCTGAAACAACATCATGACCACCGTTCACTATGAGATAGTACAGTTCTGGAATTTCATCAGGGCTGTCCTGCAGATCTGCATCCATAGTGATTACAACATCTCCAGAAACAGCAGCAAAACCGGCGTTTAACGCTTGACTTTTGCCATAATTTCTATTAAACTTTATGCCCTTTACCTCGTGATGGGTTTTAATAAGTTGAGTAATAGTTTCCCAGGACCCGTCTGTACTACCATCGTCTATAAATAGAATTTCATATGAAAAACCACTGGATTGCATAACATCTGCAATCCAGTGGTGTAATTCTGTAAGTGATTCTTTTTCGTTAAGTAAAGGTATAACTACCGATAGTTGCATAAAAGCTTATTCTTGATACGGATTCTCACGCTTAAATATTAAACCTGAAAAAAGAGAGTATATAAAGCCAAAAAAGATGCTAAGCAGGATGAAAAAAGCGCCTCCTAATAATGGATTGCTCATTTTCTTTGCAATGGCCATACCGGTCTCTATTTGATCTTCTGTCATATTAGGATTTTGCTTTACCATATTCTCACGGGCAACGTCTAACATGGTGTCTGCAAAGTCTGGTTCTATTATGTACGCAAAAATAGCATTATAGATTGCATAAACAAGTCCGCTAATTGCAGCAATTGCGAGACCTACTTTTATTGCTTGTCCCAAAGTTAGAAAGCCACCATTTTTAGAGCGATAAGTATAGATACTATAACCTATAAAAAGTGGAAAGATAAGATAGAACAGGTACATAGGCCATTGCTTCCCTTCATAGAGCATACCTGTAACATACATGATCACAACTATAACAATAAGTATGGCACCAAGAACAACGCCATTAGGCAAAGCAAATTTTGCGGTAGGATATTGATTTGTCATTTTAAGAAAATTTTGGTTAGGCTAGTTAGTTAACAAAAATACTAAAACGTTACAGATGTATTCTAATTGATTTTCTATATGAATAAATTAATTTTTATATTTGTCGCTTGTTATATAAGTTTTTATTTCTAAATTTGCACCTCAAAAATTGAGCGGATTTAAAGCATAGCACGATGAAAAAAGACATACATCCAGAAAATTATAGAATAGTAGCATTTAAAGACATGTCAAATGAAGAAGTATTTTTGGCGAAGTCAACTGCTAATACTAGAGAAACTATTGAAGTAGAAGGAGCGGAGTATCCGTTAATTAAACTTGAGATATCCAGAACATCTCATCCTTTCTATACCGGTAAATCTAAACTAGTAGATACCGCTGGTCGTATTGATAAGTTCAAGAACAAATACAAGAAATTTGCTAAATAAGCATCTTTCTTAAGATATAGAAAAAGCCTTTGCGATTGCAAAGGCTTTTTTAGTTTATAAAACTTAGGTTAGATTATTTCTTTCCAAACATAGACTGCATAATTCTATTTATCCCCTTAAAACCAAGAAAAATCGCCATAGCAGCGGCAAAAATCCCGAGTATAAGAACGGCTAAATAAAGAGGATGTTCCTTGTTCTTAAATGCCTGATAGATAATGCCGGGTCCTAAAAACATAAAGAATAGCGACATCGCCATCGTGCGCACTCCCTTTGCCAGTAGTTCTTTGTTAGTGCCCATGTTTGTAAATTTTGATAGCATTTCTCACGCTGCCGTGTTTTTTAAGTAAAATACGAGCCTCACTTTCTTCTATATGCAGAGCTTCCATTAGCATTTGAGCGCCACGACCTACTAATTTGTGATTGCTTAATTGCATATCTACCATTTTATTGCCCTGCACACGACCTAGTTTGATCATTGCCGTAGTAGAAATCATATTTAAAACGAGTTTTTGCGCTGTTCCTGCTTTCATGCGGCTGCTGCCTGTTACAAACTCTGGCCCTACAACTACTTCTATAGGATATTTCGCTTCAAGCGAAAGCGGGCTCCCTGCATTGCACGTGATACAACCGGTTGGAATTCCTTGTTCATTACACGCTTTTAAAGCACTAATAACATACGGTGTTGTTCCCGAAGCTGCGATGCCTATCACAAAATCGTTAGAGCCTATATTGTGCTCAAGCAGATCCTGCCAACCTTGGTCTTCGCTATCTTCGGCAAATTCTACAGCTTTTCTAATCGCTTTATCGCCTCCCGCAATAAGACCTACAACTTTGTCATGTGGTACTCCAAATGTAGGCGGGCATTCTGAAGCATCTACAACCCCCAATCTACCGCTGGTTCCTGCTCCCATATAAAACAGACGGCCGCCATTTTCCAGCTGATTTATGACCTTTTTTACCAGATTTTCGATCTGTGGGAGCGATTTTTCAACCGCATCAGGTACGGTTTTGTCCTCCTTATTAATATTTGAAAGTAATTCATGTACACCCATTTCTTCTAAATGGTCATACTTTGATGTCTCTTCTGTAGTTCTGGTAAAAGCCATATGTAAAATTACAGATTTGTAAATAGATATTTATATAGTTGTAAAAAGAAGCCCCGCTAATTTAGCAGGGCTTTACAATTTATTCTGAATTAGATTTAATTCATTATCGCATTAAAAGTTGCGCTTGGTCTCATTGCCGCGCTTGCTTTTTCCTGGTCTGGGAAATAATATCCACCCAGATCAACTGCTGATCCCTGAGCCTGTATAAGTTCTTCTTGTATTTTCTTAGAGTTTGTTTCCAGTTCGCTAGCCATTTCTGCAAAATGAACCTGAAGTTCTTTGTCTTTCTCCTGTTTGGCTAAAGCCTGAGCCCAGTATAGAGCTAAGAAAAAGTGGCTACCTCTGTTGTCAATCTCATTCACTTCGCGTGATGGTGATTTTTTATTGTCAAGAAATTTAATAGTTGCCTCGTCAAGAGTTTCAGCCAGGATAAGCGCTTTAGGGTTATTATTCTTTTCTCCTGCGTGTTCTAATGAAACAGAAAGTGCTAAAAATTCACCTAGAGAATCCCATCTTAAATGACCTTCTTCTACAAACTGTTGTACGTGTTTAGGAGCAGAGCCACCGGCACCGGTTTCAAAAAGACCACCACCATTCATTAATGGTACAATAGAAAGCATTTTTGCGCTGGTACCAACTTCAAGAATAGGGAAGAGGTCTGTATTGTAATCACGCAAAACATTCCCGGTAACAGAGATTGTATCTTCACCAGCTTTCATTCTCTTTAAGGTGAAGCGCGTTGCTTCAATAGGAGACATAATCTGTATGTCAAGCCCTTCTGTATTGTGATCTTTAAGATAAAGATTTACTTTTTTTATAAGCTCAGCATCGTGTGCTCGTTCTTTATCAAGCCAAAATATTGTAGGTATACCTGTTGCACGCGCACGATTTACGGCAAGTTTTACCCAGTCCTGAACAGGTGCATCTTTTGTCTGGCACATTCTCCAGATATCTCCTGCGTCAACATTATGCTCTAATAGCACGTTGCCAGAGGCATCTTTTACCTGAACTTTACCGCTTGCAGGAATTTCAAAGGTTTTATCGTGAGAACCATATTCTTCAGCTTTTTTAGCCATTAGTCCTACGTTAGGAACAGTACCCATTGTAGTGGGGTCAAAAGCGCCATTTTCTTTGCAAAAATCGATCGTTTCCTGGTAAATACCGGCGTAACTGCTGTCTGGAATAACAGCTTTTGTATCCTGAGATTTATTATCTGCATTCCACATCTGGCCGCTGTTACGTATCATAGCCGGCATAGAAGCATCTATAATAACATCGCTTGGTACGTGTAAATTTGTAATACCTTTATCTGAATTTACCATTGCAAGGTCAGGACGCTCTTCAAGTGTTTTTAAGATATCACTTTCTACTTCAGAACGTTCTGCTTCTGGTAATTCATTTATACTTGAAAACAAATTTGCAAGTCCGTTTTTAGCATCAAATCCTACAGAGGCTAGTTTATCACCGTGTTTTTGAAAAACGTCTTCAAAGAAAACTTTTACAGCATGGCCAAAAATGATAGGGTCTGAAACTTTCATCATTGTGGCTTTAAGGTGAATTGAAAATAGAACACCTTTCGCTTTAGCATCTTCAATTTGTTCTTTTAAGAACTCAAGCAATGCTTTTTTGCTCATTACTGTGGCGTCTATAACTTCGCCGGCCAGTAATGGTAAATTTTCTTTTAATGTAGTTGTATTGCCAGCGTCATCTGTAAGCTCGATAGTTACCGCATTTGCATCAGCCAGAGTCACAGATTTCTCATTAGCTCTAAAGTCACCATGTTGCATAGTAGCTACATGTGACTTGCTGTCTTTTTCCCAAGCTCCCATACTGTGAGGATTCTTGCGTGCATATTCTTTTACGGGTTTAGGCGCGCGACGATCTGAATTACCCTCGCGAAGGACAGGGTTTACTGCGCTACCTAAAACTTTAGCAAAGCGTGCTTTTAATGCTTTTTCTTCTTCAGTCTTTGGTTCTTCCGGATAGTCTGGAATAGCAAAACCTTTAGCCTGAAGTTCTTTTATAGCAGCTATTAACTGTGGTACAGATGCGCTAATGTTAGGTAATTTAATAATATTAGCTTCCGGCTTTTTGACAAGCTCACCTAGTTCTGCAAGTGCATCGGCTTGTTTTTGATCTTCGTTAAGGTAATCTGGAAAAGTAGCAAGTAATCTTGCTGCCAGAGAAATATCTTTTGTTTCGAATTCTATGTTTGCAACTTTCGCAAATTTTTGAACGATGGGAAGAAAAGATTGGGTTGCCAGGGCCGGAGCCTCATCGGTTTTAGTATAAACTATTTTAGACGTGGTTAAAGACATATATATTACAATGTTATTATAATCGTGAATAGTTAAGGTTGAGTGCAAAGCACAAATCTATTCAGGGTTATAAATAGCTCAACAATTTATTGAAATGATTAAATTTTTGTTTGCAAATATAGGATTTTACGCCTGTTTTTAACACTCTATAGTGTGTTAATGCAGGTTAAAAGGAAGTAATAATTTAGCCGTTTATCGATAAGTACATGTATTTGGCAATTTTTGACATAAAAAAAGCCATATCATTGTACAAAGTACCTTGACATGGCTTCTAATGAATTGATTTTTTACCGGTGAGCCCTCTGAGCTCCTTGGCAAGAATATTAGTACTTGCACCGTAAATCTATTCATTGGGATAAAATTCTTCAAAAATCTATGATTTCTAAGCTTTCTATCCCGAAATCAGACATTTTAAATAGTATTGCTTTACAAAGGATTTTATTTAGATTTTCCGAGGAAAGACCTCTGTGAAAATTTCAAAAACCAGCAAATACTTTTTACTACTTTGAGCTATTAAAATCTCTGATATAAATTATCAATAATTGATATGAAGATCAATCTATTGATAACTGTAAGAACGATAATTCAATGTGTTATTGAATTTATATTACTAAAGTAAGATTTAAATACATATATCCCTAGTATTTTAACAATTTAGTTTTCAACTCTTTATAAACGGCGATTATGAACAAAAGTTAATAAATGGCATAGCCTAATGAGATAGTTAGTGGAATGGCAATACCGGGGTTGTCATTAAAAATATTACCATTAGAATAATGAGCAATCTTGAGGTCAAGATTGTAATTTCTCTCTTTCCCAAACAGGAAACCAATACCCATAAAATCCTGAAAAGTCGCTTCTTCACCACTATCTATACCGTCAAGTACAGATTTTGAAATGTATGCAGGCCCAATTATTGAATAATTAAAATATAAGTCTACGGGAGCTGTTCTTAAAAACCACCAGCGTACTAAGGGATAAACTGACAGTGCATAGAAGTTTTCATGATTCTGTGTTTTGTATAATGCAAGACTGGCGCCCCAGTCTAGCGAAAAGTTTTTGTTAGTATGAAAAATATTGCGCTGATAGGTCATAAAAACGCCATTTTTAATGAAAATATCGCCATTCCAGAAAATAGGAATGCTGGTTTTAAGTCCGCCAGAAAATTGTCTGTTTATATCAAAACCTAAAAAGTCTGAAGCGTAACCTATCTGCAATATATGTTTAGGAAAAGCATACAGGGTTGACGCATTATCATCAATTACATTTTGATCAAGAGAACGTAAATTATAAGTAATTCCCGCTGCGATAAACGTTGTTGCAGGTTGCTTAACTTTGTCTTTAGGAGGTGAGTAGGTCAGGTTAATAGAAGCATCCCATTTGTAGCTGAGTTTGTAATTGATTCCTGTGCCTAAAAGAGGGTAGAGGTATTGTGCATCTTTAATAACTTGTGTATCATCAATTTTAAAACCATGTCTGGCAACGTTGCTGAGTCCTGCTTCCCAATATAGAGAGTAACGAGTAGATAATTCTATTCTTTTTCTCCCGCTAATGGCCCAAATATTAGTCCATACAGAATGATGATAGTTGTCAATATTAATACCGTTATATGAAACCCATGCAGCTGGTCGCATCACACTTAGCTGGGCATCCCAGTTATTCTTAAAGTGGTATCCTATTGCAAATCTGCCGGCAAAAGTAGTGGTGGCCGTTATAGATATAGCCTCTGCAGATCCTTCTAAAAGTTTGCTTGAGTAGTTATAATTAATGACGCCAAAATTAGCATTGAGATACATGTTTTTTAAACCAAAAGAATAATCTGCTCTATCATCCTGGGCTACTAAACCTGCGCACCAAAATAAAAAACATGTAAAAAAGAAAGCGATTTTCTTCATCGCCTAAATATATAAAAAAAGGGCTCCCATTTAAGGAAGCCCTTTAAGCTATAAGCTTAAAAAAATTATTTTCTAATTTCTTTAATTCTTGCTTTTTTACCTGTAAGACCTCTAAAGTAGTAAATACGAGCTCTACGTACTTTACCTCTTTTATTGATCTCAATTTTCTGTAATGCAGGAAGGTTGATTGGGAAAATACGCTCAACACCTACAGTACCAGACATTTTTCTAATGGTAAATGTTCTTGTTAGGCCGCTTCCACGAACCTGAATAACAACACCACGGAAAAACTGAGTACGTTTTTTATCACCTTCACGTATTTCATAATACACGGTAATAGTATCACCAGCACTAAATTCTGGGAAATCTTTCTTTTCTACAAATTCGTTTTGAACGAATTGGATTAAATCTTCCATTTTACAGGAGTTTTATAATAGTTTGATAAGGGCAACATTCACGATTTTCGCCAGAGGTTGTTCTTATGAGGGTGCAAATATACATATAATTTCATTTTTTCCAATTGGAAAGCACAATTTTATATTCAGCTTAAATTACTGACTGATTGCTTATTATAGATCTAAAATAAAAAAATAGATTTCACTTACTCTAAAAGGTCTGGTCTTCTTTCCTGCGTGCGCTTATAAGCCTGCTCTTCTCGCCATTCTTCTATTTTGCCAGTATTGCCAGATCTAAGTATTTCGGGGACGCTCCAGCCCTTATATTCTGCGGGTCGTGTGTAGATAGGAGGAGCTAATAAATTATCCTGAAAAGAATCTGTAAGGGCAGAAGTTTCATTACCTAAAACACCAGGTATTAATCTTATAATGGCATCGCATAAAACCAAAGCTCCTAATTCACCGCCGCTAAGCACATAATCACCAATTGATATCTCGCGTGTTACAAAATGATCGCGTACGCGCTGGTCTACACCTTTATAGTGACCGCAGAGAATAATTATATTTTCCTGTAAAGAGATTTGATTTGCAATACCCTGATTTAAAGTTTCACCATCTGGGGTCATATAGATAATTTCGTCATAATCTCTTTCGCTTTTAAGCTTAGAAATACATTTATCTATAGGTTCTATCATCATGACCATCCCGGCACCACCACCAAATTGGTAATCATCAATTTGTTTATAAGCATTGCTGCTATAGTCTCTTAGATTGTGCAGCTTAATGTCAACTAATCCTTTCTCTATTGAGCGCTGCATGATAGAAGCTTCAAAAGGACTGGTTAATAAATCTGGGACTACTGTAATTATATCTATACGCATGCTGTGTAAACTTTTCTGGTTGCCAAAAGTAACTAAATAACGGCTATTAGGGTAGTAGGAGATAGTAGCAAAAAAAAATCCGCAATCAAAACGATCGCGGATTTTACATTTTATATCGAAAGAGAGATTTAGCCCTTACTGTTCTTTACGATCTTATTACGCTCATCCTGAAGCAAACGTCCCATTTTTTGCTCTTTTTCTAACGCTTTTTTGCGGTATTCTTCATATTCAAACTCTACTTCATTAAGCTTTTTATTAGCTTCCTGAGTTTGAGAGTTACTTCCTTTAAATTTATAGACAAAGAAAAGTAATGCTAAAGCAAGAACAGCAACGATGCCCCACATTAAAGACTTATAACCAGATTTAGTCATCTGTATACCCAGAAAATTAATAGAGTCTTTCTCTTCACGAGTTGTGTCTAGCGTTTGTTGTGTGCTGCTTAGAGAAGAGTTGAGATTATTAACTTCTTCTTTTTGAGTAGCTAATTGACCCTGCAAAGCGTTAATCTGAGCTTTAAGGTTTGCAATGCTGTCTTTTGTATTTTCTTGTAACTTATTAATAGCAAATTTCTTTACTACCTTGTATTCTTGAAAATTGTTAGAATCATTGATCAAGTCAGAAAATTGTTGATCAATGGTGTTTGGTTTTTCTTGCTCATCCTGAATTGTTTCTTCCTGTGCAAAGCTAATTGCAGTGACAAACAGAAGTAAGCAGGTAATCGCGGTAATTCTCATTCTCATTATTTCAGTCGATTTTTTCATTTGTAGCAAAACGCTTCGTTTTTATGCTTATTGCAAAGGTGACAAAATTAGCGATTTCTTATATGAAAATGACGATTTCTTCACATTAAGGAAGGGTCGTATCATTTTTTCTTTCTTCCCGTCGCTCTTCTCTTTCTGCCTTTCTCTGCGCGCGTTTGTATTCTCTGCGTTCTTTAGAAGACATGTTGTCTAGATCTGCCTCTTCTATAGCATCCTGATAATCTATATCCTCGTCAATTTCGCCTTTAAAGGCATTTATCCACGCGTTCTCAAAGATGTTTAAAATCGTAGGAAAAATTCCGGCTTGCACATTATTTAAATTACCTTCAAGTGGTACCACAGTTGCAAGTGTGTTTGTACCCTGATTTTTAAGAACAAACTTAAACATACCTACAAATCCTTCCCAGATGGTGCCTAATATACCATCTTCTTTGCTTATCATTTTTGAGTTGCTCAGCATGGGTTTTACGTACCCTTTAAGATAACCATCTGCGATTGCAAACTCACCATATACTGCAGCATCACCTTCTTTAAAATCAATACCGGCATACGTTCTTGTAAGATCATTAAAAGCGGTAATGTCTGCATCTTCCAGAGAGAAATTAAGATCCATATCTGGTATAGATTTAATCAAATTAACCCCACCATTAAGCTTAAAATTTCCTTTCCCAATGCTTACTGCTCGCGCGGTAATAGGAGACGGAAGATTTTTAGAATCGTCTCTTACATTACGTAAATTATCTGCAGTAAGTTCAAGCTTATCCATATAAAGGTCTATATCTGGCTCAGTTTGCAGTTTTACAAAACCCAGCTTACCGTCGTGTACTTCAAAATGGTTTATGTCTATAGGTACAAGATCTGTTAATGCAGCGCTCCAGTCTTCTGTATCTGCTTCGCCTTCTTCTGTAGGTGCCTCCTGATCTTCAAAAACGTAAGTTACCTCAGGGCTGTACATTTTAATCTCACTTACTATTCTACCTTTAAATATAGATTTCCATTCTATTGAAATATCAGTTTCAGGAAAATTGAGAAAAGGCACTTGCGTCTTAGCATTCACCTTATTTAAATACATACCGTCAATAACATATGCGCCTCTATAAAGAGCAATGTCAATATCTTTTACCTGCCCATAATATCCCGGGATATCTGCCAGAACTTTGTTGACATAGTTCTTTACAATTGTAGGTAGGAGTATTCTAAAAATCACCAGCATTAGTATGATGATTACCGGCAGTACGTATCTTTTCTTTTTGAGACCTCTTCTTTTCTTATCTGATTTTGTTGCTGACATCAATCGTAAAATTTAAGTGTTAAAATTCGCAGAAATGCCGGTAAATGCCAGTTAATGAACTCACAAAATATATTACGCCCTCAATACAATTAAAAAAGCCCGATGAAATGAATCAACGGGCTTTTTTCATATTATTCTTTCATGTTTCTATCTAAAGATAAAGCGGTTACGTTCACCGTCTTTATTCACAAAAGTGATACTTATAGGTTCCTCAGAAGATTTGCTTGACATAATCTTCTCAACATCATTAATGTTACTTACAGCTTCATCATCAATTTCTGTAATAACGATACCTCTCAGGTTATAGCGCTGCATATCTTCGGTAAGTGTGTTATTAATAACAACCCCGTGCTTAACGCCATAATCTTTAAGTTCTCTTGCGCTTGCATTTTTAACCTCAAGCCCCACGTTTCCTATCTTATAAGTTTCCAGTTTAAAGAGAGTAACAGGAACCGTTTTTTCTTTACCATCTCTCATGAATTTTACCTGCACTACATCATTAGGACGTTTTGCATTTAAATAACCAGAAAGGTCAGTAAATTTTGAAATATGGATGCCATCAACCTCTTTAATAACATCACCTTTTTTAATACCGGCTTTTTCTGCACCACTATCATATTCTAATCCGCCTACGTAGAAACCTTCAGTTTGATCAACCTCAAGTTCTTTAGCAATTTCAGTATTAAGACTCATACCGCTAACACCTAAGATACCGCGTTGTACATCGCCATATTCCATAATATCCTGAACGATTTTCTTGGCAATATTAGAAGGGACAGCAAACGCATAACCTACATAACTACCCGTTTGTGAAGTAATAGCGGTGTTAATACCTATTAATTCACCGTTTATATTTACTAAAGCACCACCACTGTTGCCAGGGTTAATGGCAGCATCAGTTTGAATAAATGACTGTGGGTTATTATCAAACTCATTAATATCTCTGGCTTTCGCCGAAATTATACCGGCAGTCACTGTGCTCGTTAAATTAAAGGGATTACCCACAGCAAGTGCCCATTCTCCCAAGCGCACAGAGTCTGAATCACCAAAGGGTAAGTAAGAAAGATCATCACCAGCATCTATCTTAATAAGCGCGATATCTGCTTTGGGGTCAGACCCTATAACATCTGCTTTAAAAGTTCTGTTGTCATTGAGAGATACTTCAATCTCGCTTGCGCCATCTATCACATGGTTATTTGTAACAATATAACCATCTGCAGAAATGATAACACCACTACCAGAACCTACAAGGCCTGGTTGTAGATCACCACCACCATAAATATACTCGTGCATATTGCGTGGTCTACGCGATAATTGCACATTTTTTACGTGTACTACAGCATGAACCGTTCGTTCTGCTGCTTCGGTAAAGTCTGCATTGGTACTCGTTATCGTAGGCCCATTATAAGCAACAGGTAAGAAAGTTGAAGATTTAGTTTTTGCGGAACTTTCTACGAGATCTGTAGATTCAAGATACTTGTAGGCTCCTAGTGTAATGCCGCCTCCAAGGACGGCTACAATCAAAAGACTTGCAAATTTTTTCATAATTCTATATTTCATTGTATTAACTAACATTTAAAATACTTGATCTGGTATAGGATGTTGCGGCATTAACTAGTTTTTAACAGCATATAAAATAATGGCTTTATGTATTTTTGCTGCCAATCTATAAGTAGTACTCCAAAATGGAGAGACAAGGCTTAATTTTTAGCTCTAAAAAGTGAACTTTTAAGGGTGAAAATCGGCTAAAAAGCATCAAAAATTAGTAATGATAACATTCTATAAATATCAAGGAACAGGTAACGATTTTGTAATCATAGATAATCGTCAACTATCTTTTTCCAAAAATGATACCAAACTCATCAAACAGCTCTGTGACAGAAGATTTGGCATAGGAGCAGATGGTTTAATATTGCTAGAGAATCATCCTGATGCAGATTTTAGAATGGTATATTACAATTCAGACGGTAACCCGAGCACGATGTGTGGCAACGGCGGCAGGTGTATTGTAGCTTTCGCGAAAGAAATAGGCGTTATAGAAAATGAAGCCATTTTTGAAGCGGTAGACGGTATGCATGAAGCCAAAATTGTAGATGATATCGTGCACTTAAAAATGCAGGACGTAGATAAAATAGAAGAGAAGCAGGAGCATTTATTCCTAAATACGGGTTCTCCTCACCATGTGCAGTTTGCAAAAGACCTGCAGCAATTAGATGTAAAAACGGCAGGAGCTGCAATGCGTTATAGTGAACTATATGGTAAAGAAGGTAGTAACATTAATTTTGTTGAGTTAAATGGTGAAAATGTCGCCATGCGCACCTATGAGCGAGGAGTAGAAAATGAGACACTTAGTTGTGGTACAGGTGCTACCGCAGTGGCAATAGCTATGTATCATCTGGAAAAGGTAACAAGCAATACCGTAAATCTTACCGTTCCCGGAGGTAAACTACAAGTTACTTTTGAAAAGAATGGAAGCGGATATAAAAATGTTTTCCTCATTGGGCCGGCTAAAAAAGTATTTACAGGAGAATGGCTGTAATCACTTTAACAGGAAATAATATTTATCTTCGCGCCCTTGAGCCAGAAGATCTGGCAATAGTGCATCGTATAGAGAATGATGAATTATTGTGGGAACTCAGTACGACACTTACTCCATATTCTAAATTTACCATCAAAGAATATCTTGAGAATGCACACCGTGATATTTATGAGGTCAAGCAACTTCGGCTTGTTATTTGTAAAAAGGAAGATGATGCCGTTTTAGGAATGATAGATCTTTTTGATTATGATCCTAAAAATCAACGGGCAGGGGTGGGGGTTCTGGTTTTAGAAGAATCTGAACGTGGTCGCGGTTATGGCACAGAAGCTTTACAGTTAATAATCAGGTATAGCTTTGCTCACCTTGATATGCATCAGTTATATGCAAATATTCTGGAAGGTAATGACCGCAGCATTCAGCTTTTTAAGAAACAGGGTTTTGAAGAAGTAGGGGTGAAGAAAGACTGGAAACGCTTTCGCGGAAGCTTTAAAAATGAAATATTATATCAACTTATAAATAAGAATGTACATTAGAAAAATATTAGTTGCCATTGCCTTACTTGGTGTTTTGGGAGGAGCGATTTTCGCTTACGTTATCTACGGTAAATTTTTCTCACCTAATACAGCTTTTAATAATGAAGAAGCACATATTTATGTAAGGACAGACGATACTTATGAAGATGTACGTGCAGAACTTGAGCCGCTAATTGAAGATATAGAGTCTCTGGATGCTGTGGCGTTGCGTAAAGGATATCCTAATAATATTAAGCCGGGTCATTTTATTATTAAGAAAGGTAGTAATAATAACGAGATAGTTAATTCTATTCGCAGTGGTAATGTTCCTGTAACCATTTCTTTTAATAATCAGGAGCGCGTAGAAGATCTTGCGGGGAGAATAGCGCAACAACTCGAGGCAGATAGTTTAAGCCTGGTAAAAGCATTAAAAGATACTACCTTTTTAAAAGAGCAGGGCTTGACGCCTGCAACGGCAATGACTTTATATTTACCCAATTCTTACCAGTTTTACTGGAATACAGATGCGCTGGGTTTTAGAGAGAAGATGGTCAATGAGCACGACAGATTCTGGAATGAGGAGCGTATTAATAAAGCAAAAAAACTCAACCTATCACCAGAACAGGTTTACACGCTGGCGTCAATAGTACAAAAGGAAACGGCTAAAAATGACGAAAAACCGCGTGTGGCGGGTGTTTATCTCAACAGGCTTAAAAACGGATGGAAACTTGACGCAGATCCCACAGTGATATATGCCGTAAAAAAGACCGAAGGTGATTTTAATAAAGTGATCAAGCGCGTGCTTTATAAAGATCTGGAAACAGACTCTCCATACAACACATATAAATACGCCGGTTTGCCACCGGGACCCATATTTATGCCAGATTTATCTTCGATTAATGCTGTTCTTAATCCTGAAGATCATAATTATTACTTTTTTGTTGCAGATGTCTCAAAACCAGGTTATCATATGTTTGCCAGGAATGTAGGGGAGCATAATGCGAATAGGAGACAATACATACAATGGATTAACAAACAAGGGATTAACCGTTAGAGCTTCCTCAAGTGTTAAATATTTGAGAAAGCTGTAACACATTCATCTTATCACGGTCATTTTATTGAATTTTTATTCAGTTTAGGGCGATATTTTAATGATATCACCCGGTTTTTTGATGTTAGTAAAACATTAACTATTTGCAAGTCAAATACTTAAGTTTTTTCGTATCTTTGCGCGCTGAATATAGAACGGGAGTAACTGTTTTTTTACTTGAGTTCTTAATCAACAATTATGACAAAAAACATAATAAAATTAGCAGCATTACCTTCGGTATTTGGTCTTGTAGCACTGAGCTTTTCAGTTAAAGACACTGCAGAATCTACTGCTTATTCAACAGAAGGATTAGAATTGCATTACACAGTTCCCTCTGTAGATGAAGTAGATCATGTTGCTGTAGAAAAGAAGAATCTTGCCAATCCGGGAAATTCTTTTGCAGGATTTAAAGAAGCCCTGGGTTTTAAAGAATCACAAAACGATTATAAACGCATTAATCAATTCGGCTATTTAGGTCGATACCAGTTTGGGCGCAGTACGCTTTTATTGCTGGGTGTAAATGATACAGATGAGTTTATAAACAGTCCTGTTTTACAGGAGAAAGCCTTTATCGCAAATGCTTCAAGAAACAAATGGGTTTTGAGAAAAGACATAAAGCGATTTAATGGTAAAGTTATAAATGGCGTTCGTATCACAGAATCTGGTATTCTGGCGGCAGCTCACCTTGCTGGTCCCGGGAGTGTTAAAAGATATTTACGCTCAGGTGGCGTAGAAGGCTTTAGGGATGCTTTTGGTACTTCTATTAAAAGTTACCTAAGAAAATTTGCCGGCTATGATGTTTCTTTTATCCAGCCAGATAAATTTGCTAAAGTTGATCTTGATAGTTAGTATCAATTAATATATTTGAAAGAGAAGATTTAGGGCAACAATTATGTTGCCCTTTTTTTTGTTTTAAAAACGAAAATTTTATTTCTGAATGATGAAAATTGCCGGTCTTTTATGAAGATCTGGCATTTTATTCTTCCATTGTGCGGCTGCTTTTGTAAGTATGAATTCGCTGGGCAAGCTAATATCGCAAGCCACACATATTTGTGTATGCTTATCAAGTGTATGGCAAAGTTCTTCAAGCATTTTATTATTGCGATAAGGAGTCTCTATAAAAATCTGAGACTGTCCCTGTTCTGCAGAAATACGTTCTAAGCGTTTAATTGCATTTTTGCGCTCTTTTTGATCTATAGGTAAATAGCCATTAAAAGCGAAATTCTGCCCATTCATACCGCTACTCATCATCGCCATTAAGATAGAAGAAGGGCCAACAAGTGGAATAACACGAATACCTTTTGCATGAGCTATCTTAACAATGTCTGCTCCCGGATCTGCAATTCCCGGTACACCAGCTTCAGATAATAAACCTACAGATTTACCCTCAAGACACGCATTTAAAAAAGTAGGATAATCAGCTACTTCTGTGTACTTATTTAGAGTATGCAGAATAAGACCGGGTTGTGATTTATCTGGCGTTAACAGCTTTATAAAAGCCCTTGCAGATTTTTCGTTTTCAACTATAAATTCATCAAGATTCTCAACAGTATTTGCAACTGATTGTGGGAGAACATCAAGGGGCGGTGTGTTGCCTAATGTTGTGGGTATGAGATATAAATTTCCTACTGCAGGCAGGTTTTGCATGTTAGTCTATTATTAATTTTTGAACACCGAGATTTTTACCGTTTTCAGCCGATTTTATCAGGTAAACACCCGATTTTAGTGAAGAAATATCTATTTCTTTTTCTCTATTAGTTGCTGCTGTGAGTACTATTTTTCCTTCTATATTAAAAATAGTCAGCTCAATCATCTCATTTCCTGAACCGGATATTTTTAAGACAGATTTTGCAGGATTGGGATAGAAACGAATGACATCAGCTGCATTATCACCCACTCCCAGATCGTTAGTTACAACTTTTAGAATATCTCCACTTTCATAACCGGCAACATAAAGTTCGCCATCATTATCTACCCCAAAACTTGAAAATGCATTTCCTGGGTAAGGTCTTGAAAATTTGATTGCATAACCATCACTACCATCTGCTGTAACGGTACCTATCTCATTAGTGCAATAATCTGCGAAAACATATTTACCCACAAGATCGGGATACTGGCTGCCTCTATATACAAAACCTCCTGTGACAGAACATCGTCTAATACCGGTATCAGTATCAATTACATCGTGCTGATATTCAGTAACGGGAAATGTAAGAGTAGAAGCTTCAGGGCAATCTGTAGTATTGTATGTGGCTGTGCCTTCATAACACCTCCAGCCATAATTTAACCCTGCTTCGGTATAGGCTACTTTGTCTATTTCTTCAATATTACCCTGGCCTACATCGGCTATCCACAAATCGCCTGTTTCAGGGTCAAAAGAAAACTTCCACGGGTTACGTAAACCGTATGCCCATATTTCAGCTTTCGCGGAAGCATCATCTGCAAAAGGATTACCTGAAGGAATAGAGTAGGGAGAGCCATTATCAACATCTATACGCAGAATAGTACCTAAAAGAGAATTTTTGTTTTGACCATTAACATTGGGGTCGCCACCGCTACCGCCGTCACCCAAACCTATGTATAGATAATTATCAGGGCCAAAGACAATACTGCCGCCATTATGATTGCCAAAAGGTTGATCTACGGTGAGAATGATCGTGGCAGAATCTGGATCTGCGATATCGGGATTATCTGGGCTCACTTCATATTTTGCCACAGTCGTATTCCCAGACAGGTCTGTATAGTAAATAAAGAAAATCCCGTTAGTTTGATATTCAGGATGAAAAGCCAGTCCCAGTAAACCGCGTTCTCCAGCAGATACGGTTAAATCTGAAATATCCAGAAAAGGCTCACCGTTTGTTAATCCGTCGTTTGTAGAAACGATTTTAATGATGCCTTCCTGCTCAAGTACAAAAAGCCTATCATCTCCTGCATTTTGAATATTTAGCGGATGCGTAAACCCGGAAGCAAAGCTATCAAGATCGATTTCCTGAGCATGCGCCGTTGTAATACAAAGAAAGATGAAACTTAAAATTATATTTTTCATGACAAGAGGAGTTTACAGGAAAAATACAAAATTGTAAGGTATTTAGTTTTGTAATTTATTGGCAATATTAGATGTAGCTTCATCAAGCATTTTGTAGACATCTGCAAAACCCTGTTCACCGCCTGTGTAAGGATCTGGAACGTCAACGCCCTCACCGGGAAAGATCTCATCTAGAATAAGATGAACTTTTTGTTTGTCAGCTTCATTTCTGGCAAACCCAATAACGTCTCTGTAGTTATATTTATCCATCACATAAATGTGATCGTATATATCAAAAAATCTGGGCTTAAACTGCATACCGCGCTGTGAGGCAATGTCAAGTCCGTTTTGTTGTGCAATAGCGATACTGCGCACATCTGGCGGACTACCAATATGCCAATGTCCTGTTCCTGATGATTCTACTGTGAATTTCTCGGGGTCGAGTTTAGATTTAAGTAAACCTTCGGCTAGAGGTGAGCGGCAAATGTTGCCCAGGCAAACCATTAAAATTTGGACTTTCATGTCTGGTAAGTTAATAATGTAAAGCTAAAACAGTTCTTGTAAAAAGCCTAGAAGCGGCTCTACATAGTAAGCTTTTTATTAAGATCTTCTACGTACTTTCTAAATTGCTTATCTGTCGCAGAAAGATTATCTACCGTTTTGCAGGCGTGTAATACCGTAGCATGATCGCGTTTACCTATTTGTGAACCTATACTTGCAAGGGAGGCTTTAGTTAATTTTTTAGCAAAGAACATCGCTAATTGTCTTGCCTGTACAATATGTCTCTTACGCGTTTTAGATTGTAGTGTATCAACATCCATCTGGAAGTAATCGCTTACGACCTTTTGTATATAGTCTATAGAAACCTCGCGCTTAGTATGCTTAACGTAATTGTCTACTATCTTTTTAGCCAGATCTAATGTGATCTCTTTGCGGTTGAAAGACGAATGTGCGATTAATGAAATAATAGCACCTTCAAGTTCGCGTATGTTGGTCTTAATATTATTAGCAAGAAACTCAATGATATCTTCTGGCATTTCTACACCATCCTGATACAATTTGTTCTTGATAATAGAAGTACGCGTTTCAAACCCGGGCTGATGCAATTCTGCAGAAAGACCCCATTTAAATCTCGATAAGAGACGTTGCTCAATATCCTGCATATCTACAGGAGCCTTGTCGCTGGTTAGAACGACCTGCTTACCGTTTTGATGCAAATGATTAAAAATATGGAAGAAAACATCCTGTGTTCCTGCTTTACCAGAGAGTAATTGAATATCGTCTACTATTAATACGTCAATCACCTGGTAGAAATGAATAAAATCATTTCTGTTATTCTTTTTTACAGATTCTATATATTGTTGCGTAAACTTTTCTGCAGATATATATAGAACAGTTTTATCTGGATATTTATCTTTTATCTGTACACCTATAGCGTGAGCTAAATGTGTTTTCCCCAAACCTACACCACCAAATATCAATAACGGATTAAAAGAGGTGCCTCCCGGTTTGTTTGCGACAGCTAAACCAGCAGATCTTGCTAACCTGTTAGAATCTCCTTCTAAGAAATTATCAAAATTATAATTAGGATTAAGCTGAGACTCGATTTCCAGATTGCGTATACCCGGTATTACAAATGGATTTTTTAATTCCGGACTTTTATTTTTTAGAGGAGCGTCAACATCCTGAGATTTCATTGATGACGGTCTGTTTGAGCTGGGTATCTTTTCGGTGAACGGCTGGCGGTTGCCATAAGTGTTCTCCATTTTAATCACATAAACTAACTTTGCACTTTCGCCCAACTCTTTTGTTAAAGAAACTTTGAGTAATTTTACATAGTGTTCCTCGAGCCATTCGTAAAAAAATTTGCTGGGTACCTGTATGCTCAGGGCATTATCTGTTAGTTTCACAGCCTTAATTGGCTCGAACCAAGTCTTATATGCCTGCGGTGTGATATTGTCCTGAATGAATAATAGACAATTATCCCAAACTGTTTGCGCAGTCATACTCATTTTGTGGTTAAATTTTTAAGTTATTTATAGATTTAGGAGCATTAAAAAGTGAGATAAAGAGGGCTTTTCGTTTCATTTAATGCTGGGCAAATATGTGAACAAAATTTATAAATAAAAAAAAATATCACGTTGGTTTTGTGGATTTTTTTTCGCATAACAAGACAATCTGTAAAGTACAATTTATTTTGTTAATAAGTCTATGTTTAAATATAATACTTTAATTAGAGTAAGATACGCAGAAACCGATAAAATGGGAGTAGTGCATCATTCAAATTACGCAGTATATCTGGAGTTAGCGCGTATTGAATGGTTAAATGCTTTAGGGGTTTCTTATAAAAGTATGGAAGAAAACGGCGTTATGCTTCCTGTTTATGAGATGAAGTTTTCCTTTATGCAACCTGCGTATTTTGATGATAATCTGACGATTGAAACTGAGCTTGAAAGTATGCCTGGCGCACGTATAAGTTTTAGTTATAAAATATCAAATCAACATGGTAAATTAATAACACGAGCGAGTACAACTTTAGTATTTGTAGATATGAAAACAAACAGACCCATAAGATGCCCTCAATACATTCTTGATATACTTAAAAGTTAGTCGTCAAGAATCTCTGTTTTTGTGCCAAAAATCGCTGCAAAACGGTCTTTTATTTGATCGATTTTGTTGTTGCGTACTTCTAAAGTGATTTTGCAATCCAGATGCATGTCCTGCTTGTTTATATTTAGATTTTCCTCTTTTATAATACGCATCACTTTATTCATTAACGGATAGTCAAAAGAAACAGCAATGGCTGTTTTTATCGTTTTTCTAACGATTTTAGCGCCTTCCAGGGTGATTTGTGCGCTGGTTTTATAAGCATGTATAAGCCCGCCTACGCCTAGATTTGTTCCGCCATAATAGCGAACGACAGCTACAAGTGTTTGTGTAAGATCAAATGATTGTAGTTGACCGTAAATGGGCATTCCTGCAGAATTGTTAGGTTCTCCATCATCATTTGCCCTAAAATGATCATAGCGTTTACCTAATTGCCAGGCGTAGCATACATGACTTGCTTTTGCGTGATCGCTGCGTAGATTTTCCAGATAGAGTTTTATGTCATCTTCGGTTTTAACGTGAAAGGCATAACCTATAAATTTACTTCCCCTATCTTTAAAAATGGTTTCAGGAGCAGCTTTTGCAAGCGTCTTGTAACTATCTGCCGGTTTTTCTGTATTCTGGCTCATTCCTGCAAATGTGAGAAATAGATATAAAAAAAGGAAGCGAATGAGCTTCCTTTAAATCGCATTTTTTCTAATCAATTATTTTACCAGCGGGTATTTATCAAAAATAGCATTTACCAGTTCTGTAATGGCAGAATTTTCAGTTTGATTAAATATATCTTCAGAAGAGGTTCCTTTCCAAACCGTATTTTTAGTTTCTCTGTCAATAATATCAATAATCACAGTTCCTTCCTTATAAGAATAGGTATCTGTATTGTAGCCCACTATGCCGGCATACGAGTTGTACCCGGTGTAATAATATGAATTGTAATAAGGGCGTATCGTACTTATTCTCCCGCGATAGGGGTAACTTACGTATGCTGGTTGAGTAGTAGTTTCTGTTTGTAAATTTGTTTTTGTACTTATAAGAACCAGAAGATCAGGATTTTCTCTATCTAACGTGTAACCAGCTTCTTCCATATTACTATTAATGGTCTCGATGATCATTTCATTTACCTTATCATTAGTATACGATTTGCCGGGAACCTCAATATTAGTGTTGGGTAAATAGGCAAAGGTTTTATATTGGCTTAAATCTGTATTATCTGGATTAACTGTTTTTACACTCGTGCCGCATCCTGTAATAAGGATGAGTCCAAATAAAATAAGTAAAGGTTTAAAGTTTTTCATAGCTTTTTAGTTTAAGGTTTTTCTCAAAATAAAAAGAATGAGGCTGAAATCTGGATTTATACTCTACTTTAAATTTAGTTTAACTCTGTAACCCCTTAATTAAGATTTGATTAGGAAATTATCTATGCAGCAAGAGTAACTAATATCAAACTTAGAACTGCAAGACCAATTCCTAACCAATTCTTAGGAAGTAGTTTTTCTTTAAACAGAATTATGCCTAGTAATGTTGAGAGCATTACGATCGCGACATTATTCAGGGTAAAAATAGTTGAGCTTTCAAGACCATTTGCGCGTAAAGCCTGCACTAGAAAATAGATCGAAAAGTAATTGGGTATGCCTAAAGCAACACCGCCTAACAGGTTTTTAGATTCAAAGTTGAAATTACCTTTTAATTTTTGAAAAACTAAGACCATAATCCCAATGACGAATGCCGATGCAAATATAGTGGCAGAAAACAGGGGCACTTCATCTTTCGCTACAAAGCTGTTTTCTAAGAATTTAATGCTGGTATCTATAACGCCGCTACCCAGAAAAACCAGAATAGGAAAGATGAGATTTTTAGGTTTAACTTTAAGTGCGTCTTCGTTTTTGACCGAAGTAAAATAAACAGCTGTTAGAGCCAATAATATTCCTGTGATTTTGACAAAACTTATGCTTTCTCTGTAATAAATAAAACCGAATAATATAGGTATGGCAAGACTCATTTTTGTAGCAACAGAAACAACAGAAAGACCACTGCGCTGGGTTGTGATCGCCATGAGATAAAAGATCACAATAAAAAGTACGCCGAGTAACACGGCTCCTAAAAGCCATTTTTTATGGAGAATTTCGCTAAGTGAAAATCGGGTGTTATAGGCTAATAATCCGGTAAAACAGGCAAAAAAGTAGTTGTAGATAATTGCCTGCAGCGTGTTTATTTTAAAACGATCAAATAATTTAAAAACAATAAAAATGAGGCTTGAGGCAATGATGCTCAATAAAAGGTAAATCAAAACAGGTCTTTCTTAATTGTAAATAATTCGGTCACATCTTCTATGCCCGGTTGCAGATGCCAGGTATTTATATTGAGCGATGAAGCTGCTAATGTGTTGAGAATCGTATCATCTATAAAAAGCGTTTCCTGGGCTATCAGGTTGTTTTCTGTTAGAATATGATCAAAAATCTCAAGATCTGGTTTTCTCATTTTCATATGCTGCGAAAGATAAAATTTCTCAAAGCACGATTGAAACTTAATATAATTTATCGCTCCCATATTTTTGATTACTTGCTCGATATGAAGATCATTGGTATTACTGAGTAAAAACAAACGATATTGACCTGTTTTTGCCAGATTTAGGAGCCAATTTAACCGATTTTCAGGGAAGTCGAGAATAATACTATTCCAAGCTAGTTTAAACGAAATTTCATTAAGAGAGGGGAAAGTGTTTAAGTACGTCTCAATTAAGTGGTCTGAAGTAACCAGACCTTTCTCATAAAGATTGTGCAGTTCAAAAATGTCGTGGTCTGTTACGCGCACGCCTACTTTTCCCAAAGCATATTCAGGAGCTTTCTTGTCAAGATTTATAAATACATCGCCAAAGTCAAAAATTATATTCTTAATCATTTTTCGTCAGTTTTATGATTGGTGTAAATTTTCAACTTATCTGTAGCAATTTCCTGCTCTTTAGGGAAAGAGCCACTTAATACAGGAGCTTTAACGCCGTCATTAAAATAATTATTCCCGGTAAAAACACGTGCTTCATCCCAGAGACTGGCATCAATAAATGATTGTAAAGTTTTTGTTCCGCCTTCAACAATTAGAGATTGCAATTCTTGTTTATAAAGATGATCACAGATTTGCCGGGGTAAATTTTTAGAGAAATCAAGTGTTATAACTTCGTTTTTGTATTCAGAATCGGGTCTTTTTTCTGAAAAAATGATTGTTTTTGCTTTATCATTAAAAACAGCACTTGACGGGGGGATTCTTAAAGTGCGATCAATAACTATACGCGTAGGGGAAGAGCCTTGCCAATCCCTCGCACTAAGACTTGGGTTATCTGCAATTGCAGTTGCCGTTCCTATTAAAATTGCCTGCTCTTCTGTGCGCCATTTATGTGTTAGCTGTCGCGAAAAGGTATTTGTGATCCACACCGGTTTAGCTTCATCGCGCTGTTTAGGAGCTATAAAGCCATCTGCCGTCTGCGCCCATTTTAAAATAATATAAGGACGTTTTTTTTGATGAAATGTAAAGAACCTGCTGTTAAGATCCTGGCACTCTTTTTCCAGAACCCCTACCATAACCTCACAACCGGCATCCAGCAATTTTTTAATTCCGCGGCCGGCAACAGCCGCAAAAGGATCAACGGTGCCAATGACCACTTTCTTTATTTTTTTTGCGATAATAAGGTCGCTGCATGGCGGAGTTTTACCGTAATGACTGCAAGGCTCCAGACTTACATAAATTGTAGAGTCTGGCAACAGCGCTTCATTTTTTACGCTTTTTACCGCATTTACTTCTGCGTGTGGTAAACCTGCTTTACGGTGCCACCCTTCACCTATTATCTCATTATTATATATGATTACACTACCTACCATAGGGTTGGGATAGGTGCTTCCCAGTCCATTTTTGGCCAGTTCCAGACAGCGCAACATGTATTTTTCGTGTATCTTCACCGTTTCAAAAATAGCATTAAAAAGTAAGATGAGCGCAGCGATAATCAGACCCGTAAAAAAGTCAGATAATAAAGAGATTGCAAAAGTAATACGAGAGG
The DNA here is from genome assembly GCF_047946655.1 of Leeuwenhoekiella sp. A2. GTDB lineage: Bacteria > Bacteroidota > Bacteroidia > Flavobacteriales > Flavobacteriaceae > Leeuwenhoekiella. The sequence goes on from NZ_CP172311.1 coordinate 3,195,288, forward strand.
TTTTAATAGAGATGGGCGTGCCTAAAGTGGGGACGGCTTATGCAGACAAGGCACTTGATAAAATGTTTGAAACGTATGATGTTCCGCTGGCCGAATATTTTGTTGTAGAACAGGACGGAAAACTAATAGGTGGCGCCGGTATCGCCCAGCTTCAGAATTACGATGGCCCTGTTTGCGAACTGCAAAAAATGTACTTTCTGGCAAAAGCTCGTGGCAAAGGTCTGGGTGCACAATTAATGAATACCTGTTTGGCTTTCGCGGAAGCAAACGGTTTTGAACAGGTTTATATCGAGACTATGCCTAATATGAAAGACGCTCAGCATTTATATAAAAAGACAGGTTTTTATTACATAGACGGCCCTTTAGGAGATACGGGTCATTGTGCGTGCCCGGTTCATATGCTTAAAGACTTGAAAGCGGTTTAAAATGAAAATCACAGATCTTAGATCTTCTTTCCATTCTCAATTAAAGGAGTTTTATCCCTCAGAAGAGATCGATTCGTTTTTCTATCAACTTCTAGAAAAGTATCTCAATATGAGACGTATTGATGTTGCTTTAGACCGGGAGAAAATGCTTGCTGTAGAACAAGCTGAACTTTTTAAAAGTGATCTGCTACGACTAAAAAAGAAAGAGCCATTGCAGTATATTTTGGGAGAAACTGAGTTTTACGGTTATAATTTTCTGGTAACTCCAGATGTATTAATTCCCAGACCAGAAACTGAAGAATTAGTAAGCTGGATTGTTGATGACTGCGGTAAAAGCAACGAACCTCTTAAAATACTTGATATAGGTACGGGTTCTGGGTGTATAGCGATTAGCCTGGCAAAACAACTAGCACATGCAAAAGTAAGCGCTCTTGACATTTCTAAAAATGCTCTCGCTATTGCGAAAAAGAATGCTTTGCAAAATAATGCTGAGATCAACTTCATTGAAGCTGATGTTTTAAATGTTGACCTTTTTCAGGAGAATTATGATATTATAGTTTCAAATCCGCCTTATGTGCGTGAATTAGAAAAGGGACAAATGCATGACAATGTGCTTAATAATGAACCTCATGGTGCGCTTTTCGTGACAAACGAAGACCCGCTTATTTTTTACAGACAGATCGCACAGCTTGCTTCACGAAATTTGAAGCCCGAGGGTACTGTTTATTTTGAAATCAATGAGTATCTTGGGGAAGAAACACGCATTTTGTTAAAGAATTCTGGCTTTGTTGATGTGATCCTATGCCAGGATATGTTTAAAAAAGATAGAATGCTCAAAGGAATAAAATCATGAATAAACTAGATTCAATTTGTGTTTTCTGCGGAAGCAGTGAAGGAAACGATCATGAAATAATAGAACAGGCAAACGCACTGGGTAAGAAACTTGCAGAAAAGGAGATTACCCTTGTATATGGCGCTTCAAAAAGAGGAATTATGGGCGAGGTGGCAAAATCCTGCCTTGACAACCACGGTAAAGTTGTGGGTGCGATACCTCAGTTTTTAAAATTGAAAGAAGTTGTTCATCTGGGTTTGACAGAGCTTATTACTACAGAGAATATGCATGATCGCAAACTTAAAATGCAGGAATTGAGTGACGGTTTTATTGCGCTTCCGGGAGGTTTTGGTACGCTGGAGGAGCTTTTTGAGATCACTACATGGGCACAGCTGGGTTTGCATCAAAAACCCATTGCACTTTTAAATACGGGTGGTTTTTTTAATCATCTTATCGCAATGATGGAAGAAATGGTACGAAGAGGGTTTTTGAGAATGGATAATTTTGAAATGGTAATTATAGATGACGACATCGATCGTCTAATTGATAAAATGCACAATTTTAAACCTTTGCCAAAACCACAATGGCTAAAACCTGAGCGCACTTAATTAGTAAAAAAAACGGCTTAAAATCTTCAAAAATCAGCTTTTCAGGCTTAAAATCGGCTTACAGATATACATGACTACTCAGCAAAAAATTGAATCTCTCAGGCAGGAACTTAGTGACCATAATTACAAGTACTACGTTCTTGATAAACCTGAAATCTCAGACCTTGAATTTGATACTAAACTAAAAGAACTTCAGGAGCTTGAAGCGAAACATCCTGAGTTCTATGATGCTAATTCCCCCACGCTGCGAGTGGGAGGGCAGGTGACTAAGAATTTTGCTACAGTTGTACATGATTATCGCATGTATTCACTTGATAATTCTTATTCTAAAGAAGATCTGGAAGATTGGGAAAAGCGCATAAAAAAGCTGGTAGATGGCAAAGTTGAATACACCTGTGAGTTAAAGTATGACGGTGCCTCAATTAGTCTTACGTATGAAAAAGGTGAGCTTGTTAAAGCGGTAACAAGAGGTGATGGTGTGCAGGGAGATGATGTTACTAATAATGTGCGAACTATACGCACGGTTCCCTTAAAGCTGAAAGGTGATTTTCCTGAAAAATTTGATATTAGAGGCGAAATTGTGCTTCCTTTTGAAGGTTTTTCTAAAATGAATGCAGAACGTGTAGAAGCTGGAGAAGAACCTTATCGTAATCCGCGCAACACCGCTTCCGGGAGTTTAAAATTACAAGACAGCAGCGAGGTGGCAAAGAGACCACTTGATTGTCTTTTGTATACGATTATAGGTGAAAACTTAGGTTTTGCTACGCAGTATGAAGGTTTGCAAAAAGCACGTGAATGGGGCTTTAAAGTGCCTGAAGCGGCTAAATTAGTAAGCTCTACCGAAGAAACGCTGGAGTTTGTAAATTACTGGGATATTCATCGTCATGATCTTCCATATGAGACAGATGGTGTGGTGATAAAAGTGAATAGTTTTCAGCAGCAGGAGGAGTTGGGCTATACGGCAAAATCTCCGCGCTGGGCGATGGCCTATAAATTTAAAGCAGAACAGGTCTCTACACAATTACACAAGATCACTTACCAGGTTGGTAGAACGGGAGCTATTACGCCGGTAGCAAATCTAGAGCCTGTGCAGCTCGCAGGAACTATTGTGAAAAGGGCTTCTTTGCACAATGCAGACCAAATTGCCAAGCTTGATATTAGAGAAGGTGACGAGGTGTATGTCGAAAAAGGAGGAGAGATCATCCCTAAGATAATAGGTGTTGATTTTGAAAAACGCGATCCTAATTCAAGTCCTACAGCATATATCACCAATTGCCCTGAGTGCGGTACTCAATTAGTGCGTAATGAAGGTGAAGCGCAGCATTATTGTCCTAATGATGAGGGTTGCCCGCCACAGATTATTGGGCGTATACAGCATTTTATTTCGCGTAAAGCGATGGATATTGAAGGTTTGGGTGGCGAGACTGTTGCGCTGCTTGTAAACAACGGACTAATAAATAATTACGCAGATCTTTATACACTTACAAAAGAGGAAATTTTGCCACTTGAAAGAATGGCAGAGAAATCTGCAGAGAACCTTATAAATGGTATTGAAGCGTCTAAAGAAATTCCGTTTGAGCGTGTTTTGTTTGGCTTGGGAATTCGCTATGTGGGAGAGACTGTAGCAAAGAAATTAGCACGGCATTATAAAAGTATTGACGCTTTGGCGAAAGCTACTCTTGAAGAATTAATAACGGTAGATGAGATAGGGGAGCGTATAGCCGAAAGTGTGGTCGACTTTTTCACGCATGAGGAAAAAAAGAAACTGATAGAGCGATTAAAAGATCACGGACTTCAGCTTGAAATTTCTGCAGAAGTTTTAGAGAACCAAACCAATAAGTTAGATGGTGATACTTTTGTGATTTCAGGAGTTTTTAATAAAGTTTCTAGGAACGAATTAAAAAAACTGATTGAAGATAATGGCGGCAAAGTTTCAGGTTCTATTTCATCAAAAACTAATTATCTGGTTGCCGGGGAAAATATGGGACCCAGCAAACTGGCAAAAGCCGAAAAATTAGGCACAAAAATGCTTACTGAAGACCAGTTTTTAGCCCTTTTAGGCTGATTTTTTAACAAATACATGTATGGCAAACTTCTTTAAATTCATCGCGATTATTATAGGAATTTGCTCTGTTACGGTATCTATTATTTACGGAAATTCAGAAACAGTTTTTGTAAAACCTTTCTTTCATGTATTTCTGTATTTGTATTATTGGCGAAAGACTGGAGACCTCAATGTCATGCTTTTATCTGCATTAGTGTTTGCAATGCTGGGAGAGGCTTGTGTGGCACTTGGGATGACAAGGCTTTTTTATCCTGCAATGTTCCTCTTTACGCTGTATTTTATCAGTTTTACCTTTTTGTTAAGGCCGGTTCTCAGAAAAACTAACTTTTCTATAAGATCAAGAGATCTCACCGCACCTTTTATTGGCTTTATAGCAATAACTTATATAATTATTACAATTAGTTCTCTGGTTGTTGATCATATACCCAGCATCTATATTTATACGCCGGCATTCCTGTCTTTTGTATTATTTATAACCGTTTGTTTTTATGTTTCCATATTCAACAGGCATCCTAAAAGTGTATTTTTATTTATCGCAGGAGCTGGCTACACGGTTGTAGCGTTAGGTACATTTATTTTTGAATATCTTGAAGATTCTACAGCTTTAATGGGCGTTATAAACGGGTGCGAGTTTATTGCTCAACTGCTTTTTGTGCAGTATCTTATTAATATGAAAAAGGTTATTAGGGAGTCAGACTCCTACTTTTGATCCTTTAAACTGAAATTGTAGCTCCTTCGCTATTAATATTACCTTCATCATCAAAAAAGAAATCGATTCTACCAAGATTGATTCCGGCCCATCCTACCTGATTGATAAGTACATTTTTACCCGCAGCATTTTTAGCAATTACAGGTTTAGGTAAAAAAGTATGAGTGTGACCGCCTATAATAAGATCAATATCTTTAGTTTTCGCTGCAAGCGTAAGATCTGAAACTTTATCAAATTCGTACGAGTAACCCAAATGTGATAAGCAAATTACAAGGTCGCAGTTTTTTTCAGTTTTAAGCTGTTTTGCCATATCCTGACTCACTTCAACAGGGTCTATGTAAACGGTCTCTTTAGACATTTTTTTGTTTACCAAGCCGTCTAGTTGAATACCTACACCAAACACACCAATTTTGATTCCGTCCTTTTCAAAGATCTCATACGGTTGTGTCTTGCCATCCATTATGGTATTGCTGAAGTCATAATTAGATGAGATCATCTTAAACGTAGCATTAGGCATTTGAGCCGCCAGACCATCTATACCATTGTCAAAATCATGATTGCCTATGGTAGCCGCATCATAACCCAACATGCTCATGAGTTTGAATTCTAATTCGCCCCCGTAAAAGTTAAAATAAGGTGTTCCCTGAAAAATATCGCCAGCATCAAGAAGCAGCGTATTTGGGTTTTCCTGTTTTATCTTATTTATAAGTGTTAGCCTGCGCGCAACACCACCTTTATTTGCATAATCTGCATCTTCTGCCGGAAAAGGCTCTATATGGCTGTGTACATCATTTGTATGCAAAATAGTAATGTGCTGTTTAGGCTTGGTTGTAAATGATGTTAATGTGCTGCCGGCAATACCTGCAAAGGCAGTTGCAGCTGCTGTGTTTTTTATAAACTTACGTCTTTGCATGACTTATTGTATTTTAATGAAACGATTATCGCGTACGGGAGCAATAGTATCGTGTTTTGCAAAATAATCGATCAACAGATTGCGCAATTTGTAATCTGTTTCTTGTATGCTTACCGGGTCTTTAAAAAAATCCATTCTGTCACCACCTTGCTGTAAATAGTCGCTTGTGGCAATAAAGTAAGTCTTGTTTTCATCAACCTGAGCACCGCCTATGGTGGCAGTTTCTATATCTCCTTTATCATTAAGAACAAGTTGTATACCAGAAAGAGGGTGTGCCTTACCAGATTTTAGATATTGGAACATTTCATTAACTTTCTTTCCGGTTAATTCTACTACAACGATCATATTCTCAAAAGGCATGATTTCATACGCAGAGCGCATTGTGACCGAGCCTTGATTAAGAGTAGATCTTATACCGCCGTGATTTAGGAGTACAGCGTCAATATTAGAGTTCGTTCGTTGTTTAAAAATCGGTCCTTCAAGCTCAAAAACCGCGTCTGCAAGCATATTTCCTATTGCGGTATTATACGCGCCGTCACTTTTAGAGAGGCTTTTAGGAGCATAAGCGAGGACACTGTCCATCTGCTTGTCTATGTTTTTTTTGTAAGGTGCTATGAAGTTATTAATAGCCTGGTTAGCTTGTAAAGAATCTGAAATAGTTATTTCTTTTCCTCTAATCTCTGAGAGACTTACCTCTTGGTTTTTACAGGCAGAAAACATTGTTATTGCCAGTAAATACAGAAAAAATCGAGTCATTTTAGCGAAAAATTAGCTGTTTGCTTTATTGTATATTTAAGTACATTTGTTCTAAAGGTAAAGGTAGATGTTTTTAGACGTATGGAAACGTAAATCCATTAAAAGAAATATTCAAAAATTAATAGATAATTCTGCAGGATCTTCAATTTCTTCTAAAATTCATAGCGTAGGTATTCTTCTTGATATTTCTGCTTTTAACAATGCAGAGCAGATCAGGAATATCATTAAAGGACTAGGAGATGGTATTGATATTGAAATGCTTAGTTTTAAGAATAAAAAGGAAAATCTACCTGATCAGGATGAGTTCTTCTACGATGACGTAATAGGATTTAATGGGAAGATTAAAAGTGAAGCAGTGTCTAATTTTGTTTCAAAACCTTTTGATCTTTTATTGAGTTATTACAACGCAGAAAACTTAGTTTTGCAATTTATCACAGCGCGCTCAGGTGCGCGATTTAAAGTAGGTTTTCCTTTTCAAAAGTATCAGTTAAATGATTTAACGATACATGTAGATCTGGAAAACACAACAGCTTTTAAGACAGAGCTAAAAAAATATTTGAAAATACTTAATCGCATAGATTAGCATGCAGCAATTTAAAGGTACGGGTGTAGCACTTGTTACGCCTTTTAATAATGATTTAAGTCTTGATCTCGACGGTCTTTCACGTGTTATAGAACACAGTATTGATGGCGGGGTAGAATATCTTGTAGTGTTAGGTACAACCGCAGAAAATGCCACACTTACGCAGGAAGAGAAAGAACAGGTTATAAAGCGTAGCATTGAGGTAAATAAGAACAGAGTGCCTTTGATGCTGGGGATAGGCGGTAATAATACTGCTCATATAATTCAGGAATTGAAAGAAAGAGATCTTTTTGAATTTGATGGTGTTTTATCTGTTTCTCCCTATTATAACAGACCAAGCCAGGCAGGTATTTACGCACACTATGAAGCGATCTCTAAAGCTTCACCACTACCCATTTTATTATACAATGTACCCGGTCGTACAGGTAGCAATATGCTTCCGGAAACTGTTCTGAAATTAGGCAGAGACTTTGATAATATTTTTGGAATTAAAGAGGCCGCCGGTGATATTACACAAATGCTGCGTTTGTTGAAAGACAAACCCGAGGGCTTTATGGTAATTTCTGGTGATGACATGCTTGCAGCGCCTACGGTTACAGCCGGTGGTGATGGGGTAATATCAGTTTTAGGTCAGGGAATTCCTGATGTTTTAAGTGATATGATACGTGACGGTCTTTCAGGAGATCAGGCAATGGCATATAGCAAACATTTCAGGCTTATGCCCGCAATAGATTTAATTTTCGCCGAAGGCAATCCTGCCGGTATTAAGGCGTTATTAGCTCAAAAAGGTCTTTGTTTACCCGTAGTACGCCTGCCTCTTGTACAGGCAAGTGAAAATTTAAATGATAAAATTGCAACGTATCTAAAAGCGTTATAGTCTTTAAGTTTTTTAATCACGAGAAAATAACTACTTTTGCACGATGTTTTTAAACCAGATGAGAAACACAATAATATTAATTTTTAGCGCATTACTTTTAGCTTCCTGTGGTGAGTACCAGGATGTGCTTAAATCTGATGATATGTCTATGAAGTATTCTATGGCAGATTCATTATATCAGGCAGGGAAATACAAAAAGTCGCTAAAATTATGGGAACAAGTTGTGCCCAGCTATAGAGGAAAGCCTCAGGCTGAGCGCGTAATGTTCTTATATGCAGACACCTATTATAATGTAGGTGATTATTATATGGCTGGTTATAATTTTGATCGTTTTGCTACATCTTATCCCAATTCTGAAAAGGTAGAAGAGGCACAATTTAAGGCGGGCTTGAGCTATTATGAGCTTTCGCCGCGATATAGCCTTGACCAGAGCGAAACAGAAAAAGCTCTTGATAAACTTCAACAATTTATTGGTAAGTATCCCGAATCTGAATATACAGAGCAGGCTACAGCAAAAATTAATGAATTAAGTCTTAAAATGCAGAAGAAAGCTTTTGAGATCGCAAAGCAGTATAATACAATAGGTAGTTATCTGGGAGGTTATGTAAGTGCAAAAGCTGCACTAGACGATTTTATATCAGATTATCCGGGTTCTCCTTACAGAGAGGCCGCTTTTTATTATAAGCTTGATTCACAATATAAGTATGCTATAGACAGCGTTCCCAGCCTTGTTGAAGAACGTTTAAAAGAAGCAGATGCTTTTTATAAAACATTAATAAAGTCTTACCCTGAAGGAGAATACAGAACGCAGGCAGACGAAATAAAGGCTGATATCGATCAGCGATTACAACAGTACTTATAATTTAATATTGATTATTATGGATGTAAAGAATCTTGAGGCACCGGTAAATACAATAACTTTTAACAGAGAGAAAATAGATGCTCCTACCTCAAATATATATGAGGCGATCTCTATTATTGCTAAGCGTGCAACACAGATCAATACTGAGATCAAAAGAGAATTACTTGAGAAGCTAGATGAGTTTGCAACTTACAGTGATAGTCTTGAAGAGATCTTTGAAAACAAAGAGCAGATAGAGGTATCAAAATTCTACGAGAAACTTCCTAAGCCTCACGCGATGGCTGTTCAGGAATGGTTAGAAGATAAGATCTATTACCGTAATACTGCAGAAACAGAACAATAGATGTCTGTTTTAAGCGGCAAGAAAGTTATTCTTGGTGTTACCGCCGGCATTGCGGCATATAAATCTGCTTGGCTGGTTCGCGCCTTTATAAAAGCGGGAGCAGAGGTTAAAGTTATTATGACACCAGATGCAAAAGAATTTGTAACACCACTAACGCTTTCTACTCTTTCAAAAAATCCTGTTTTGTCATCATTTACTCATAGTGAAGATGACAACGCTATGTGGAATAACCATGTTGATCTCGGCCTTTGGGCCGATTTTTTCGTTATAGCACCAGCGACAGCAAATACGCTTGCAAAAATGGCAACAGGAACCAGTGATAACTTACTTCTGGCCACATATCTTTCAGCTAAATGTCCGGTTTATTTTGCGCCGGCAATGGATCTTGATATGTACAAGCATCGCAGTACTCAGGATACTTTTGAAAAACTGCAATCTTTTGGGAATATTATGATACCCGCAACTTCAGGCGAACTGGCAAGTGGTCTTGAAGGGCAGGGGCGTATGGCAGAGCCAGAAGATATTGTAAAGTTTATTGAGCGAGATAGGCTTGCTAAAATGCCTTTAAAAGGGAAAAAAGTATTGATTACTGCAGGACCTACATACGAAGCGATAGATCCTGTACGTTTTATAGGCAATCACAGCAGTGGCAGAATGGGGTTTGAATTAGCGCAATGTGCTGCAGAATTGGGAGCAGAAGTTATCCTTATTTCAGGGCCTACGCATTTAGAAATTGAGCATAGTTTAATTAAGGTTATACGGGTGGTTAGTGCTCAGGATATGTTTGCTGTCGTTAAAGAATATTACGATGAAGTAGATGTTGCAATTGCAGCTGCGGCTGTTGCAGATTACAGACCTATTTCACCGGCTGACCAGAAAATAAAAAAGAAGGCAGAGTATCTTTCTATAGACCTTGAACCTACCCAGGATATTCTTGGTTTTATGGGGAATACTAAAAAGAAACAGTTTTTGGTCGGTTTTGCTTTAGAGACAGAAAATGAAATTGAGAACGCTAAGAAGAAACTAATTAAAAAGAATCTGGATCTTATAGTACTCAATTCACTTAATGACAAAGGAGCAGGTTTTAAAACTGTTACCAATAAGGTTACTTTTATAAATAAGGAAGAAGAGGTTAGACCCAACGATCTTAAATCTAAGGAAGCTGTTGCGAAAGATATTTTTAAAGAAATTAGAACTGCAATTCATGCATAGAACCATTTATTTATTTTTTTCATTATTCATTTTAAATCTTGGTGTAAACGCTCAGGAACTCAACTGTTCTGTAGATATAAATGCAGAACAAACCGGGCAGAGCAATCTACAGGTCTTTAGAACTTTAAAGACACAGGTGCAGGAATTTATGAATAACACCACCTGGACCGATGTAGAATACAAACAGCAGGAGAAAATAGATTGCAGTATTGTAATAATTATTTCAAATATAGATTCAGACTTTTTTACGGCCAGTATACAGGTGCAATCTTCTAGACCTGTTTATAATGCAACGTATAGCACCCCTGTTTTTAGTTTTAACGACAGACAGTTCAATTTTAGTTATACAGAATTTCAGCCTCTCAATTATAATCCCAATACTTTTGATTCTAATCTAATCTCAGTACTGGCCTATTACGCTTATACAATTATAGGTATGGATGCGGCAACATATACCAGAGGTGGTGGGACTCCTTATTTTGAAGAAGCTAAACAGATCGTGAATACCGCGCAACAAAGTGGTAGCGAAGGATGGACAGCACAGAGTGGAACCCAAAGTAGATTTAGGCTGAATGAAGATCTGCTTTCGCCTAATTTCTCAGATTTTTCTGAGGTGCTTTACGCTTATCACCGCAACGGTTTAGATTTTATGGCTGAAAACACAAGAGAAGCTAAACAGTCTATTGCAGTAACACTTGCTCTTTTTGATCAGATGTATGCTAACCGGCCCAATAACTTTTTAACTCGCGTTTTCTTTGATGCTAAAGCAGATGAAGTGGCGCGTATGTTTTCAGATGGGCCCCAGGTAAATATTTCTGAACTGGTTACCACGCTAAATAAAGTAGCGCCAACAAAGGCAACTTACTGGAAAGACATCAAATTTTAACCAGCCCGATTTTCTTTGAAATAACAAGAAATCTCTCCTATATTTACCGAGAATTTTAAACCACCGGCAAGCCTTGCTTACAAGCCTATACATTAAAAATTACGCCCTCATTGAAGAGGTTAAACTTCAGTTTGATCCTGGTTTTACCGTTATCACGGGTGAGACTGGTGCGGGTAAATCAATTTTACTGGGTGCACTGGGGCTTATTTTAGGTAAACGAGCAGATATTTCAAGTATAGGCGATGCCGAAATAAAATGCGTTATAGAAGCTCATTTTAAAGTGGAAGCCTATAACCTACTACCCATTTTTACAGAACAGGATCTGGATTATGAAGCGCAAACTATAGTGCGCAGAGAGATCTTACCCAGCGGTAAGAGCAGAGCCTTTGTAAATGATACACCCGTTACTTTAAGTCAACTTTCGGCATTAGGAGAGCGACTGGTAGATATTCACAGTCAGCACCAGACGCTGGAAGTCACAGATAATGACTTTCAGTTTATGATCTTAGATGCTTTTGCAGAGAATGGTGATCTTCTAAGTGATTATAAAAATCTGTTTGCAACCCTTCAAAAAGACCGTAATAAGCTCAAAAAGTTTCAGGATAGAAAGATAGCTGCTCAGCGCGAAGAAGAATACAATAATTTTTTACTTAATGAACTTCTTGATGCCAAATTAAAACCGGGTGAGCAGGAAGAACTTGAGTCTAATCTTGAGATGTTAGGCAATGTAGAGCAGATAACAGAAGGTCTTGCAGAGGCTAACCAATTACTTACACGCGAAGAATTAGGAGTTATAGATATGTTGCTAGCCGTGAAATTGCGTATTAGCAAATTAGCGGGTTACGGTACAAGTCTACACGGTCTTAATACGCGTCTTGAAAGTCTCAATATTGAAGTTGAAGATATTACCGAAACTATAAACGATATTGCTGCAGCAACAGAAGGCGATCCTGAACAGCTGGCAAAAGTAGAAGACAGATTGAATCTTATTTTTGATCTTCAAAAGAAACATAAAGTAGCTTCTGTAGAAGAATTGATCGCTATTCAGAATGAACTAGACGAGCAGGTTCAATCTCTTACAGACCTTGATAACGAGATTAAAAGAACTGAAAAAAGTATCGCAGCTGCCCTTATTGAGCTAGATAAACAAGCGGTTATAATTTCGCGAAAGCGGGAAGAAGCAATAAAACCTTTAACTCAAAATCTTGAGGGAATACTTCAGCAATTAGGTATGCCAAATGCTTTTTTTGAAGTAAAGTTGATCGCTCGTGACGATTTTAGAGATAATGGTAAAGATGATCTACATTTCTTATTTACAGCAAATAAAGGAATGCGCCCACAGGAGCTAAAATCGGCCTCAGGAGGTGAATTATCGCGCATAATGCTTGCGATAAAATCTGTATTGAGTGATTACGCTAATTTACCAACATTGATTTTTGATGAGATCGATACCGGAGTTAGCGGTGAAGTCGCTTTAAAAATGGGTGAAATAATGAAAAAAATGGGTAGTAGAATGCAAATTATAAGCATTACCCATCTACCGCAAATTGCGGGACAGGGAGCAAATCATTTTAAAGTATTTAAGAATGATGATGCTGCACGTACAATTACAGGTATAGAAAAGCTTGATGTTGACAGCCGCGTTGCAGAAATTGCAGAAATGTTAGGAGGAAAATCAACCTCTGAAGCAGCATTGAGTCATGCACGACAATTACTCAATTAATAATAAGTATATTTAAAAAACAGAAAATCACAATACACATGGCCTACAATTTATTAAAAGGAAAAAGAGGGATAATATTTGGCGCACTTGATGAGAATTCAATTGCCTGGAAAACTGCAGAAAGAGTTCATGAAGAAGGAGGGACCTTTGTTTTAACAAATGCTCCTATCGCAATGCGTATGGGTTCTATTAATAAGCTTGCCGAAAAAACGGGTTCAAAAATTATTCCGGCAGATGCGACATCTCTAGAAGACCTTGAAAAATTAGTAGCCGGTGCAGTAGAAGAATTGGGCGGTAAGCTTGATTTTGTTTTACACAGTATCGGGATGTCTATAAATGTGCGTAAAGGCAAGCATTATACAGATCAAAATTATGACTGGACTGCAAAAGGCTGGGATGTTAGCGCAGGCTCTTTTCATAAAACAATGCAGGTGCTGTATAAGCAGGATGCTATGAATGAGTGGGGAAGTATTGTGGCGTTAACTTATATGGCTGCACAACGCGTTTTTCCAGATTATAATGATATGGCAGACAACAAAGCATATCTTGAGAGCATTGCACGCAGCTTTGGTTATTTCTTTGGTAGAGATAAAAAAGTACGTGTAAATACAATTTCTCAGTCGCCTACGCCTACAACAGCAGGACAAGGTGTTAAAGGCTTTGATGGCTTTATCGCTTACGCGGAAAAAATGAGTCCGTTGGGTAATGCTACTGCTCTAGAATGCGCAGACTATACGATAAGTTTATTTTCAGACCTTACTAAAAAAGTGACTTTGCAAAACCTGTTTCATGATGGTGGTTTTAGCAATATGGGCGTTAGTGACGCTGTGATGGAAGCTTTTGTAGATAAGCAGTAATAAAAATATTAGATATTAAAGGCTGGTTTTGCGTATCTTACGCCCAGCCTTTTCTATTTTAATTATTGAGGTTTTATAATCGTTACGGCAGGTTTATTTTCTGCATTTCTAATTTTAGATCTATTGATTTCCCCAAATCATAGCCTATGACAAAAATTACTTACAGCATTTTTCTTCTTACTTTCCTGTTTTTTGGCCTTGCACACGGTCAGGATACATCTAACTGTTATTATACTCTTAAAGCTTCAGATGCTTTTAATGACGGTTGGGATACGGGGATTCTCTCTATTAAAATTGATGAAAAATCGGAGGATTATACCTTAAAATCGGGTGATTATGAGGAAATATCGCTCGATGTTTCCCAAAATTCGGTAATTGAATTAAAATGGAAAAGAGATAGTGATTTTCCTGAAGAAATTAAATATGAGCTTCTTGATGCTGATGGTAATTCGGTAGTGATCATAGAAAACCCAATGGTAACAGATGAAGCATTTTCTGTTATAGCTAATTGTGCCGCATGTGCGCGACCATCTAATGTTGAGCTGGTAGCAAGTCACCCAGATGGCGCACAGTTTAGTTGGCTAAAGGTTAACAATGCAAATTCTTATAAAGTGGTGATCACAGCTGTAGGCGGTGATCCTAATACAGATGCTGTAGCAGAATTTTATCCTTCTGCGACAGATACACAATTTACGGTTACAGGATTGAATAATGAAACCGATTATCTTTTTTACATAGCTTCTGTTTGTGATGCAGAAAATAGCAATTTCGCAGAAGCGTTACCATTTACTACACAAGCTTCCTGCCCTGCTCCAGAGAACCTGGAGGCTTCTTTAATAGGCGGCAATTTTGTAGAATTATCCTGGCAGTCGAGTATAAATGCAACTCAATATCATATTGTAATAGTTGAGAAAGACGACGATATAACTGCAGTTGTAAAAGAAGCAGATGTTGCGGCAGGTAACGCTTCAGTAAAACTTACTGGCTTAAATCCTGAGATTGCTTATGATGCTTATATTTCGTCGTATTGCGGTGCTAGTGATGTGAGTATCATGTATGGACCTTTGAGTTTCACAACCACGTGTGCAGCAATTTCGGCTCCCTACAATCAGCCGTTTAATGTTACTAAAACACCCGCGTGCTGGTTAGAAACTGGTAAAGAAGGCTGGCAATATGATTCAGAACCAGATTACGATGCTATTGATGCGCATGATCATACAACAGGCGAGGCAGACAGCAACGATTTTGTTTGGTTGGATAATTCGGTAAATCAGTTAAATGATGTTTCTGTTTTGTCGACACCTTTCATAAATATTACCGCTCTTCAAAAACCATTTGTAAGCTTCTGGTTGTTTAGCAGTAATGATTCAGAACCAGATTCATTTAACACGCTAAAAGTTGATTTATACACTGGTAATGATTGGGTAGAGCTGCTCACGCTACAACGCAAAACCACAGGCGCAGATGGTTGGGAGGAATTTAAATACGATCTGTCTGAATATAATATTACAGGAAATGTTCAATTGCGCTTTTCTAATATTACTAACGCTTCAGGGATTTTGTACTACAATGATATTCTTATTGATGATGTTTCTTTTGATGAGAGTACATGCGTTGATCCCCACGCAAGTTTAAGTGCGATAACTACAAATAGCGCCACTTTATCTTGGGATGATATACAGAATGATGCTGCGGGTTATAGTTGGGCAATTTATGAATTGGGAGCAGATATTGTTGCTGAAACTCCAATCGCCAACGGAACCACAGCCGCTAATAATAATGAGATTAACCTTTCAGGTCTAAATGCAGGTACTGCATACACTGCTTATGTGCGTTCAAATTGCTCTGATTTTTACGAGTATGCAGGAACTAATTTTATTACAAAGGCTAATTGTAATTCACCACAGGCAGTAGCGATTAAAGCTTTAAACACGAGTGCTGTCGCGTTAAGCTGGAATGCGCCTAACGGTGACAATTCAGGTTATGAATATGTGATCACAGCAAAAAACGGAAACCCATATTTAGCAAGCGATGTAAAAAGCAAGGGAACCACTCTTGAAAGATATGCAGAAGTGACAGATCTACAAGCTGATGTTTTTTATGATGTGTATGTAAGAGCGCAATGTGACCCTGTAAATAACGGCAACAGCCTTTTTACAGAACCTTTGCGCTTTGCGATTTTTGGCGGTTGTGACCGGATTTTTACTGATACAGGAGGAATTTCTGGTAAATACGCAAATAACGAGAAATACGTGATTTTCTTTCTTCCGGCGCAAGCAGGCAAGCGCGTCACGCTAGATTTTACAGCGGTAGATATTGAAGCTTCTTTTGATCTTTTAACGATAATAAATGGTTCATCAACTACTGATTATGTTCTGGAAGAAGAAGTTGCTTTCGCGAAAGCGTACTCATCTACAACAGCAGATGGTGCTCTTACAGTGCGTTTTAGATCAGACGTATCGCTTAACCGTCCTGGCTGGAGAGCTAATGTAGACTGCGATGAGAATCTAAGTTCTGATGAATTTTTTACCGAAAAAATATCGGTTTATCCAAATCCCGCACAGGATGAGATCTTTATAAAGAGTAAGGCCACTATTTACAACATTGTACTTTATGATATAAGTGGTAAAGTGGTTAAAAATTATATAGAAAGTAAGAAGCTGACCAAACATTTAGATATTTCGTCACTAAAAACGGGAATATACTTTTTGCACGTAGAAAGTGATGCCGGCGCCGAAATAATCAAAGTGATGAAATTATAATTTACTGCTGGTTGCTTCAATATTTTAATCTGGCGCAGAGACTATTTTAGGTTAGTTTTGTAGCATGAGTCTAAGTCTTTCTTTTATAATTCCTGTTTATAATCGCCCAGATGAAGTGAGGGAATTGCTGGAGAGTTTCCGGCAGCAAACCTACACAGGCGATTATGAGATCGTTCTTATTGAAGACGGTTCTTCAATAGATTCTAGAGAAGTTGTCTCTCAGTTTAGTGATTTACCAGTTGTTTATTTTTATAAGGAGAATTCTGGTCCCGGGCCATCGCGCAATTATGGGATGGCAAAAGCAATGGGGAATTATTTTATAATTCTGGACAGCGATTGTCTGCTCCCGCCTCAATATTTAGAAATTGTAATTAAAAGTCTTGAGACATCATACATAGACTTCTTTGGCGGTCCTGATGCGGCACATAAAGATTTCTCGCTGCTACAGAAAGCCATAAATTACAGTATGACATCTGTTCTAACTACTGGCGGCATACGAGGTAACAAAGCAAGTGGCAGTAGTTTTCAACCGCGTAGTTTTAATATGGGGATCTCAAAAGCGGCATTTGAGGCATCTGGTGGTTTTGGTAAAATTCACCCCGGTGAAGATCCAGATCTCACTATTAGATTATGGAATTTAGGGTTTAAATCTACACTCATCCCCGAAGCTTTTGTGTATCACAAACGCCGTATTTCGTGGAAGAAATTTTATCAACAGGTGCGTAAGTTTGGTTTAGTACGCCCAATTTTAAACTCGTGGCATCCTAAAACAGCAAAAGTTACTTATTGGTTCCCTGCTTTATTTCTTTGTTTTGCGATTTTTAGCCTTTTTACAGCGGTTTTTGGCTTTTTTCTACCGATTTTTCTAGTGTTGATCTATTTACTACTTATATTTTTTCATTCTTCTTTTAAAAATAAAAGTCTTATAATAGGCGTTTACAGTGTTTTTGCAACACTCGTTCAATTTATAGGTTATGGTTTAGGATTTTTAGAATCTACTTTTGCGGTAAATTGGCTTAAAAAGCTTCCGCAGAAGCGATTTCCACACTTATTTTTTGACTAATTTTAAACGTTATCCCAAATTGCTTACATGCCAGAAACTAGAAAAAGTTTAAAAAATATTAACCTGCGAGTTTTCCTGCTTATTCTGCTCTTTACCGCTGCGGTTTCTGTTTTGCTTAAATTGGGAAAGGATTTTAGGTACACCGTTAAAGTACCGCTACAGTTTATTAATCTGCCAGAAGATCGCATTCTTAAATCCTTCTCGACAGAAAAGGTAGAGGTTTCTGGTATAGGTAGCGGGTATGACTTTTATAAGTACAAATTTTCTGATAAGCACATCGATATAGACCTTTCTGAAGTTGTTAAAGATTCTGCTACACGTTTCTATTATGTGTTTAACCGCGATCAAGATGCATTAACGGGTAGCTTAAGCCAAAGCCGCATTTTAAATTTTAGTCCCGATACGGTTTACGTTAATCTTGACAGGAATTATGAAGTTAAATTGCCGGTAGTAGCTAAACTTGAGGTTAGTTATGACGCTGGTTACGGCAGTTTTGAAGGTCTTCAACTTTCACCTGATTCTGTGGTTGTAAGAGGCCCTAAAAGCAGTCTTGATACGCTCACCCATGCGACTACATCTGCCATGGTTTTTAAAGATGTGAAGAATAACCTTAAAGACAGTATTGCTGTAGGTGTTTCAGGTCGCAGTGATCTTATACAAATTATTCCTGCGCAGGTGGGCTACACGCTTGATGTAGATAAGTTTACAGAAGGTACTATTTCTGTGCCGGTGCAATTGATAAACGTACCACGCAATGTGAAAGCTAAGATATTTCCTAAAAAGGTAACTGTTGTATTTAATGTGAATTTTGAGAATTATGATCGCATAAAACCATCTGACTTTAGAGTTGTTTGTGATTTTAAATTAACTGATAGTCTTTCTACTTCATTAACGCCAGAAATACTTGAGTATCCAGAGTTTATAAGAGATGTTCGCTTGCGCGAAAAAACAGTACAATATTTACTCGTAAAATGAAAGTTGTAGGCTTAACCGGTGGCATAGGTAGTGGTAAAAGTACCATTGCTAAATTCTTTAAAAACCTGGGTGTACCTGTTTATATAGCAGATATTGAAGCCAAAAAATTGATGCTTAATCAGGATATTAGGGAAAAAATAATTGATCTACTAGGTAAAAGAGCATATAATGCCGATGAACTGGATAGAAAATTTATAGCAGATATTGTTTTTAATGATCCCATTTTACTTGATAAACTCAATGCAATAGTTCACCCTGCAGTGGCTAAAAATTTTGAAGATTGGGCAAAAAATCAAGAATCTGACTACGTGATAAAAGAGGCTGCAATCCTGTTTGAAAATGGAGGTAATAAATATTGCGATTTAACAATTTTAGTCACAGCCCCAGAGGGAGAAAGGATTATGCGCGTTATGAGGCGCGATAATGTTAAAGAAAGCGAAGTCAAAGCACGCATAGATATGCAATGGCGTGATGAGAAAAAGATACCTCTGGCAGATTTTGTCATCTACAATAATGACCTTGCAGAAAGCGAAAAAATGGTTGAAAAAATACACCATAAAATCCTGCGAACCCTTGTAAATAGTTAGTTGAGCAATGTTAACATTTGGTTAAACCACTGGAGACCTAAATGTTAAAATCATACATTTGAGGCATGAATAAAAAACTGTTTGTGCTTCTGGTGGTACTCATGAGCCTCTCACTTATTGGCATCATATTCGTACAGGGGTACTGGATATCAAACAGTATTGAGACGAAAAGGGGTCAGTTTGCATTTAGTGCAAAACAGGTGTTAAGCGCAGTTTCCAGCAAAGTACAAAAACGAGAAGTTGACGATTGGTATAATCCACTTTTAGAAGCCAGAGACAGCATTGGTATTCCTGACGATCTCTTGCTCAATGAGTTTTTATTCACACAAGAAGATTCCCTAACTAACGAGACATATATCTATCGTAATAGTATCGTAGAGCAGGACTATAAATTAAGCGCCCCTGTTCTTGATTATGACCTTGATAGTATCAAATTTAAAAGATATCTACAACGTCAAATTACACAGATAGTAGATAAGAACGATCTTGATCGCAATCCTATAAACAGAAGATCACGTTTTTCGCGCCTGGCGTCTATGAGTGAGATAGAGCGTTATAATCTTGAGCAACTTGTTCTTGAGATAACTCGCAAATTTCCTATTCATAAACGTGTATCTAATGAAGAAATAGACAGGCTCATGACCATGGAGTTGGCAGAGCGGGATATGGATACAGATTTTGAGTTTGCAGTGTATAGCAACAGTCTGTCGACAGTTGTACGTTCAGAAAATTTTGATATTCAATCACCAGAGCAAACATTTAGTGTGCCTCTTTTTGTTGATGATCAGGGAAACAGTGATTACCAGCTATACGCCAATTTTCCCGGTGAGAAGAGATTTGTAATATCATCTGTAATTGGGATGGCGACTTTAAGCATTTTGTTCACTTTAATTATTGTAGTTGCTTACTCAAGCGCGCTGCAACAATTGATAAAGCAAAGGCAGATCTCGCAGATCAAGACAGATTTTATCAATAATATGACGCACGAGTTTAAAACTCCAATCGCCACAATAAATCTGGCTCTTGATGCTATTAAGAATCCTAAAATTGGGGCAAATCCTGAATCTCTTAATCGCTATCTGGGCATGATAAGAGATGAGAATAAAAGAATGCATGCTCAGGTTGAGAATGTATTGCGTATTTCTAAACTTGAACGTAATCAGTTAGATATAAAGAAAGAGCGTTTGAAGTTGCATGACATTATTGATGATGCAGTTACGCATATCGAGCTAATTGTAGAAGATAGAAATGGGTATGTAAAAACGCACTACGGTGCATTAAAATCGTCCATTTTAGCTAATGAATCGCATTTTACTAATGTTATCGTTAACATATTAGATAACGCGGTAAAATATTCATCAGAAGCGCCTAAGATTGACATTTATACTGAAAATTTAAAGAATTTCATTCTGGTTAAAATTAAAGATCAGGGTGACGGAATGACAAAAGCTGTACAAAAGAAAATATTTGAAAAATTCTATCGCGAGCATACTGGCGATATTCATAACGTTAAAGGGCACGGTCTCGGTCTGGCTTATGCTAAACGTATCATAGAAGATCACTCGGGAGAGATCTGGGTACAAAGTGAAAAAGGCAAGGGCAGTACTTTTACTATTAAATTACCACTAATATCATAAACTCATGGAAACAGAAAACAAAAAAATCTTATTGGTAGAAGATGATCCCAACTTCGGGACAGTTCTTAAGGACTATCTGTCAATGAACGACTACGATGTCACACATGCAAAGAATGGAATGGAAGGATTTGAGAAGTTTAAAAAAGACGACTTTGACCTTTGTATTCTTGATGTTATGATGCCATATAAAGATGGTTTTACACTTGCCAAAGAAATAAGAGAGAAAAATGAAGATGTACCTATTATCTTTTTAACCGCTAAGGCGATGAAAGAAGATGTGCTAAAAGGGTACAAAGTAGGAGCAGATGATTATCTAAACAAACCTTTTGACAGCGAAGTTCTTCTTATGAAGATCAAAGCTATCATGATGCGTAAAGCCACAGATTCTGTTGCAGACAGCAAACAATTTGAATTTGTTATAGGTAATTTTCACCTGAATTCTAAGCTTCGTTTTCTTACATATAAAGAAGAAGAGCCTAATAAACTTTCTCCTAAAGAGAATGAATTATTACGCTTATTAGCATTGCATGAGAACGATCTTATGCCAAGAGAGCTGGCCTTAACAAAAATATGGAGAGATGATAACTATTTCACCTCAAGAAGTATGGATGTTTATATAGCCAAGCTTAGAAAATATCTTAAACGTGATGATAGTGTTGAGATACTTAACATTCACGGTGAAGGATTTAGACTCGTGGTAAAAAAAGAAGATGAGTAAGTGGTAAGAATTAAAACGTCCCTTTTTTTAGAGGGACGTTTTTTCTTTTATCATTTCTATAATTTCTTCAGAAGGAGTTTCATAATCAAACCAGTTTATGGTTTGATCTCTCCTAAACCATGTTAATTGTCTCTTGGCAAATCTTCTGGTATTTTTCTTGATTTCGGAAATGGCTTCTTCTTGAGATAATT